>PKTZ01000151.1 GCA_002868925.1 Desulfuromonas sp. | reverse complement strand
GTCGTCCCGACACCGGCAGCAAAAGCACCGAAGGCGCCGTGGGTGCAGGTGTGGGAATCGCCCATGATCACGGTGAAGCCGGGGCGGATATACCCCTTCTCCGGGAAGATGGCATGGCAGACCCCGTTGCGGCCGACATCGAAGAAGTCGGCGATCTGGTGGCGATGCGCCCAGTCGCGCAGCATCTTCGCCTGCAGAGCGGTCTTGCTGTCCTTGGCCGGGGTGACGTGGTCAATCACTGCCTTGATCTTGGTGTTGTCGTATACCCGGTCCTTGCCACGCCATTCGAGGTCGGCAATCGCCACCGGGGTGGTAATCTCGTGACAGAGAACGCGATCGAGATCGAGGACCTTGGTCCCCGGGAACGGTTCGTCACGCAGATGTGATGCAAAAATCTTTTCAGCTGTCGTCTGTCCCATCTTCACTCCTTAAATCTCTTATTTGGTGCCGGGCTAACTCGTCAGAGCGAAACCCGGGTTCTCTCGATAACCGACGCAATCTTGTTGAGGGCATTGATATAGGCCTTGGCGCTGGCGACGATAATATCTTCGTGCGCGCCCTGGCCGATCACGTCACGACCGTTTTCGGAAAGGCGAACCGTACACTCTCCCTGCGCATCGGTACCACCGGTAATAGCCCCGACCGAGAACTGCTTGAGCTCGGCATCACTGCCGGTCAACTCCTTGATCGCCTTGAAGGTCGCATCGACCGGACCGGCTCCCATGACAGCCCCCTTCTTGACCTCACCGTCGATCTCCATCTGTACCGTCGCCGTCGGCGCAGCGAAGGACCCGGAAGCGACATTCATCTGCATCAACTTGTAGCGCTCCTCGATCCGGACCACCTCGTCGGCAACGATTGCATCGAGGTCCTCGTCAAAGATCTCTTTTTTCTGGTCGGCAAGTGCCTTGAAGCGGACGAAGGCCTTTTCGATATCCTCTTTTTCGAGATCGTAGCCGAGCTCCTTGAGGCGATCGACGAAGGCGTGGCGTCCGGAGTGCTTACCGAGAACGAGCTTGTTCTTGTTCAACCCGATCGACTCCGGCGTCATGATCTCGTAGGTCTCCTTGTCCATCATCACGCCGTGCTGATGGATGCCCGCCTCGTGGGCGAAAGCGTTGGCGCCGACGATCGCCTTGTTCGGCTGCACCGTGATTCCGGTGATGGTTGAAAGCAGGCGGCTGGCAGCATAAATGTGCTCGGTGTTAACCGCGGTCGTGTACGGCATGATATCGTGCCGGGTACGCAATGCCATGACCACCTCTTCGAGCGAGCAGTTGCCGGCCCGCTCACCGATGCCGTTAATCGTGCACTCGACCTGGCCGGCGCCGGCCCGGATCGCCGCCAACGAGTTGGCGACCGAAAGACCGAGATCATTATGACAATGGACCGAAAGGACCGCCTTGTCGATATTCGGCACATTCTGCTTGAGGTAGCTGATGATCTCGTAAAACTCGTGCGGGATGGCGTAACCGACCGTATCCGGGATATTGACCGTAGTCGCACCGGCGTCTATCACCGCTTCGACCATTTCGGCGAGGAACTCAATCCGGGTCCGGACCGCATCCTCGCATGAGAACTCGACATTCGAGGTATATTGAGCCGCGTGCTTGACCGCCGCGATCGCCGCTTCCTTGACCTTGGCCGGCTCCATCTGCAGCTTGCGCTCCATGTGGATATCGGAGGTCGCGATAAAAGTGTGGATCCGTCCCCGCTCGCCGGCGTACTGCAGTGCCTCCCAGGCCCGGTCGATATCCTTAAAACTGGCACGGCACAGACCGGCGATCTGCGGCCCCTTGATCGATTCGGCGACCTTCTTGACCGCCTCGAAATCGCCGACCGAGGCGATCGGGAAACCGGCCTCGATAACGTCGACGTTCAACTTCTCGAGTTGATGTGCGATACGCAGTTTTTCATCAATATTCATGCTGGCGCCGGGAGACTGCTCACCGTCGCGTAAGGTCGTGTCAAAAATAATTACATTCTGTTTGTCGCTCATGATTCCTCCATTCTTACCGTTTCTGTGTCGACCATTCGGAGCGGCCGACATGTTCCGATCACTGTTTTCCACACTTTTCCACTCAAGCCCAGCAGGTCAACTAGATCCGATTCCATGCAACCACCCCCTTCTCCTGTTGAAACAGTTTATGGGAAACAAAAAAAGCTCCCGCCCTGTAACAGGGGCGAGAGCTTTACGCTTCGCGGTACCACCCTGATTCATCCACCCGAAACCGTGCGGGGTGAACCTTCATTGGCCAGTTACGCTGGCTCACGGCAGAAACTAGCGGATATCCCGTTCGCGTCTGCGGCTCCAAGGCGAGTTCAGCTTCTTCCTGTACCGGCTTGCAGCGACCGCCGGCTCTCTGGAACAGGGTTGAAGCTTACTACTCCTCTTCTCAGCCTTTAACAAATGTCAGACAATAAAACAGCAAACCCGACATCTTGTCAAGCCTGTTTTATCAAATATCTCATTCCGACAGTATTGAATTAATCCGGTGATTCTGTCGGTACAGCCTTCTTCGGACCGCGAAAAAAACCAGTAACATCACCGATCGGTCCGGAGAGCATATAAAGGAAAGCGATCGAAAACAGCATGATCGCCGGCTCGGCAACGATGACAATGATCAAAAAGATGGCCAGCACCAGAAAACCGAACGGTTGCCGTTTGAACAGTTCCGGATCCTTGAGCGAGAAATAGCGATGATTACTCACCATCAGGTAGGCCAGAACATAAATCAAGATGACGATCGAAACCTTCTTGATCGTTCCGGAACCACCGAGACGATGAAACAGCAACACGCAGGAAGCGACCATCCCCGCCGCAGCAGGGATCGGCAGCCCAACAAAGCGCTTCGACTCGACAGTATTTACCTGAACATTGAAGCGGGCCAGGCGTAAGGCACCGCAGACGACATAAAGGAACCCGGCAAGCCAACCGAGCTTTCCGAAACCGGTCAATGCCCAGGCGTACATCAACAGGCCCGGCGCCACACCGAAGGCGGCGAGATCGGCCAGGGAGTCGTACTCGACTCCGAACTGGCTGGTCGCCCCGGTCAGGCGCGCGACCTTGCCATCGAGGACATCGAAAACCGCAGCGACCAGGATAAACCAGGCGGCGATATGAAAATCCCCCTTCAGGGTGGCGACAATGCTGTAAAACCCGGCAAAGAGGGTCCCGGTGGTAAAGAGGTTCGGCAGCAGATAGACCCCCTTGCGCACCCCGCCCTTCCGGATTCCGGGTTCATGGTTCGACGTTGACATCATTTCAGTGTACCGATTACCGTTTCTCCGGCGACCGTTCGATCACCGATCCCGACGTGAACATCACTCTCCTTGGGCAGATAGATATCGGCGCGCGAACCGAACCGGATCAGTCCGTAACGCTCCGCTTTCTTGAGGATATCCCCGATCTTCGGGTAGGAGACTATGCGCCGTGCGACCAGACCGGCAACCTGGACAAACAGAAGCTTATGGCCGGTGTCGGTCTGCATGAAGATACCGGCCTGCTCGTTTTGCAGGCTCGCCTTGTCGAGGGAAGCGTTCAGGAACTCGCCCTTGTTGTAATAGAGGTCGAGCACCTTGCCGGAGCACGGAGCGCGATTGACGTGGACATCGAAGACCGACATGAAAATACTGACCTTGGTCACTTCCTGCTTTAAAAAGCGCTCCTCCATGACGTCACCGACGAAGACAACCTTGCCGTCGGCCGGGGCGATAACCGCACCATCGTCGCTCGGACAATGGCGTTCCGGGTCACGGAAGAAGTAGACGACAAACAGGGTCAGCAGCAGCGCAATAAAGGCCAAAAAGCCCCAGTCGAGAAGAGCAAAAACCAAGGTCACAAAAGCGGCCAGGCCGATAAACGGCACACCCTCACGGGCGACCGGTAACGTATTCTCGTTCATCATTTTCCCCGATGAAAAGAATCGGGGACAACAGTGTTGTCCCCGACATCGATTTTTCGATTATCAGTTCTTACTCTTGTCAACGATCTTCTTGATCCAGGGCATCATCTTGCGCAGACCCTCGCCGACCTGTTCGATCGGATGGGCCGCGTTGAGACGACGGCGGGCCGTCATCTCGGGGTAGTTGGTCTGCCCTTCAAGAATGAAACGCTTAGCGTACTCGCCGTTCTGGATATTGTCCAGGCACTCACGCATCGCCTTGCGGCTCTCGTCGTTGATGACCTTCGGTCCGGTTACGTACTCGCCGTATTCAGCATTATTCGAGATCGAGTAGTTCATGTTGGCGATGCCGCCTTCGTACATCAGGTCGACAATCAGCTTGAGCTCGTGCAGGCACTCGAAATAGGCCATCTCCGGAGCGTAGCCGCCCTCGACCAGGGTTTCGAATCCTGCTTTTACCAGTTCGACCGCGCCGCCGCAAAGAACAGCCTGCTCACCGAACAGGTCAGTCTCGGTCTCGTCCTTGAAGGTGGTCTCGATAATACCGGTACGGCCGCCGCCGATGGCGCTGGCGTAGGAGAGTGCGACCTCCTTCGCCTTGCCGGTGGCGTCCTGGAAAATGGCGATCAGGTCGGGGATACCGCCCCCCTTTTCGAACTCGGAGCGGACGGTGTGACCCGGTGCCTTCGGCGCAATCATGATTACGTCGAGATCCTCGCGCGGAACGATCTGGTTGTAATGAATTGCAAAGCCGTGCGCAAAGGCGAGGGTTGCACCCTGCTTGACTTTCGGCTCGATCTCTTCTTTGTAAAGTTGTGACTGGAACTCGTCCGGGGTCAGAATCATTACCAGGTCAGCCTGGGCGACCGCCTCGTCGACCGGCTTGACGTTCAGGCCATGCGCTTCCGCCTTGGCAACGGAGGACGACCCGGTGCGCAGACCGACCGTGACATCAACTCCGGAATCCTTCAGGTTGCAGGCATGGGCATGCCCCTGGGAACCGTAACCGACGATGGTTACCTTCATCCCCTTGATCACAGCCAAATCGGCATCTTTGTCGTAATAGACTTTCATCAAAACAGCTCCTTATGCTTTATTTCATTGAGATTGGGCAGACGTTATACCACAGGGCTTATCGCTTGCCAATCTCTTTCCATTCAGTTCTCAGGCGGATTTCCACCCCTTGGCGCCCCGGCCGAGGACGACCGGTCCGGTCCGGACCAGCTCCTTGATGCCGATCGGCCGCAGGATCTCGACGATCGCGTTGACCTTCTCCGGTGTCCCCATCATCTCGAGGGTGTACGACTTGGGAGTGACATCGATCACTTTACCGCGAAAGATATCGACGATCCGCATTACTTCGGCGCGGGTATTGTCCTCGGCATTGACCTTGATCAGGGCCAGTTCCCGCTCGACGAACGGCTGTCCTTCGCTGGTGTAATCGATGACCTTGATCGTATCGATCAGCTTGTTTAGCTGCTTGTTGATCTGCTCCAGAATCTGCTCGTCGCCCGAGGTGACGATGGTCATGCGGGAGATCGATGGATCGAGGGTGGGAGCCACCGACAGGCTCTGGATATTGAAACCACGTCCGGAAAAGAGTCCGGATATGCGGGACAGAACCCCGAATTCATTCTCCATCAGTACGGAAATCGTATGTTTCATTGTCTTATATTCCTCCTGTCACCAGCGTGACTTAAGAAGCCAAAACCATTTCATTCAGGCCGGCACCGGCCGGGACCATCGGCATAACGTTCTCCTCGCGCGACACCTTGAACTCCATGATGACCGGGCCGTCGGTTGCGAACGCCTTCTTGATCGTCTCTTCAACCTCGCCCGGTTTACTGACCGAGAAGCCGGTTGCGCCATATGCCTCGGCCAACTTCTTGAAGTCGATCGGCAGCTCGAGACAGGTCTGGCTGTAACGCTTGTCGAAGAAGAGCTGCTGCCACTGGCGGACCATGCCGAGGAAGTTGTTATTTAGAATGACGATCTTGACCGGCAGGCGGTACTGAACCAGTGTCGCCAGCTCCTGTGAGTTCATCTGGAACGAGCCGTCGCCGGAGATGTCGATCACCTGCCGTTTCGGGAACGCCGCCTGGGCGCCGAGGGCCGCCGGTAGGCCGTAGCCCATGGTGCCGAGGCCGCCGGACGAGAGGAAGGTGCGAGGCTGCAAAAACTTGAAGAACTGGGCCGTCCACATCTGGTGCTGACCGACCTCGGTGGTGACAATGGCGTCATCGTCTGAGAGCTCGCGCAGTTTCTCGATAACGAACTGCGGCTTGATCTCACTCTTCGACTGCTTGTAGGTCAACGGATGACTCTTCTTCCAGCCGTCGATTTCCTCGCGCCAGGGCGCAAGCTCCTTACTGAGCTTCTTCAACTCGCTCTTGTTCTCGCCCAGCTCCTTGACCAGCTTTTTCATCACGTCCTTCAGGTCACCGACGATCGGCAGGTCGACCCGAACGTTCTTCTTGATCGAGGTCGGGTCGATATCGACGTGGATGATCTTGGCGTCCGGTGCGAAGGTCGCGATCTTGCCGGTGACCCGGTCATCGAAGCGGGCACCGAGAGAGATCAAAAGGTCGGAGTTGGTCACTGCCATGTTGGCATAGTAGGTGCCGTGCATGCCGAGCATCCCCAACGCCAGCGGGTGGGTCTGCGGGAACGCGGCCATCGCCATCAGGGTCGTGGTCACCGGCGCCTGAATCATCTCCGCCAGCTTGAGCAGCTCCTTGTCAGCATCGGACAGAGTTGCACCGCCGCCGACGTAGATGACCGGCTTGCGCGCCTGCATAATCATCTTCGCTGCCTTGGCGACCTGGCGGACGTTACCACTGTAGGTCGGCTTGTAACCACGCAGCTCAACCTTCTCCGGATATTCGAAATCGGTCTCGGCGATCTGCACATCCTTCGGCAGATCGACAACGACCGGGCCGGGACGACCGGTGCGGGCGATATAGAATGCCTGTTTGAGAATCCGGGCCAGGTCTTTGACATCCTTGACCAGGTAGTTGTGCTTGGTAATCGGCCGGGTGATGCCGACGATATCGGCCTCCTGGAAAGCGTCGTTACCGATCAGTGGTGTCGGCACTTGTCCGGTGATAACGACCATCGGGATCGAGTCCATGTAGGCGGTCCCGATACCGGTGATGGTATTGGTGGCGCCGGGACCACTGGTGGCGATGGCGACACCAACCTTGCCGGTGGCGCGGGCGTAGCCGTCGGCGGCGTGAACCGCAGCCTGCTCGTGGCGCGGCAGGATGTGTTGGATATCCTCGGATTTCATCAAATCATCATAGATATTGATGACCGTACCCCCGGGGTAACCAAAAACGGTATCGACCCCCTCTTGTTTGAAACATTCAAGCAATATTTGCGAACCAGTCATTTTCACGTGAACCTCCTCCAAAGGAATGACGGTAAAATTAAATCCCCGTTTTACAACAATCAGTCGATCTTGCGTACTGCACCTTGGGCGGCGCTGGTCGTCAATGCTGCATATGCCTTCAATGCAGCACTCACTTCACGCCGGCGCTGTGCCGGCTTCCATGCATCCACCCCTGCAGCCTCCAACTCTGCACGGCGCTGTTGAAGCTCCGCATCCGGAACCTCAATATTGATTTTTCGATTCGGGATATCGATAACAATCCGGTCACCATCCCGGACAAGACCGATCGCTCCCCCCTCGGCGGCCTCCGGCGAGACATGTCCGATCGACAGCCCCGAAGTACCACCGGAAAAGCGTCCATCGGTTATCAGAGCGCAGGCCTTGCCAAGCCCCTTCGACTTGAGATAACTGGTCGGATAGAGCATCTCCTGCATGCCGGGGCCTCCCTTTGGTCCCTCGTAGCGGATGATGACAACATCGCCGGCCGTTACCTTATCCCCGAGGATCCCTTCGATCGCCTCTTCCTGGCTTTCGAAAATCCTGGCCGGTCCGGCGAAGGTCCAGACCTCTTCGTCGACGCCGGCCGTCTTGACGATGCAACCGTCTTCGGCGAGATTACCGTACAGCACCGCCAGACCACCATCGGCGCTGTAGGCATGCGCAATGTCGCGGATACACCCCTTTTCCCGGTCGAGATCGGGTGACGCCCAGCGCGCCTGTTGGCTGAAAGGCTCGAGGGTCGGGACATTCCCCGGCGCCGCCGAGAAGCAGTTCTTCACCTCATCATCGTCCGTTGTAACGAAATCCCATTTCTTGACCGCCTCGCCCATGGTCGTCGCGTGCACGGTTTTGGCGGAACGATCGAGCATGCCGCCCCGGTCGAGCTCGGCCAGGATGCCGAAGACACCGCCGGCGCGGTGCACGTCTTCCATGTGATAATGCTGTACCGAGGGCGCAACCTTGCACAGGTTCGGCGTTTCGAGAGAGAGTCGATTGATATCCTTCATGCTGAAATCGACCGCAGCCTCGTTAGCGACGGCGAGCAGGTGCAAAACCGTATTGGTCGATCCGCCCATGGCGATATCGAGCCGCATCGCATTCTCGAACGCCTGCTTGGTTGCGATCGAACGCGGCAAGGCTGATTCATCGTCTTTTTGATAGTAGCGTTCGGCCAGGGAGACAACCTGTTTCGCCGCATCGAGAAACAGTTTCTTCCGTTCGACATGGGTAGCGAGCAGGCTGCCGTTGCCGGGAAGAGACATGCCGAGCGCCTCGGTCAGGCAATTCATCGAATTGGCGGTGAACATGCCGGAGCAGGAGCCGCAGGTCGGGCAGGCGGAGCGTTCCATCTGTTCGACCGTCTCGCTGGAAATACCGGGTGTTGCTGCAGCAACCATGGCATCAACCAGGTCGAGGTGCGCTTCGTTCCCTTCGATCGTCGCCTTACCGGCCTCCATCGGACCACCACTGACGAACACCGTCGGGATATTGAGACGCATCGACGCCATCAGCATGCCCGGGGTCACCTTATCGCAGTTCGAAATGCAGATCATGGCGTCAACAGTGTGAGCGTTGGCCATGTATTCGACCGTATCGGCAATCAACTCACGTGACGGCAGACTGTACAACATGCCGTCGTGTCCCATGGCGATGCCGTCGCAGATCGCCATGGTATTAAATTCCTTGGCAATGCCGCCGCACTTCTCGATCTCGGCAGCGACCATCTGGCCAACCTCGTGCAAATGGACATGCCCCGGGACAAATTGAGTAAAAGAGTTTACGACAGCGATAATCGGCTTGCCGAAATCACCATTACTCATCCCGGTCGCCCGCCACAGGGCGCGGGCACCGGCCATCTTCTGGCCGGTCGTGGTCGTGTCGGATCTTAACTTGGGCATCTCTTCCTCGAAATAATTGCCGAAATAAACGAACGACAGGGGCTCAAGCCCCTGTCAGCTTCGTCGAAAAATATTAAATGGGGATGGTCGGAAGCCGACCATACTCAGCATTAAACAATCAGGCGCGTTTCTCCAGCAGGATCCGCTCCATCTCGTCTTTGCCGGCCAATTTCAGCTTCTGGACCTTTTTCCGTTCGAGCTCTTCTTCAGGAGACAAATGGGGTCGGTCGTCAAATTGGACTAGTTCTTTTTCAAAAATCTGATGTTCTTCAAAAAGCTTGCGGAAACGGGGATTTTCATTGACCAACTGTTCAACCAGATCCATATCTTTCTCCTGCATTGGCACCTCCGCTTTTAAGAGTTAACAATTGAAACAAAATGCCATTTTAAAATAACGAACGGCAACTTTCTTGTCAACCTTCTATAGCGCCATCCGGGGCCGTTTCGCGCTTATTCAATTCTGCATCGGACGGCCGGATGTAGACCGGGTTAAGAGATGCCGCCGAGAGGAGTTCATCCGCCTCGAATTTGACCAGGGCGAGCATGGCGGCAGAACCGGCCCGCAACATGTTCGCCGATGATGGTGCGACCCGTGCTCTGCTTCCCAATTGGCGCACGATCAGGGTCCGATACGCAATACTGCCGTCACCGACAAACAGGGCCTCGCCGCTGATTTCGGAAAGCAGTTGTTGTGGATCGATGACGCGCTCTGCGCATACGGGGTGCGGCAATCCCGACTCCCAGTTATAGCAACCGGCGTAGACCTCTTTCTTCCTGGCATCGATCAGGGTATAGACCTGCGCCGCGACATCCGGCACCTGCATCGCAAGAGATTGCAGAGAAGAGACGCCGATAACCGGCTTGTTAAGAGCCAGAGCCAATCCTTTGATCGTCGCAATACCGACCCGCAGGCCGGTAAAAGCACCGGGTCCGTGTACTGCGGCGAAGCAGTCGAACTCTTCCAGCTTCAGCTCAAGCCGGGTTAACAGGTCGGCTATGACCGGCAGCAGAAAGTCGCTCTGCGTCCCCGGCGGGTCGAGCGCGACCTCACCCAGCAGTGATTCGCCGCGGGTAACGGCGATGCTGGCGAGACGGGTCGCCGTCGAAACGGTCAATAGCAGTGGTTCCACCTACTGCCCTCCGAAGAAGAAGCGGACGATATCGTTGTAAAAGACGAGAATCATCAGCATCAGCAACAGGGCGAGACCGACCTGCTGGGCAATTTCGCGAATTCGGACCGAGACAGGACGTCGATAAATCAGTTCGGCGAAGTTGAACAGGAGATGTCCGCCATCGAGGATCGGGATCGGCAGCAGGTTGAGGATCCCGAGCTGGATACTGAGGAAAGCGAGTACGGTCAGGATGCTGGAGATGCCGGTCTGTGCGGCCTGGCCGGCAATCTGCACGACCATGATCGGGCCGCCGACGTTCTTCATTGAGACATGCCCGGAGAAGAGTTTCTGGATGAAGATCAGGGTCAACTCGATCAATTCCATTGTCCGCTCGGCACCGTAACGGAACGATTCGGCCGGGCCGAACCGTTTAAAAACAGACGGTTGCTGCGGCGCGATACCGATCAGGAATTCTCCGTCATCCTCCTTCTTGGTCGGAGCGACCTTGAGAACGATCTTTTCACCGTCCCGTTCGACTTCGAAATCGATTTCGCCGCCACCGCTTTTCTGGATGATCGGTTTCAGGTCGTACCAGTTACTGACCGGGTTGCCATCGATAGCGACAATCAGGTCGTCCAGTTGCATACCGGCTGCCTTGGCCGGCATGCCGGGAGAAAGCGCACCGACTAGGGCCGGTTGTATCGGGAATAGCCCGAGCGACTGCAAGCCTTCGAGCCCACCGTTTTCCGGATCCATCGTTAACCGCTCCGTCGCACCATCGCGCTCAACCGTAAACTGCAGCGGCGCCCCGGCGTGGGAAACCAGTGTCTTATTGGCGGCATCCCAGCTCTCGACCGGATCGTCGCCGATGGCGACAATGCAGTCGCCGGCGACAAAACCGGCCTCGGCGGCATCGGTCTCGACCAGGACATAACCGACGCAGGGTTTCTGGTCGAGAAATGCCGGCAGATTGACCCCGACCATGTAGGCGAACGGAAGGATCAGAAATGGGAAAATCAGGTTCATCAGCGGCCCGGCAGCAATAATCGCCGTGCGTCGGCCGACGCTTTTGTTGGCGAAGGAACGATCTTCCTCTTCCTCGCTGAGGGGAGCTTCTTCTCCCTCTTCGCCCTTCCCCTCACCCAGCATCTGCACGTATCCGCCAAGCGGTACGGCACAGACCAGGTATTCGGTCTCTCCCCACTGTTTGGAGAGGAGCTTCGGACCGAAACCGAGCGAAAACTTCAACACCTTGACCCCGTTGAACTTGGCAACGAGAAAATGCCCGAGCTCGTGCACGAAGACGAGGATTCCGAGCATGATGATTCCTGAAACAACGGTTACCACAAATACCTCCGTTTACTGCTTGTCATAATATGCCGTCCGCTTCCCGACGTGCCCACTGATCGACCTGTAAAACATCGTCGATGCTGCCGGGAACTACAACCTGGTGTTTAGACATGACTTCCTCGATCAACTCCGGGATACCAAGGTAACTGATACGGCCGTTCAGAAAAGCATCGACCGCAACTTCGTTGGCGGCGTTCAGAGCGGCCGGCGCCGACCCGCCGGCGGCGAGCGCAGCATATGCAAGATCGAGGCAGGGAAAGCGCTCAGAATCCGGCTCCATAAAGGTCAACTGGCCGAGCTGGCAAAGGTCGAGCGGCGGCAGGTCAAGTGGGAGCCGCTCCGGATACGACAGGGCATAGGCGATCGGTGTCTTCATGTCGGGCACACCGAGCTGGGCGATCACCGAGCCGTCTATATATTCGACCATCGAATGGACAATACTCTGCGGATGGATATGAACCGAGATCCGATCCCCCGGCAATCCGAACAGCCAGTGCGCCTCGATCACCTCCAACCCCTTGTTCATCATGGTCGCCGAATCAATCGTGATCTTCTGGCCCATATTCCAGTTTGGGTGGGCCAAAGCGTCCTCTAGGGTAATGTTATCGAATGTCTGCGGGTCACGTTCACGAAACGGTCCACCGGAGGCGGTCAGAATCAGCCGTTTAACATCCTTATCGCGATGTCCCTCGAGCGATTGAAAAATCGCCGAATGTTCACTGTCGACCGGATAGAGCTTGACTCCGTATTCTGCGACCGCCCTCATCACCAGGGCACCGGCGGTGACCAGGGTCTCCTTGTTGGCCAGGGCGATATCTTTACCCGCTTCGATCGCCGCCATGGTCGGAACCAGACCGGCGGCACCGACGATCGCCGATACGACGATCCCGGCCTCGGCATGAGTGGCACAGGCGATCAGTCCCTCGACTCCGGAGACGACCTCGGGGCCTTCATCACCGAGACGATCGCGTAGTCGGGCCGCGTCACCCGCCGACACGACAGCGACCAGCTGTGGCCTGAACGAGACGATCTGCTGTACGAACAGATCGAGGTTGGTCCCGGCCGTCATCGCGACTACATCGAAACGGTCAGCATGTTCGGCGACGACCTCGAGCGTGCTGACACCAATTGACCCGGTCGAGCCGAGAATAGAAATCTTTTTAATTGCCATCAGGTTACTCAACCGAAATAGAGAACACAGTAATAGGCTACCGGAAAAACGAACAGCAGGCTGTCGAGACGGTCGAGGACACCGCCATGCCCCGGAATGATCGATCCTGAATCCTTAACTGCAAAACACCGCTTCAACATCGACTCGAACAGGTCACCGAGCTGTCCGAAGATGGCGAGGAAAAATGCCATAAACAGGACCAGGCTGTAGGATGCCTGTGGCAAGAACAGCATTTTGACCAACCAGGCCCCGACAACACTCCCGGCCAGACCGCCGAGCGCCCCTTCGACAGTCTTGTTCGGACTGATCAGCGGCGAGAGCTTGGTCCGGCCGATGGCAGAGCCGACAAAATAGGCGGCCGAATCACCGACCATGGCAATAACAAGAGAGAAATAAAGCCACTCCCGGCCATGTTCAAACTCCCGAAGTAGGGCGACGTGCGACAAAAACAGTGGTACGTAGATAATACCGAAAAACGCGTAAACAAGATTATGAACGGCGCTATTGATTTCACGCATCCGCAACAGGAACAGCACCGAAAGCGTCCCGAACGAGATAACCAGAACCAGCAACAACAGATCGATGCGCTGCCAGCAAACGACCGCGCCACTGATAAAACCACACAAAATGGCGACCACGCGTTCCAGCTCGAGCTCCTTCGGCAGCGCCATCGCATAAAATTCGAAAAGGCCGATCATAGCGACCAGAAGCACAAGCAGATTGAAAAAGGTTTGATTCGAAAAATGGATGAGCCCGATCAGCAACGGCAGGGCCACAAGCGCGGTGAGAATCCTGGTTTTAATGATGGCCTCCTTGTTCTGCCTTGTCCGGGACCTGTTCCGAGGTCAGACCGAAGCGCCTCTGCCGACGCCCAAATTCACGGATCGCCTCATGCAGTTCATCACGGTCAAAATCGGGCCAGAACTTATTGCTGAAATAGAGCTCAGTATAGGCCAGCTGCCAGAGCAGGAAATTGCTGATCCGCATCTCGCCGCTGGTCCGGACCAGCAGATCCGGATCGGGAATGCCGGCCGTATCGAGAGCGTCTGAAAAGAGCTCCTCGTCGATATCGGACGGTGCTATTTCGCCTGCGGCAACCCGGCCGGCAAGCTGCTGACAAGTCCGGAGAATCTCGTCGCGCGCACCGTACGAAAGCGCGAGGGTCAGGGTCATGCTGTCGTTATCCCGCGTCCGTTCGACGGCGCCTTCGAGGGTCTGCCGGATATTGTCTGGCAGTTTCGCTGTCTCGCCGATAACGTTGAGGCGGACCCGATTCGACAGCAACATCTTCAACTCACTGGTCAGGTATTTCGCCAGAAGCCCCATCAGGGCGGCAACCTCGTCGGCCGGACGGCCCCAATTTTCCGAACTGAAGGCATAGAGTGTCAGGTGTTTTATGCCGAGAGAGCAGCACTCTTCAACGACGCGACGAACCGTCTCGACCCCTTTTTGGTGGCCGACGATTCGCGGCAGGTGACGTTTCTGCGCCCAACGGCCGTTGCCGTCCATGATAATGGCAAGATGTTGTGGTATGTGATCCATTGAAATTCCGTAACGATCTTATGTAATTATAAATGAAAAATTTAACATGAATGACAAGGATCGAGCAAGACGGGAATCGGATAAAAAAAGGGCGCCCTACAGGCGCCCTCTCGTTTACTCACGGACAACTTAGAAGTTGGCCTTATTCGCCGATGGCGCCGACCGGGCAACTATCGACACAAGCCTGGCATTCAGTGCAATCTTCGCTGATGGCATAGATGTCACCAGCTTCGGAAATCGCGTCAACCGGACATGTTTCGACGCAAGCGCCGCATGCAATACATTCTTCAGAAATTGTAAGTGCCATTTTCTTCTCTCCTTGCTTTGCGTATTAAACAGCAGAATCTGCTGTATTCAGATCTCCATGACTTCCTGCTCTTTGGCAGAGACGACATCGTCAATCTGTTTGACGTAGCTATCGGTCAAATCCTGAACCTCTTTTTCGCCCCGTTTCAGATCATCCTCGGAGATATCCTTATCCTTCTCCATCTGCTTGAGGGTATCGTTGGCATCCCGGCGGGCATTACGGACCCCGACCTTGGCATTTTCGCCGATACTCTTGGCAAGCTTCGCCATCTCCTTGCGTCTCTCTTCGGTCAGGGCAGGAATGGCGATGCGGACGATCTGGCCGTCGGACGCGGGATTCAACCCGAGGTCCGACTTCATGATCGCCTTTTCGATCTCGGGGATGAGATTCTTTTCCCAGGGTTGAATCGTGATCAGACGCGGTTCCGGCACGGCAAGGGTCCCGACCTGGTTCAGCGGTGTCGGCGTCCCGTAGTAGTCGACCCGGACATCATCGAGAAGCGTAATCGAGGCACGACCGGTACGGACCTTGGTCAATTCTTTCTTCAAGCTGTCGATCGACTTCTCCATGAAGCTTTTTGATTTCTTCAAAACATCATCGTACATGCTACTCTCCTCCTGTCACAATGGTCCCGATATCGGCGCCACATACAACTCTTTCAATGTTGCCGGTAGCGGTCAGATCAAAAACAACAATGGGAAGACTATTATCCATACAGAGTGATGTTGCCGTCGCATCCATAACCTGAAGGTTTTTCTGTAATACTTCAAGGTAGGTCAACTTGTCAAACTTGACCGCATCCTTGTCGATTGCCGGATCGGCACTGTAAACGCCGTCGACCTTGGTCGCCTTGAGAATCACCTCAGCGTTGATCTCCATCGCCCGCAGGCTCGCCGCTGTATCAGTGGTGAAATATGGGTTGCCGGTCCCGGCGCCAAAAATAACGACCCGCCCCTTTTCAAGGTGGCGAACCGCCCTGCGGCGGATGTAAGGTTCGGCAATCTCCTGCATTTCGATCGCGGACTGGACGCGGGTATCGACGCCGACCGTCTCCAGGGCATCCTGCATTGCCAGACTGTTCATGACAGTGGCGAGCATCCCCATGTAGTCGGCACTGGCACGGTCCATCCCCTGCGAGGCGGCAGAGAGCCCACGGAAAATATTGCCACCACCGATGACCAGCGCGACCTGTACCTTGAGGTCGATCACATCCTTAATCTGGGAGGCAATGGCCGAGATGACCTCGGGGTCGATGCCGTAACCCTGCTGGCCGGCGAGAGCTTCGCCGCTCAGCTTGAGAAGAATCCGCTTGTAAACAGGCTTTTGCGCCATAAGCCCCCCTGGCTCGAGTTACTTGGTCAGTGAAGCGACCTCAGATGCGAAATCGTCCTCGGCCTTCTCGATCCCTTCGCCGAGTTGGAAGCGGACATAACCGGCGAGGGTCACGTCACTGCCGATATCCTTGGCCAGCTTCTCTACAACTTTGCCGACCTTCATATCGGTATCGATAACATAAACCTGCTCGAGCAGGCAAATTTCGCCGAAGTATTTATTAATCTGCCCTTCCACGATCTTGTCGACGATATTCTCCGGTTTGCCGCTTTCGATCGCCTTGACCCGCATGATCTCCTTCTCTTTTTCGACCACGTCGGCCGGCACCTCGTTGCGACTCAGGTACTGCGGATTGGCAGCTGCAACGTGCATGGCGATCTGACGGGCGGTAGCGGTCACCTCGTCATTCACCGTAGTGGTGTCGAGCTGAACCAGAACACCGATCTTGCCTCCACCGTGAACATAGGAAGCGACAACACCCGAATCGGCCTGCAGGCGGGCGAAACGACGGATATTCATATTCTCGCCGATGGTCGAGACCTGGTGGGCCAGCTCATCAGCGACATTGCGACCGGTCCCCGGGAAATCGAGGGTCTTGAGCGCCTCGACATCGGCAGGGGCATCAGCCAATACGGTCTGGGCGACACCGGCGGCGAAAGCCTGGAACGCCTCGTTCTTTGCCACGAAATCGGTCTCGGCGTTAACCTCGGCGATCGCACTGGCGTTCCCTTCGCCAGCGACGGCGATCAGGCCTTCGGCAGCGACCCGGTCCGACTTTTTAGCGGCAGCGGACAGCCCCTTCTTACGCAGAAAGTCAACAGCCCCTTCCAAGTCGCCATCGGTTTCGTTCAATGCTTTTTTACAATCCATCATACCGGCGCCGGTCTTGGCGCGCAGTTCAGCAACCATCGATGCGGTAATCTTCGCCACAATATCCTCCTGTCAGCAGATATGTTTCACGGACCCGTTTGCGGTCCGATCTGTTTTTATTATTTGTTGTAAAAAAGGGCGGCGACATGAACTGTCAGCCGCCCGTATACGAATCAAGAATTCTAATTATTCCGCAGTTGACGGCTTTTCAGGTGCTTCGGCAGCAGGCTCGGCAGGAGCCGCAGTAGGAGCCTCGGTTGCGGTCTCGGTTGCAGCAGCAACTTCGGCATCTGCCCCTTCGGCCTCGGTGCGGAGATTCTTCTCGCGGGCATCAACCCCTTCGAGGCAGGCGTCGGCCATTTTCGATGCGAACAGGCGCAATGCGCGGATGGCATCGTCGTTGCCGGGGATGATGTAATCGATATCGTCGGGATCGCAGTTGGTATCGACAACCGCTACAACCGGGATGCCGAGCTTACGCGCTTCCTTGACCGCGATCGCTTCTTTTTTCGGATCGACGATAAAAATCGCACCCGGCAGTTTGTTCATCATCTTGATTCCACCGAGACTCTTTTCCAACTTCGCTTTTTCACGATCGAGCTGCAGCGCCTCTTTCTTGGTGATCAGAGAGTAGGTCCCGTCCTGGGCCATGGTCTCGATCTTCTTCAGGCGATCGATGCTCGCTTTGATCGTCTGGAAGTTGGTCAGCATGCCGCCGAGCCAACGGTTGTTGACGTAATACTGGCCGGCGCGGTTTGCCTCTTCGAGGATCGAATCCTGGGCTTGTTTCTTGGTGCCGACAAAAAGGATTTTATCGCCGTTTTCGACGGTCTCCTTGATGAACTGGTAGGCGGACTTGAAGTAACGGACCGTCTTCTGCAGGTCGATGATGTAGATTCCGTTACGGGCCCCGAAAATATAGGGTTTCATCTTCGGGTTCCAGCGCTTGGTCTGATGTCCGAAATGAACACCGGCCTCGAGCAGCTGCTTCATGGTGATTTGAGCCATTGTTTTCTCCTTATTTGGTTGTTGACCTCCGCCTCCGTCATCCCCGCAGAAAACCATCATCACCATGACAACGGCACCGACTGCAGGTCGGAAGGCGTGTGGATTTGAGTAACGTGGCTATATACCATGCACCTTGAGGCAGCGCAAGGGAAAAAATGGATAAACGCAGTTTACAGCACCGACCACTTGTAATAAGATTCAGGTCGCCATGACGTCATTAAAAATCAACCGTTACATTGCAAAAGAAATCATTTCGCCGACGCTGATCGGCATGCTGATATTCACCCTCGTCGTATTGATGGGGCGCTTGATCCGTCTGGTCGAAATGGTTCTCAATAAGGGAATTCCTTTTTCCGAGATCGCGATGCTCTTCATCTATATGATGCCGGCGTTCATGGTCATCACCCTGCCTCTCTCTTTTCTGATGGGTATCCTGCTCGCATTCGGACGATTCTCATCAGATGCCGAAGTCATCGCGATGAAGGCCTGCGGCATCAGCCTGAAACAGATGTTGGTGCCGGTCTTCGTGCTGGCAGTCATCACCTCCCTGCTGACCGCATTGTTGACAATTTACGCCGCCCCGGCGAGCAATAATGCCTTCCGCAGCAAGGTCTTCGACATCGCCTCACAGAAAGCCGATATCGGGGTCGAACCACAGGTCTTCAATGCCGACTTCGACGGACTGGTCCTTTTTGCCAACCGGATGGATCAGAAAGGCGGAAAGATCGACGGGATATTTATCTCCGACGAGCGGACGACATCTACCCCGTCTATCATCACGGCTCAAACCGGCATTGTCCGCTCCGACCCGGTCGACCTGTCTCTCTCTCTCCACCTGATCGACGGCAGCATTCATCGCAAATCCGAACTGAAAAACAAGGAATCGTACCAGGTGATCGATTTTTCGACGTACGATATCAACCTCAACATCGGGCAACAGGTTGCCCCGGAAGACGAGCGCAGCCGGAAAGAGAAAGAGCTCTCCCTCAAGGAAATAATTACCTTACGGCAGACAGTAAAGCCAAAAAAACAGCGGCAGTTGTCGGTGGAGATGCTACACCGCTTCGTCCTCCCCTTCTCGCCGCTTATATTCGCCATGGTCGGGGTACCGCTCGGCATCCAGACTACCCGTTCAGGCCGTGGTGGGGGATTCGCCCTCGGGCTACTAGTTTTTTTGGTTTACTACCTCCTCTACTCTCTGACTAAGACTCTGGCGATCGATGCCGGCGCACACCCGGCCGTCGTCGTCATGCCGACCCTGGTCTTCCTATTTGGAGGCGGCTACATGCTCAACCTCGCCATCAACGAGCGCCGGCTTAAAACCCTCGACCACATCCAGGAATTGCTGTTCAATCGCAAAAAGAAGGGTCGGTCATGAGCCTGCTGACCCGCTATATCGTCAAGTCATATCTACGAAA
Organism: Desulfuromonas sp.; assembly: GCA_002868925.1. Taxonomy (GTDB): domain Bacteria; phylum Desulfobacterota; class Desulfuromonadia; order Desulfuromonadales; family UBA2294; genus BM707. Next base: position 6,735 of record PKTZ01000151.1, on the reverse strand, counting down.
CTTCCTATTATCGCTTTGCGCCTTCGTCGGAATCTACCTATTGGTGGACTCCTTCGAAAAAATCGACAACTTCGTTGAAAAATCGCTGCCAGCCAGCATCTTTATTCGCTACTTCATCAATTCCCTTCCCCTGTTTATCAGTCAGGTTGCTCCGCTCGCGACCTTGATGGCCGCTTTCAGCACCGTTGGCGGCCTCTCCCGCACCGGTGAACTGACGGCAATGCGGGCCGGCGGATTGAGCCTTTTCCAGATAACCAGACCACTAATCGTCACCACTTTTGTCATTACTGGGCTTTTGTTCGTTTCACAAGAGGCTATTCTGCCGACCAGTACCAGCAACATGAACCAGATCATGAGCCAGCAGGTTAAGGGAAAATCACACCCGCAACGAATCCGCAACCGGATCTGGGTCCGGACCGGAAACAGCATCGTTCATATCGATCGGGCGGTACCACGAAAAGAGCTTTTGCAAGGGATAACAATCTTTAACCTTGACGAGAACTTTCAGATTTACCAACGGGTCGATGCGGGTAGCGCCCGCTACCAAAACGAAGGGTGGACGTTCAACAACATCATCCGTCGTGAGTTCGAACCGGAGTCCGGAGCGATGATTGATTCACAACATCACAAAACAGAGCAAGTTGAATTCAACAAAAAGCCGGAGGATTTCGAACAGATCGACCCCGGGGAATGGGAACTCAATTTTTCCGATTTGAGAAAAATGGCAAAAAAGATGCAGGCTGAGGGATACGACGCGACCCGGCTCCTGGTCAACATGCACGCCCACCTCTCGACGCCGTTTGCCTGCGTCGTTATGGTGCTGCTCGGCATCCCTTTTGCGCTGAACAGGGGGCGGAACAGTTCCCTGTCATTCGGTATCGTTATCAGTGTCCTGGTCGGGGTCGTCTATTTCATCCTGCATTCGGTCGCCATGGCATTCGGCTATTCCGGCATCCTGCCACCGTTTCTGGCAACCTGGTCGGCCAATATCCTGATCGGCCTCTCCGGCCTCTGGCTGGTCCTGTTCCGCTCGCAATAATCTTTTCCACGCAGAAGAACAAGAAAGGGGGGGGCTGAAAATATCCAGCCCCCCTTCTATTTGATCCTCGGCAAAACGTCTGCTTAGTAGCGGTAGTGCTCGGATTTGTACGGCCCCTCGACCGGCACATTGATGTAATCGGCCTGTTCCTGTGACAGGATGGTCAGCCTTGCTCCGAGCTTATCGAGGTGCAACCGGGCAACCTTTTCATCAAGATGCTTCGGCAGGACATAGACCTCGTTATCGTAGCTCTCTTCACGGGAGAAAAGCTCGATCTGGGCGATGACCTGGTTGGTGAAACTGTTCGACATGACGAACGAGGGGTGACCGGTCGCACAACCGAGGTTGAGCAGACGACCTTCGGCCAGGACGATGATGGCATGTCCATCGGGGAAGACCCATTGATCGACCTGGTTACCATGCTCGACCGGATTCTTGATATTGACCTTTTTGATACCTTCGACCTTGGCCAGGTCGGCCATCTCGATCTCATTGTCGAAATGACCGATATTACCTACAATAGCGTTATGCTTCATCTTCGTCATATGCTCGACTCGGATGACGTTGAAATTGCCGGTGGTGGTGACGAAGATATCGGCCGTATCGACGACATCTTCGAGGGTCTGGACCTCGTACCCTTCCATCAGCGCCTGCAGTGCACAAATCGGATCGATTTCGGTAACGATGACCCGCGCCCCTTGGCCGCGCAGAGACTGGCAGCAGCCTTTGCCGACATCGCCATAACCGCAAACGACAGCGACCTTGCCGGAAAGCATGACGTCGGTCGCGCGCATGATACCGTCGACAAGGCTGTGGCGGCAGCCATAGACATTGTCGAATTTGCTTTTGGTGACCGAGTCGTTGACGTTCATCGCCGGAAACGGCAACTCACCGGCCTTTTGCAGCTGGTAGAGCCGGTGCACACCGGTCGTGGTCTCCTCGGTAACTCCCTTGACCGATTCACGGATAGCGACCCAGTCGTTCCGTTTTTCGGTGAGGGAGGATTGCAGGCACTTGACCAGCTCAACCCAGTCTTCAGGATCGTCGCCTGAGAGTGTCGGCACCCCGTCCTTTTGCCACTTGGCGCCTTCGAGCACCATCATGGTGGCATCACCGCCATCGTCGAGAATCATATTCGGGAGCTTGCCGTCGGGCCAGGTCAGGGCCTGTTCGGTGCACCACCAGTATTCCTCGAGGGTCTCCCCCTTCCAGGCGTAGACCGGGATCCCCTCCTTGGCGATGGCGGCAGCGGCATGGTCCTGGGTCGAGAAAATATTACAGGAAGCCCAGCGCACTTCGGCACCGAGAGCGACCAGGGTCTCAATCAGGACCGCAGTCTGTATCGTCATGTGCAACGATCCGGTTATCCGCGCACCGGTCAGCGGTTTGGCCGCGCCGAACTCCTCGCGCAGAGCCATCAGGCCTGGCATCTCGACCTCGGCCATCTCGATCTCCTTGCGTCCCCAGTCGGCCAGGCCGAGGTCTTTTACTTTGTAATCATTCTGCATCACTAAACTCCCTTTCTTTTAAAGTCCGTTCTCAAATGTTAATTATATTTTTCAGCCGTCATCACAAATACCGACGGCAGGTTCTGATTCAGCTCGTATTGCGACTCCTTCAGCAGTTTAAATCCTGCTGCCGACAGCCATTGTTTTACCTCGGCGCGGGAAAACCCCATCCACTGATCGGCCATCCGCTCCCGGAACCAGTCAAGATCATGCTCGAGCAGGTCGGCAATGACGACTTTTCCACCATTTTTCACAACGCGCGACAATTCGCTGAAAACGGTCTGCGGATTGGCGGCGTGGTGGAGCACCATATTGACGATGGCACAATCGGCACTGCTGTCTGCCAGCGGCAGGTGGCTCATCTCGCCGAGACGGAGTTCGATGTTGCCGAGGCCATCCCGATCGATCCGGGCCTTCGCCTCGTCGAGCATCGGTGATGAATGATCGACACCAATGACCTGTGCGGACCGGCTAGAGAGTGCAGTGAGCAGGCGACCGGTCCCGACACCGACATCGACAACGGTATCGGCCTTATCGACTTCGGTCAGGATCGCCTCCATGTACCTTTCGACCGGAACCAGGTCGGCGGCAAGCTCATCCCAATGCCGGGCATGCTGATCGAAGAACTGCCGACTTTTCTGCATACGGTCGTTGAGAATCCGCGCAACCCCGGCCTGATCCTGCTCAAAGCCGTCAATGTTGACCATCGATTCCAGGACCGGCTGCCGAATCGTATGAAAAAATCGGCTCTGCCCGTTGAGCTGAAAATAACTCCAGGTCCCCTGGTGCCGAACGGTGCAGAGCTCGGCATCGACCATGATCTTCAGATGGCGGGAAATCCGAGATTGCCCCATCTCCAGAATCGAAACCAGATCCTGGACCGTAAACTCGCCGTTGGCCAGAATACCGACCAGACGCAAACGGGTCGGATCGGAGAGCGCTTTGAGTTCTGCAACCACATCAACTCCTGTCGATTTATTTAATCAACTTTTATTGATATAACATCAACAGCGTTCTCGTGTCAACCTCGCCAACCGGCAAAACTCTTCAGAAGCACAAAATGAGAACGGCGGGCCAATGCCCGCCGTTCTCAGAAGGTAACTGTGAAGTATGTGCCTATAGATCGAGAATCAACGTATACAATTTTCCGGTACGGGTCGCCTCGACCTGCAGGCGGAGCTGACTGGCCGAAGGCGCCTCCCCCGGGAAGAACAGGAAGCCGCGGCCCAACTCGCCGGGACGGATCGCACGATTCTCCATCGCCTTATCGCCGATGTCGCGCGAAATATGATATTCACTCTCCCGCGACTCCAGGCCCTCGGCACCACCGATCACAGATCCGGCCGCGCCGCCGATTACCGCGCCCTTGCCGATCCCCTCCCCGACGTTCTCACCACCGACGATGGCGATGGCACCGCCGATCACAGCTCCGCCGAGAGCTCCCCAAAAACCTTTATGGCGGGCCTCTTTTGACACATTACCGTATTCCGTACTTTCACTGACCCGGCGGTAGGCGGTCCTGTTATCGAGCAGGTTCCAGTAGTTGCCGTCGAAATCGACCAGAAATGTCTGTTTCGGGTTGATCTGCAACGCCTCTTCACCGGCGTTATCGATAACGACCTGCACCGGCAAAAGGCCGGCCTTGCGGATATCGAAGCCGAACAGCTTCGTCGTCTCGACCGGTTCAGCATAGGCCTGGGCCGCAATCTGGGCCCCGGCAACAACCTTCATTGTCGAGAATGCCGACGGGGGTCGAAATGGAACTTCCTGACTTTTGTAACCGCCACCACAGGCAAAGAGGACCAGCAGTGCGGTCAACATCAGAATCGTACGAAATATTCGGGTCATAACGTCCTCCAGTTCTTTATCAATGCAATAATATCATCTCTTATGCTGCACACAATATGTCCTTTTGGTTTTACGAAACCATAACCAGGTCCCGACCATGGCAATAAATCTTCCAGGTGGATTATCGGTCAAGCGATCGAACCACCTGTCGTGGCATGAAAGCGCATCAAGGGGGATATCGTCAACGGCGATGTTTCGTTTAAAGCCCTTCTTTACATCCTTCAGATAGGCAAGCTGCCAGGCATTACTGCGGACATAGTACCCGGTACGATACCAACGACGAAGCGCATGAACCCAGCCATCTTCCCGGTTCAAACGATCGATCAGATCGAGGTATTGCCCCAGATCGAGACGCCCCACCGCCGTATGCGGCTGATAAACGTTTCGGGCCGCATTGAAAAAGTCGGACCAGTCGATCGCCTTGAAATTCATCAGCAGAGCATTGAGTATCTGCCTCTCGACCAACCCTTCCTGTTCAAAACGCCTGGCAGAAGTCATGATCAGTCCGGAGAGCATTAGCCACCGCCCGGTAGCCCGTATCCGTTCGGCAAATTCAGTATCCTCGGCAATCGGCAGGTCTTCGCGAAAATGTCCGGCCTGATTGAAAAAGCGTTTACGCAACAAAAAACCCTGGTCGCCATGTGTACATTCGGGCCGGTCAAGTCGCGCCTTCCCTTCCCAGAAATAGTAACCGAAGTCATGATCGGAACTTCTGTGGTCAAAACGGAGGCGGAAGTGGCCGGCAATCCGATCATGACCGGCCGTCGTAATAGCTTGGGCCAGACATTCGAGCGCCTGCCTCAATGCCAACTGGTCCGGGAACAGAGAATCGGCATGTAGAAAAAGGAGGGTGTCGCCCCGCGCTTTTTCGGCGCCGGCATTCAGCTGTAGTCCACGACCTCTCTCTGAGGAGATGAGCTGAATCGGGAATGGGACTTCTTGCCGAAGCGATACGATCATGTCGACCGTACCGTCATTCGAACCGCCGTCGACCAGGATCAGTTCGAACTCGACACCGCGCTGCGCCGTCAGCGTTTGCATGAGACGGGGCAACTGGTCGACTTCATTCAAAATTGGGACGATGACGGTAAGTTCCATGGTCATCGATTCTAGGGTAACGATGCGGGTCTGGCAAGAAGAACAAAAAAAACGCCGGGGCTGTGACCAGCCCCGGCGTTTTAAACAAACAGTCTACGGAACGATCAGATTCCGGCCCGCTTGCGCAGCGATTCAACCCGGTCGGTTTTCTCCCAGGTAAAGTTAGGCAGCTCGCGACCGAAGTGGCCGTAGGCAGCAGTATCCCGGTAGATCGGGCGGAGCAGGTCGAGGGTTTCGATAATGGCGCGCGGCCGCATGTCGAACTCGGCTTCGGCGATCTTGGCGATTTCGCCCGACGGCAGCTTGCCGGTGCCGAAGGTGTTGATCAGAACCGAGACCGGCTCGGCGACACCGATAGCGTAGGCGAGCTGGACTTCGCACTTTTCGGCGAGACCGGCGGCAACGATGTTCTTGGCGGCATAACGCCCCATGTAGGAAGCACTACGGTCGACCTTGGATGGGTCCTTGCCGGAGAAGGCACCGCCACCGTGTGAACCCTGGCCGCCATAGGTATCGACGATGATCTTGCGCCCGGTCAGACCGCAGTCGCCCTGCGGGCCGCCGATAACGAAACGACCGGTCGGGTTGATGAAGTACTTGGTTTTTTCGTCGAGCAGTTCGGCCGGGATCTCGTGTTTGATCACCTCTTCCATGATCGCTTCTTTGAGGGTGTCGTAGCTGACATCGGGCGTATGCTGGGACGAAACCACGATCGAGTCGACCCGGATCGGCTTGTCGTTGATGTACTCGATCGACACCTGCGACTTGCTGTCCGGGCGGAGGAAGGAGACCAGCCCCGACTTGCGAACCTCGGCCAGACGCTTGGTCAACTTGTGGGCGAAGGTGATCGGCATCGGCATCAACTCGGGAGTTTCGTTGCAGGCAAACCCGAACATCAGCCCCTGGTCACCGGCGCCCTGCTCCTTGAACATACCTTCACCCTCGGTCACCCCCTGGGCAATATCGGGGGACTGCCGGTCGAGTGAAACCAGCACGGCGCAGGTCTCCCAGTCGAACCCCATCGAGGCGTCATTATAACCGATCTGCTTGATCGTATCGCGCACTACGTCGGCGTAATCGACCCGCGCATCGGTGGTAATCTCACCGGCGATCATCGCCATACCGGTGGTGACGAGGGTCTCACAGGCGACCCGGGATTTCGGGTCCTGGGTTAAAATCGCATCGAGAATCGCGTCGGATATCTGGTCGGAAACCTTGTCCGGGTGGCCTTCACTAACGGAC
>PKTZ01000187.1 GCA_002868925.1 Desulfuromonas sp. | reverse complement strand
GGGCAAATGTTTGAGGCGTCAGCCGAGTTTTTGCCCTCGCCGGATGAGAACATCGAAGAGAGGGCACCCGCAGGGCGAGCTTGTGGGGTCGTTTTCTTTTGCTTCGTTTTCTTTGGCGACCCAAAGAAAATGAAGTTGCTGGCGGGCAACCCCCGCCTGGAACTATTCATTCGGGGTTGCGACCCCGAACGCCAGCTTACTCTTTTGTTGCACCACAAAAGAGTAAGCAGAAAAGGGCGCCCCACATCCTTGCCCTGCTGCGCAGGGTCCCCTTCGGTAAATGGATGAATGGCGGCGGGACGAAAACTCGCTCCGCTCAGACATCCGTCCCGCACTTCCCGCCATGCATCCATTCACCTCCGGCTGCGTCACAGGGGAGGGAGAGACAAGGCCAATATGGTTGATGCTATCCCCTGTGGCCTCCGCCGGAGTGGAGCAAGTGATCCGGGAAATTTGCCGCGAGGTTAAGCGAAGCGCATGGGAGCGGCCCCGGATCATTTGTGGAACGGAGGTTCCCGCGAAGCGGGCGGGGCCAGTGGGGCGTGTTTCTTTGCTTACTTTCTTGCCGCGCAGCAAGAAAGTAAGGTGGCTGGCGGGTCGCAACCCGCCGGTTTCAGTTTCTATGTGTTTTATCGTTGAGAACAAAATAAAACCTTTATCCCGCGTGACGCATCGCGTTCGCCGCGTTGGCACATTCGAAAAGAAAATACGCCCCGCCTTCGTAGAGGATGTCGTTTTTCAGGCTGTTCCCCACCTGTTCCCAGTTCGGAAAGCCGCGCAGTACCAGCCCCTTGTGCAGTCGGTGGGCCAACGCTTCGCAGTGGAAGTTGCCGACGATCAGGTCGTATTCGTCGGCCAGCTGCTCGGCGTCCTCCAGATCGCCGACCAGCACCCGGTCGGCCGGCAGTTTTTCGAGTTGCGACGAGTCGACGGTCGAGATCGCTACCGTCACCCGGCCACCGGCTTCGTAGAGGGATTGGCACGCACTCGCCAGTTGATCTGGTTCGCCGACAACCAGGCAGCGGGTCTGGCCGAGGGAGAAATGCGAATCGAGCATGGCGTCCTGCAGTCGCTTGCGCCAGCGGACGATCGCCGGTTGTGGCAGCTCGATGCCGCTCTCCTGCATCAAAATTTCGATCATGGCGTCGCTTGCTTCCAAGCCGCCGAGGTGGGAGAAGTGGTGGTGGCGCATCTGCGGATTTTTCTTTAGCAGCGCTGTGGCCGATTTTTGCATCGAGTCGCCGATACTCAGTACCAGGGTGGCATCACCGAGTTCCTTGATCTCGTCGACGCTGATGCCGCCGCTCGACAGGGCGCTCTGCTTTTCGCCGAGATGGCCATCGAGGGAGGTCGAGAGGTCGGGCAGGGCGAAAGCGGTGAAGCCGAACGCCTCGCAGGTCTGCTTGATTTTCTCGACCTCTATCGGCTGCAGGCTGACGTGGGGCAGGATGACGACTTTCTTGGCGTCGATGTCGGTATCCTCTTGCACCAGCTGCTCGATCAGTGCCTGGCAGGTCAAAGCCCAGCCGCTCTCCAGTCCCCCCTCGTAATCGGGGGTGTTGACGTAGACCAGCGGGTAGTCGACCTGGGAGGCGACGCCGGCGATGTCGTCCCCCTTGGTCTCCGGCAGTCCGGTGGTATGCAGGCCGATCAGGCTCGGGGTAACCTTCTTTGTGATGTTTTTGACCGACTCGACGATGCTGTAGTCACCGCCGTCGAGTACGGCAATGGCGTCGGTAACGGCCGAGGTCTGGATGGCGATCGGCTCGCAGAAATGTCGAGTGTAGTAGACCTTGGTGAAGCTGGTGCAGCCCTGGCCGCCATGCATCAACGGCATGCACTGATCGACGCCGAGGAAAGCGAGGGTTGCGCCCATCGGCTGGCTCAGCTTGAACGGGTTGACCTGCAGCGGCTTGCCGCTTTTATGTTTTACTTCTCCCATGGCGCCCTCCTTGCGGCCAGTTTGAAGACCGGGTTTTCCAGGGCGTTCTTCAGATCTTCGGCCAGGTTGAGCAGCCCGTCGTAGCCGCCGTAACTCTTCTTCTTCTCCTGGTTGACGTCGGCGAAAGCGATCCCCGTCTTGATCGCCGTGTAGAGCGAGCGGCCACCGGCCAGCAGCAGGTGAGCGCCCCGTTCGTCGATCAGCTTGGCCTGCTCAATGCCCGGGTTCATCATCAGTACCCCGTTTTCGCCGAGATATTCCCGTGCCTTCTCGCGGTCGTCCTCGGTCGCCTTTTTCACCGCGGTAGCGACCACCTCGATGCCGAGGTCCTGCAGCGCCGAGGCGATCGACCAACTCTTGTTGCCGCCGGTGTTGAGCACCGCCTTCTTGCCGGCGAAGACCTTTTTGTAGGGGATAAGTTTTTCTTCCAGTTTTGCCTCTTCACGGGCGATCAGCTTCCTGGTGCGGTCGATCAGGTCGGCATCGCCGAGCCCCTCGGCAATAGCCAGCAGTCCATTTGAGGTGTCGCGTTTGCCATAGAAGGAGAGCGAGACCGATGGAATGCCGAACTGCTCTTCCATTTTCCGGGTCAACGAGACCAGTGACTTGGCGCAGACGATAACGTTCAGCTTCGCCCGGTGGGCGGTGCGGATATCTGCGACCCGGCCGTCGCCGGAGAGGGTCGAGAGGATGCGGATGCCGAGCTCGTCGAGCAGGTGGCTGTACTGCCACATGTCGCCGGTGACGTTGTACTCACCGATCAGGTTGATGTCGAACGGGGTGGTGGTCTCCGGCTCCCTGGTGCCGATCAGGCTGCGCAGGGCCGCTTCACCGCCGAGCCGGCTGCCGAGATTCTTGCTGCCGACAAAGCCGGCGGCGTGCACCGGCACCATCGGTACGCCATGTTTCTCCGCCGCCTGCTTGCAGACCTGGTCGAGGTCATCGCCGATCAGCGCGGTAACACAGGTCGCATAGACGAACACCGCTTCCGGTGTGTAGAAGGCCATGATGTAATCGATCGCATCGAGCAGCTTTTTCTCGCCACTGAAGATGACGTCGTTCAAGCTGATATCGGTGGTGAAGCCCATCTGGGTCAGGTCGCGTCCCGCCCAGCTGGTTTTAGTAGCGCGGGTTTCCCAGCTGGTGGCGAGGCAGGTGGTCGGCCCATGCACCAGGTGGGCGGCGTCGGCGTAAGGGAAGAGGGAAATCTGCGCCCCTTCGAAGGCGCAGCCGCCGGTGGTCGCGCCCGGGGTCGGGGCGTTGCATGCCGCTTTTTTTGTGCTGTTGTGACTGCAGGAGCTTTCGTTTAGCAGCTCCCTTATTTTTGGTTTCGACACAGGTCTGCTCCTTGTTTATTGGAAACAGTCCCGTCACACCGTTGGGAGGGGATGTTTGCGCCGCCCCGGGTCGGGCGGTGTTGTGAATCAATCATTTGATAGAGCAAAAGCCTTGCCAGTTTGTAAAATGTCCCAAAAATAAGGGTTTATGCGGTTTCTGGAGTGTCGTGGCGGGTAATAATCGGGCAGATTGCCTCTTTTTTATGCAGATCTGGCTGGTCGGCGCGATCGAAGCGGCGGCAGAAACGGCCTATTTATCAGCAGATAGCCGTTTTTGCGCAAGCGGGCACACCCCTTGCTATTTAAGGAAAAGAACATTTGATTATTTCCGGCAGTGTCGCCGGAGAGGCAACGATGCCCTGGACCAGATTGAAATGGTCGAGGGCTTTTTTTGTTTCGGATAAATAACCGAAAGTTTGGCCATCAAGCGCCAATAAAAGAAAAAATTTCTTTTAACGCAAGGACGCCAAGTCGCAAAGAAAAAGTAAACCGCTGCTCAAGGTGAAAGACAAAATCTTCAAAGCGATACAAAAACGATTTCCCCTTCGATTCTCCTGGCGCCTTTGCGGCTTTGCGTTAAACAAGAAGAAAGCGGCTCAGTTATGACAGATAACAGAAAAGACCAGATCATTATCGATGACACCACCCTTCGCGACGGCGAACAGACCGCCGGCGTGGTTTTCAGCCTGGAAGAGAAGAAGCGGATCGCGACCCTGCTCGACCGGATCGGGGTCGGTGAGCTGGAGTGCGGCATCCCGGCGATGGGGAAGGAAGAACAGGCGTCGGTCCGGGCGCTGGTCGATCTCGGGCTGAATGCGCGGCTGATTACCTGGAACCGGGCGGTTCCTGCCGATATCCAGTGTTCGATTGATAGCGGTGTCGATGCCGTCGACATCTCGTTGTCGGTCTCCGATCTTCATATTGAGAAGAAGCTCGGCAAGGACCGGGACTGGGTCAAGGAGCAGCTCAAGGTGGCGCTCGGTTTCGCCAAGCAGCACGATCTCTATGTCTCGGTCGGGGGGGAAGATTCCAGCCGCGCCGACCTCGATTTCCTGGTCGAACTGATGCAGATCGCCAAAAGCGAAGGGGGCGACCGTTTCCGGTTCTGCGATACCCTCGGCCTGCTCGACCCATTTGCCACCTACGACAAGGTCAAGTACCTGACCGATCGGGTCGACCTCGATGTCGAGGTCCATACCCACAACGATCTCGGCATGGCGACCGCAAACGCTATCGCCGGCATCCGGGCCGGGGCCCGGTTCGTCAACACCACGGTTAACGGTCTCGGCGAGCGGGCCGGCAACGCGGCGCTGGAAGAGGTGGTCATGGCCATGAAGCACGCTTGTGACATTGATCCGGGGATCGATACGCACCGGTTCGTCGAGCTGTCACGGCTGGTCGGCCAGGCGAGCTGCCGGCCGGTGCCGGAATGGAAGGCGGTAGTCGGTGAGAAGGTGTTCTCCCATGAGTCGGGACTGCACGCCGATGGCGTGCTCAAATTTCCGGGGAATTATGAAGGGTACGACCCGGCTGAAGTCGGGCTTTCGCGGTACATGGTGGTCGGCAAGCATTCGGGACGGCACGGGCTTAACGACCGGCTGCTCGCCCTCGGCCTGCGCCTTGAACGGTCACAGCTCGAGACGTTGCTCGAAAAGGTCCGCTGCTTCGCCCAGTCGGCAAAGCGGCCGTTGACCGATGCCGAACTGCTCTCTCTGCATCAGGCCGGACAGGCGGTCGCCTGCTGAGCAATTCAACCGGTTTGAATAAGCAGATTAGTCGTCGTCGAAGCTGAAGTCGTCGTCATCACCGAAGTCGAAGGTGTCGTCTTCGGTCACTTCCGTCGCTCCGCCCGCCGGAGCTGCTTCAGCTGCAGCTGCTGCCGGTGCGGCCTCTTCTTCCTCTTCCATGAAGTCGAACCCGAACTCTTCGCCGCCCTCGGCAGCTGGAGCTGCGGCGGCATCAGCACTTGCGGCGGCCGCGGCGCCGGAGCCGGGGAAGATCAGGGAGCGGATGTTGTACTTCTCCTTGTGCTCGACCAGATCCTTACCGCACTTCTTGCATTCGTCGAGGTAGTCGAAGCTGGTGTAGCCACATTTCGGACATTGCATGATCGTCTCCTCCTGATTAGCAATTGTTCTGTATCATATCAGGGGTTTGCGCCAAAATCACCATAAAGATATTCAAGCACGGCGGCCACGGCAAAGCCGGCGGTCTCCGTACGCAGAATCCTGGGGCCGAGGCTGACCGGGATAAATCCGGCCCCGGTTGCCTGCTCCGCCTCGTCGGCGCTGAATCCCCCCTCCGGGCCCACCAGGATGGCGATATCGGTCGGTGGGCCTGCAGGAAGGGCCTCCGCCAACGGCATCGATCCTTCTTCCCAGAGCATCAGCTTCAACTCCTGCTGGCTGCCGGCAACGGCTTCGCCGAAAGGTTCGACCGGGTCGCAGGTCGGTAGCAGCGGCCGCCGGCTCTGGCGGGCCGCTTCGGCGACGATTCGACGCCAACGTGCCAGCTTCTTCTCGGTCCGGGCCGCCTTGGCGATGCTCCTCCCGGAGCTGACCGGGCTGAAGCGGCCGATGCCGAGCTCCGTCCCCTTTTGCAGGATCAGGTCGAATTTTTCCCCCTTCGGCAACGCCTGGATCAGCCGGATCGGTAACGCTTTCTCGGTTGCATGCCATTGCTCGACGATGCGGGCGCTGCCGCCTCCCGATCGCAGCTGGTCGATTTCGGTACGGAAGTGGTTGCCGCTGCCGTCGAGCAGCAGAATCTCGTCGCCTTCGGCCAGACGCAGGACCTTGCCGATGTGGTGCGCCACCTCCGGCGACAGTTCTACCCGGTCGTCGGCAACGACGCTAGGTTCGATGAAAAACCGGTGCTCAGCCATGTTGGCTCCGGTCGTAGCAGATACAGAGCCATTCCCCCTCGCGGAGAATGGACGGTGTCGGCAGCCCGCAATCGGCGAAGCCGTCAATGACGAACTGTTCTTTCTCCTGCAGGATGCCGGAGAGGATGAGCAGGCCGCCATCGGCGGTGCGTTCGGCCAAATGCCGGGCGAGGCGGACGTTCTCCTCGGCCAGGATGTTGGCGATAACCAGGTCGAAACGGCCGCCGATGTTCTCGAGCAGGCGGTCGGTGATCTCGACCGGGCCAGCAACCCCGTTCATAGCGACGTTTTCGGCCGCGACCCGGCTGGAATCAGGATCGATCTCGCAGCCGATAATCCGGTCGGCGCCGAGCTTGGCGGCGGCAATCGCCAGGATGCCGGAGCCGGTGCCGACATCGAGCACCGATCGCGGCGCCGGGCCGGCGTCGAACCGATCGGCCAGCGCCTGCAGGCAGAGCCGGGTCGTTTCGTGGCTGCCGGTGCCGAAGGCCATCCCCGGGTCGAGGGTAACGACCGCATCCTCTCCTTCATCCGGCCATTGTTCCCAGGTCGGCGTGACCACCAACCTCTTGCCGAAACGCAAGGAACTGAAGTGCTGCTTCCACCCTTCGGCCCAGTCCTCCTGGCGGATCTGGGCAATAGTGATCTGCTCCGGCGTCAGGTCGGGAACCTCCGGCCGGAGCGCGGCAATGACTTCGGCAATCAGCGGTTCCGTAGCGTCGGTTTGCGCGAAATACGCTTTGATCCGGTAGTGGGAGGGGATGTTCTCGTCCGGGTCGGGGACTGTGAAAGTATCGAGCGCACGCTCTTCGACATTGATGCCGACCGAATCGATGGCGTAGAGGGTGTCGGAAACGAGATCGACCTTCGTCGCCGGTACCGAAAAAGAGAGTTCTGTCCAGCAATTGTCCATGCCCGAAGTTTTACCGGCTCCCCCGGGGAAAAGCAATAAAAACCTTGACAAGAACGATGGCCTCGGTTTAAATCTGATCGTTGTTTAATTAAAAAATATCAAGATTGGTATTTTTTGCACGATGATGGATTTGATTGCTTTCATGAGGAGTCCAAACTCCTGAAATGCATCGGTTATTGTTTTTAATGAAAACCCTGTTATTATTTCGTCAAGATAGTTTTATGATGAAAGACTGCCCATGACCGGATCGCCAAATCTCTACCTGCTCTCGGATGCCACCGGCGAAACCGCCGAAAAAATGGTCATGGCCGCCTTGACCCAGTTTCGCAAGAAGGATGTCCGGATCAGCCGCTACAGCCATGTCCGGACCAAGAACGCCATCTACGAAGTTCTCGACGAGGCGCTGCAGAACCAGGGGCTGGTCGTCTATACCATCGTCAACCGGGAGCTGGCGCAGATGGTCAACGACGAGTGTAATTCGCTCGGAGTACCGAGTATCGACCTGATCACGCCGCTGTTGATGAAGTTTTCTGAATTTCTCGGTCGTGATCCCGGCGAAACCCCCGACCTGCTGCACGGGGTCGACGAGGAGTACTTCCGGCGGGTCGAGGCGCTCGAGTTTACGATCAAGCACGATGACGGTCAGGAGGTGCGGCAACTGGCCAACGCCGATATTATTCTTGCCGGTATCTCCCGCACCAGCAAGACACCGCTTTCGGTCTACCTGGCCCATCGTGGCTGGAAAGTGGCGAACGTGCCGCTGGTCAAGGGGATTGCGCCGCCGCCGGAGCTTTTTACGGTCGATCCGGGCCGGATCGCCGGGCTGGTGATTGATCCGCAACGACTGGTCGAACTGCGCGCCGCCCGGTTGCGTAACCTCGGCCAGGACCCGAAAACGGCCTACGCTGATTTCGAGGAGATCGAGGAGGAGCTGGCCGCGTCGAAGAAGATTTTCCGGAAGCAGCACTGGGTCATGATCGACGTTACCGGCAAGGCGGTGGAGGAGACGGCCAACGAGGTGTTGGTCAAGCTCGGACTGAAATAAATAGACAAAGAGTTATTTCACAACTTTTAAGAAAAATAGAAGGAGGATCAATTATGAAAATTCTGGTCGTTGAAGATGAAAAGAAGGTCGCCAGCTTTATCAAGCGCGGTCTTGAGGAGGAGGGATTTACCGTCGAGGTCGCTTATGACGGTGAAGAAGGTTTGAAAATGGGCCAGGACGACAGCTTTAATCTCATTCTCATGGACCTGATGCTTCCCGGCAAGGACGGGCTCGAGGTTGTACGCGACCTGCGCGAAAAGGACGTCCGCACCCCGGTGCTCTGCCTGACCGCCAAGGACAAGGTCGACGACATCGTCTCCGGTCTCGACTCGGGAAGTGACGACTACCTGACCAAGCCGTTCGCCTTCGCCGAGCTACTCGCCCGGGTGCGTGCCCTGGTCCGTCGCGGCACCTCCGAGCGCGGAGCCGAGCTCACCTTCGCTGACCTGCGGCTCGACCCGGTCTCGCACAAGGTCTGGCGCGGGGAATCCGAAATCGACCTGACGACCAAGGAGTACGCCCTGCTCGAATACATGATGCGCAACCCGAACCAGACCCTGACCCGGAGCATGATCGCCGAGCATGTCTGGGATTACACCTTTGACTCGTTCACCAATATTATCGATGTGTACGTCAACTACCTGCGCAAGAAGATCGATCGCGATTTCGACAAGAAGCTGATCCACACCGTCCGCGGCGTCGGTTACGTCCTCAAGGAGGACTAGGTCCTTGTTCTTCCGCTCGATCCGCTTCCGCCTGACATTCTGGTACGCGCTGACTCTGGCCGTCGTCCTGACGGCCAGTAGTCTGTTCTGGTATGTCGCCCTGCATCGTAACATGCTGACCCATATCGATCAGCGTCTGCTCGATGTGGCCAAGGCGGTCGAGATTGAACACCAGCACGCCCACCGTTCAATGGATGTCGAAGAGGCGTGCCAGGGGCTCGATAACTACATCCTGAACCACAACTGGTCAGGTTATGCCCAGGCCCGGAACAACCTCGGCAACCTGCTCTGCAGTGTCAACAGCGTCGAGGGAAAGTCGTTGCCGCTGACCAAGCCGGCACTGCTGCGGATCACCAAGAACCTTCCCTATTATGAAAGTATCTCCGACCTCTTGCCGTCACAGGTCAGATTGCTCTCCTATCCGGTTGTCGAGAACGGCCGCCTCTCCCGGATCCTGCAGGTGGCCGAGTCGATGGAGGCGTCGGAGCACACCCTCGATGATCTCAAGGTGATCTTCCTGATGCTCAGCCCGTTTATCATCCTGGTTCTGACCCTTTCCGGTTGGTTCCTCGGGGACCGGGCGCTGACGCCGATCATCCAGATTACCGACGCGGCGCGCAAGATTACCGCTGAAAAACTGAACGAACGGCTGCCGATCCATGAGCCGAAGGACGAGCTGGCGAACCTCTCTGCCACCATCAACTCGATGCTCGCTCGGCTCGAGGAGTCGTTCAACCGGATCAAGCAGTTTTCCGGTGACGCCTCGCACGAGCTGCGCACTCCGCTGGCGATCCTAAAAGGGGAGACCGAGGTCGCCCTGCGTTGGGCCAAGAACGAAGAGGAACTGCGGCAGACCCTCGATTCGAACCTCGAGGAGATCAACCTGATGAGCCGCATTCTCGAGGACCTGCTCGCTCTGGCCAAGAGCGAGTCGAAGAACCTGCACCTCGAGATCGAGGAGTTCAGCCTGAGCGACCTGCTGCAGGATATCTACATGCACGCCAAGACCCTGGCCGAGCCGAAAAAGCACACCATCCGCTTGAAAATGCAGGTCGACTCGGAAATCAGCATTCTCGGCGACCAGATCCAGCTCTTCAGGATGTTGCTCAACATCGTCAATAACAGCATCAAGTACACCCGGCCCGGCGGCATGATCGAGATCATTCTCAATCTCGAGGCGAAAAATGCGATAATCACCGTCAAGGATACCGGGGTCGGAATTTCGGAGGAGCACCTGTCGAACATCTTCGAGCGTTTTTACCGGGTCGATGCCGCCCGCAACCGCGAGGATGGCGGCACCGGACTCGGTTTGTCGATCGTCAAAGCGATCATCGATGCGCACGGCGGCTCGATCAAAGTTGAATCGGTTGTCGGCGAGGGGAGCGTTTTTACCATCACTCTGCCGCTCGAAGCCGAAACCCTTCAGCAGTACATCCCCGAAGAATCGCCCGACGATATTGACAACCCCCCGGCCAGTGATTAAATAGTTCCCGTAGGCTGAAGCGCTGAACTGTTCCCATTGATATTTCAACAAGGAGTTACTATGAAGCAGACGCTTTCTCGGTCATTTTTGTGCGGGCTTGTTTTTATTCTGTTTACCGCCGGCAGCGCGGTGGCGGCGCTGCCCGATTTCGTCGCTCTGGCCAAGGATATCAAGCCGGCGGTCGTTAACATCAGCACCTCCAAAACGATTAGCTCCGGGCGGCCCAATATCCCCGGTTTCGGCCAGCACCGCGATTTTTTCGATGATTTCTTCGATCGGTTCTTCCAGGGTCAGCCGCAGCAAAAACGGAAGACCAGCTCCCTCGGCTCCGGCTTCATCATCGACCACGAGGGGCACATCCTGACCAACGATCACGTGGTCAACGGCGCCGACGAGATCGAGGTCAAGCTCTCCGACGGCCGTTCGTTCCCGGCCAAGGTGATCGGTTCCGACAACAAGCTCGACCTGGCCCTGGTCAAGGTCGACTCCAAGGATAGCCTCCCGGTGGCGCCGCTCGGCGACAGCGAAAAACTGCAGGTCGGAGAGTGGGTGATGGCGATCGGTAACCCGTTCGGACTCGAGCAGACGGTTACCGCCGGCATCGTCTCGGCCAAGGGGCGAGTGATTGGGGCCGGCCCGTACGACGACTTCATCCAGACCGACGCCTCGATCAACCCCGGCAACTCGGGCGGGCCGCTATTCAATGTCGATGGCGAAGTGGTTGGCATCAACACCGCGATTATCGCCCGCGGTCAGGGGATCGGGTTTGCCATCCCGGTCAATATGGCCAAGCAGGTGATCAGCCAGCTCAAGGAGACCGGTCACGTCACCCGCGGCTGGCTCGGGGTTTCGGTGCAGGAAATTTCCGATGAACTCGCCGAATCGTTCGGTCTCAAGGAGAAGAAGGGCGCCCTGGTCGCCGAAGTCATCGGCGGTTCACCGGCGGAAAAGGCCGGCATCAAGCGGGGTGATATCATTCTCTCCTTCAATGGCAAAAAGGTCGATGATCTGCACGACCTGCCGCGGCTGGTGGCGGCAACCCCGGTCGATAAGGAAGTGGAGATGGAGCTGTTCCGTGATGGCAAGAAGATTGAGCTCGAGGTCACCATCGGCAAGATGGATGACGATGGTAAAGGCGGTTCGACTCCGCAGGCCGAAGGGGAGTTCGGCCTGACCCTGAGGGATATTACTCACGAACTGGCAGATCAGTTCGGGCTTGAGACTACCGAGGGGGTCCTCGTTGTCGCCGTCGACCCGGAAGGGGCGGCCACCGATTCGAACTTGAGGGCCGGTGATGTCATTGCCGAGGTCAACGGCAGCCCGGTCCGTTCGGTCAGCGATTTCCGCGAGCTTACCGGCAAGATCAAGACGGGAGCGATCATGCGTCTCGGTGTTCAGCGCGGTGCCAACTTCCATTACACGACCCTGAAGAAAGAAGAGTAACCGGTTGTCCGGCAGGAAATACTTGAAGGCCCGCTCGATTCGAGCGGGCCTTTCATGTTTGTTCAAGGGAGTTAAAGCATAGAAATCAGGGGTTTTTACATTTGTTGCGGCAGAATCGATCTGTGCAAAAGCACAGTGTTTTTTGCCCCTTTTCTGTGTTAGTTTACGATCATGCGTCTTACATTACGACATCAGATTATCCTCGCGCCGGCCACGGTCCTATTGCTGCTCGCTCTGCTGCTTGCTTTCATGCAGCTCAGCTACTGGGACCTGACCCTGAAGCGGCAGGCGGCCCGACGGCTGGGAACGGTCGTCATGGCGCTGGCCGAGGCCGACCTGGCGACGCAGCGGATATACCGGCTGACGGTCGTTTTGAGCAACGAGACGTTGATCGATGTCGCCCAGGTCAGCGAGCTGGCGATGCTCTACCAGCATCTCGATGATGCCAGTGACCGGATCATCGACAATCTCGACATGGAGAAGGATGCTCGCGAGCGTTTCCGTGAGACGGTGCACAAGCTGAACCCGGAGTTCGGCTTTGATGCCGAGCGCTTCGCCGCGGCGATCGCCGACCTGCGGCCGCAGTATGTCACCTTATCCGAGGAGATGCAGCAGCGTCGGGTGGCCCTGAACCAGGTCCGTTCCGAGGATATCGATGACCTGGTGACCCGTACCACTTTCGTCTCGATCGTCGTCCTGGGAACCGCCATCCTGCTCGGTATCCTGCTCTCCCTCTACTTCTCCCGTCGCATTCTGCGCCGGATACAGGCGCTCTCCGACAGTGCCCGCCGGATCGCCCAGGGTGAACTGGTGGCACCGACCCCGCCCGAAGTGGTCAAGGACGAGCTCGACGAGCTGACCCTCTCGATCAGCCGGATGACCGACAAGCTGATCCGGGTGGTAAGCACCGAGAAGCTGCTTGAGGGCGCGGAAGAGGAACGGCGCCGGATCGCCATGGATATCCATGACCAGACCCTGGCCGACCTCGCCAGCGTCAAGCGCGGCGTCGAGAGCCTCAAGGAGAGTGAAGCCTGCAGCGACGAGGCGGCCGGTCTCGAAGAGAACCTGCAGAAGGCGATCCGCAACCTGCGCGAGGTGATGGACAACCTGCATCCGCAGACCCTCGATATCCTCGGACTCGGAGTCGCCCTCGAATCGCACCTGGAGCGTCATTTCAGTGCCGACGGTCTGCCGCAGTACCATTTTCATCAGACCGGGAAAGCGGAACAGGTCCAGATGCCGAAGTTTGCCAGCCTGGCAATCTACCGGATCGCCTGCGAAGCGGTTCACAACGTGATCAAGCACTCCAAGGCGAACCGCTACGAGGTTTCGATCGACGTTGTCGACAACCGTTTCAGCCTCGTTGTCGAGGATAACGGCTGCGGGTTCGATGCCGAGCAGGTGCTCGGCAGCAGCCACCGCGGCCTGCATAATATCCGCGAGCGGGCGCGTGCGATCGGGGCACAGGTCGGCTGGAAGCCGTCCCGCTTTTCGAGCGGCACCCGCTTTGAAATTTACGTTAATCTCTCATCTTTTTCACAGGAGGTCTGATCGATGTCGGAACAGCTCACCATCGTTATCGCCGAGGACAACCTGAAGGATTTTGAATTTCTCGAGTTGATCTTTGCCGGCTGGGAGACGCCGCCGGTGGTCGAGCGGGCCAACAATGGCGCCGCCGCCCTCGAACTGGCGGTGAAATATGAGAACCCGCTGGTGGTCAGCGACATCCAGATGCCGGAGATGAACGGTATCGAGTTCGCCCGGGCGCTGTGGGATAAGAGGCCGACCACCCGGATCGTCTTCTGGAGCCAGTTCAAGGACGAGATGTACGTCCGCTCGCTGGCTAAGATCGTGCCGCCGGAGACGGTTTACGGATACATCCTCAAGTCGAACACCCGTGAAAAGATCGCCTCGGCGATCGAGACCGTGCTCTGCGACGAGCAGTGCTGGATCGATCCGGAAGTGCGCAAGGTGCAGGGGGTGACCGGGCACAGCCAGACCGCGCTCTCCGATATCGAGTTCGAGGCGCTTGTCGACATCTCCCTCGGCCTGACCGACAACCTGATCGCACAACGGCGCTACCTCTCGCGGCGCGGGGTGCAGAGCCGGCTCAACTCCCTCTACTGCAAACTCGGGATCGACCAGGAGCAGTATCACACCGAGAAGTACGGTGATGCCCTCAACCTGCGCAACCGGGCGGTGGCGGTCGCTCTGCGTCGTGGCCTGATCAACGCCTTCGAACTCGAAAACGAAGAGGAAGTCTTCCAGGAGTGGTTCCAGAAGTTCATGCGCAGCCACTAAATCTTCCCGTTAGCTCCCTTCTGCTTGATTCCGCCTTGTGGCTGTGATAGAAACAGTGGTCATACCAAAAACCATTGGAGCATTGGCATGACCACTGTCTTTCAGCCGATTAAGCCGAAGAAAATTTCCGAAGAGATCGTTCAGCAGATCAAACAACTGATCGTCTCCGGCGATCTCAAGCCGGGCGAGCGGATTCCGTCAGAACGGGAGCTCTCGTCCGTGCTCGGGGTCAGTCGTCCGTCGGTTCGTGAAGCGATCATGGTCCTGGAAGCGACCGGGTTTCTCGAGTCGCGCCAGGGGGGTGGCACCTACGTCCGTTCCCTGACCGAAGCGGCCATCGCCGATCCGTTGACCAACATCGTCGGCAGCAAGGAACCGAGGATCCTCTACGCCCTGACCGAGGTACGGATGGGGATCGAGACCTGGTCGGCCTACCTCGCCGCCGAGCGTGCGACCCCCGAACAGATCAAGACGTTGCGTAAGCTCTACCGGACCATGGAGCGCCAGACCTCCGAAGGGGGATGGGATCCCGAGGTCGATGCCCAGTTTCACTACACCATCACCGAGGCGACCCAGAACACGATCCAGATCCATCTTCTCGATACCATTCATACCCTGTTCCAGACTACGATCATGGTCGCTCTGACCGGTTTCTACCAGAAAGAAGAATACCTGCAGCGCTTGCTGATTCATCACCACGACCTGCTCGATGCCATCGAGAACCGTGATCCCGAGCGGGCACAGCAGGTGATGCGCGAACATCTCGAAGTGGTCGACGAAAAGATGCGGGAATATTTCAAGTCGGTCAGTGACGATTAAACAAAGGTTGGATAATTGGAATGACTGTAGAGAGGTTCAGGCAGGCCGCTGAAAATGTTGGCACAGCGGTGGTTCCGGTCGCCGATATCGGCGACGCTTGCCGCTACATCGCCGGGCGCTGTGATGGCCCGGTCCTGCTGCCGTCACAACCAAGTCTCGAGCGGGGAGGCCTGTCGGCCGAGCTGGAACAGCAGGTCAAGCTGCTGACCGCTTTTGACAAAAGCGCGGCCGAGCAGGCGGCGGCCGGGATCAGCGGTGCCAATTTCGGGATTGCCGAAACCGGCACCATCGTCCTCGAAAGCAGCGCCGAGCCGGTGCGCCTCGCCACCACCCTGCCGCCGAAGCACTTCGTTCTGATCGACCCGGCCAAGATCGTTGCCGACGGTCGGGCTGCAGTTCCATATCTGCAAAACCTCCACCATTTGGCACCTCAAAGTTTTATTGCCTATATCACCGGCCCGAGCCGGACCGCCGATATCGAACGGGTCCTGACCATCGGTGTGCACGGTCCGAAGGAGCTGCACATCCTGCTGCTCGATAACCTCTCGTCCGATTTCATGGAGAGCTGATCATGAGCAAGCAGCGATCCCGGGAATACCGCCAGCGCGTCAACCAGGCCCTTGCCACGCCCCGTCTGCAGCAGGCACTGCACGCCTTTGGCGACGCCTACCTGCTCGCCCGCGAAAACGCCCTTGCCGGCCGCGATTTCGATAAATTGAGGCAAGCGGTCGGAGAGATGAAGGACGAGGTCCGCGTCAATCACCAGCACTACATCGACCAGTTCATCACCAATGCCAAAGCGGCCGGGGCGACCATTTTTATTGCGAAGACGGCCGAGGAGGCGAACCGCTACATTGCCGATCTCGCCGAGGAGAAAAAGTGTCGCCTGGCGGTCAAGAGCAAGAGCATGGCGAGCGAGGAGATCCATCTCAACCGGGCGCTCGAGACGGCCGGGGTCGAGACGGTTGAAACCGATCTCGGTGAGTGGATCATCCAGCTTGCCGGGCAGCGGCCGAGCCATATGGTGATGCCGGCGATCCACATGTTCCGCGACGAGGTCGCCGAACTGTTTAGCAAAAAGACCGGCCAGCAGGAACCGGACGACATCGAGCACCTGGTCGAAGTCGCCCGGCAGCAGCTGCGTCGGTCGTACCTCGAGGCCGATATCGGTATCAGCGGTGCCAACGTCGCGGTCGCCGAGACCGGCGGCATCGCCCTGGTGACCAACGAGGGGAACGCCCGCCTGGTGACGACCCTGCCGAAGATCCACGTCGCCCTGGTCGGAATCGAGAAGTTGGTGCCGACTCTCGACGATGCGCAATCAGTGCTCGAAGTGCTGCCGCGCAACGCCACCGGCCAGCAGATCACCTCCTATGTCAGCTGGATCCGCGGTGCGGTGCCGTGCGGTGAGGGGAAGAAAGAGCTGCACATCGTCCTGCTCGACAACGGTCGCTCGGCCCTGGCCGAATCGCCCCACTGCAAGGACGCCCTGCGTTGCGTCAAGTGCGGCGCCTGCGCCAACGTCTGCCCGATCTACCAGACCGTCGGCGGCCATGTTTTTGGCCATATCTATATCAGCGCCATCGGCATCATCCTGACCGCCTTCTTCCATGGTCTCGATCAGGCAGCGGAGCTGGTCCGGGCCTGTATCGGTTGTCGCGCCTGTGTCGCCGTCTGCCCGAGTAATATCGATCTTGAGAATATCATCCTCCACCTGCGTGAAGTGATCGGCGAAGAGGAAGGGATCGGTACCGGCAAGGCACTGGTGTTCAAGAAGGTGATGCGCAACCGCAAGCTGTTTCACTCCCTGCTGCGCGCCGGGAGCAAACTGCAAAAGCCGGTCACCAAGGGGGAGCGAACCATCCGCCACCTGCCGCTCTTTTTCTCGTCACTGACCGAATGGCGCTCGCTGCCGGCTATCGCCGCAACGCCGCTGCGGGACCAGTGGCAGACGATCGAGCAGCGGGTCGAACAAGCGCGCTACAAGGTCGCATTCTTTGCCGGCTGCCTCAACGATTTCGTTTATCCGGAGCTCGGGCGCGACCTGGTCAAGGTCCTGAACCGCTTCGGCTGCGAGGTAACCCTGCCGCTCGAGCAGAACTGCTGTGGCGTTCCGGCCCTCTATTCCGGAGACAAGGAGACGGCGACGGTGCTGGCGCAGCAGAATGTTGCGGCGATGCTCGAAGGCGAACCCGATTTCATCGTCACCACCTGCCCGACCTGCACCATGTCGCTGCAGCGCGATTTCCTCGAACTTCTCGGGGACAACCCGGCCTGGGCGGAAAAAGCGGCGATGCTCGCCGAAAAAACGATCGACATCTCGCGGCTGCTGCATGAAAAGCTCGGGGTCGATGCGCTGCCCAAGACAGTCAACAGGAAAGTAACCTACCACGACTCCTGCCACCTCAAACGGGGTGCAGGTGTCTGGCAGGAGCCGCGTGCCTTGCTCGCCGCTTCGGGTAACGAGGTTGTCGAGATGGCACACGCCGACCGCTGCTGTGGTTTCGGTGGTTCCTACTCCTTTACCAGCCATCCCGATATCGCCCGGCGCATCCTCACCGACAAGCTGAATGATATCGAAGCGACCGGAGCCGACTGTGTCGCCATGGACTGCCCCGGCTGCATGCTGCAGATCGGCGGCGGACTGGAGAAGGCCGACTCGCCGGTCCGGGCCGCCCACACCATTTCCCTGCTCGCCGAATCGCTCGACGATTGATCCGGGCTGGACAGTGCATCCGGAACGTGTCACCATGCTGCGGCAGTATCGTCTGCCCGGAGCTTGAACATGCAGAAGATCAAATCCTCAATCAGCCCGACCAACGCCCCGCTCTCGCGACGCGACCTGGTCGAAATGATCCGCCTGGTTCGTGCTCTGTTCCGCTTGAGCCGCCTGCCGGTTTACCGTCACGATATCTGGCAGCAGGTGCCGGAGATCGCCCGGTTCAACCCGGGGCACGACGCGGTGATGATGGGCTACGATTTTCATTTGAGCGAAGACGGTCCGCAGCTGATCGAGGTCAATAACAACGCCGGCGGCGGGCTGCTCGCCTATCTCGCCTACCAGCCGGACGACCCGCTTGCCAGGGGGGATCTCCCCCGCCGATTGCGTGACCAGATTCTCGCCTCGTTCGCCGAGGAGATGCGGCGCTATTCCGGGAGTAAATCGAGGTTGCCAAAGCGTATCGTCATTATCGACGAGGAACCGGAGAAGCAGTTTCTCTACCCGGAGATGGTGGTGTTCAAGGATCTGTTCGCCGAATGGTGCCAGTGTTGTTCCTCGATCAAGGACCCGAGCCAGCTCGAAGCGCACGCCGGAGGAGTCTTTGTCGAAGGCAAGCCGGTCGATCTGATCTATAATCGTCACTGCGATTTCTACCTCGAAACCGAGGCGATGGCCGGTATCCACGACGCCTATCGCAACGGTACCGTCTGCCTCACCCCCAACCCATTCACCTACGGC
>PKTZ01000161.1 GCA_002868925.1 Desulfuromonas sp. | reverse complement strand
CGGCCCAAGAAACTCCTGGGCATTTTTACACGAGGTTCATCCCTTACGCAGGTAGGCCCAATCGATTTTCATGCTCTCCTCCTTATATCAAAAATTTTGGATACAAGAATACCACACGCTGTCCGATTGGAAAGCGGCGAGCTGCTTAGTCCTGTTTGAAACGGTCGTCGGAACGGATCGTCGTCACCTGCTTTTCATCCTTTCCCAACCAACCGGACCGGACTGGCGCGGACGGACGGTCGAAAGCCGGAACGTACGGTTTGATATCGAGCAGCGGAGTTCCATCGAGTATATCGACGTTGTCGACGAAGAGAGTGGCGCCATCGATCCGGGTCAGCTTGAGGATGGAAAGTCCGATCGGGTTCGGCCGGCAGGGGGCGCGGGTAGAAAACAGGCCACGCGGCTGCGGATCGAGAAACGGGGTGACGGTGAGCACCGGAGCAGCGGCCCGGTGGAAGCGGTAGAGAACGATGATGTGGGAGAAGCCGGCGAGATCGCGCAGACCTTCGACCAGATCGGCACGCAGCTCGATTCGGCCGGCGAAGCCGGCGGCACCGGTCGGCTGAACCGGCATCTCGGCGATTTCGGTGAAAGGGGTCCGGATGGTTCCGATCGCTTCGAATTCCATCTACTCGCCTCCTTCCGGATAGGGGCAGCGCGAATCCGCCTTGAGGCGTTGATCGAGCAGGTCGAGCANTCGAGCAACGCCTCGGCGGCGGCGCGCGGCTTCAACTTGAGCAGGAGTTGTTCGAAATGGAGGAGACCGCCCGGCAGGTTACCGATCAGATAGTGAAAAGCTGATTCCTGGTTCGGCAGCATCCGCAACCGCAGCAACTCGGCCGCAGTCCGATTATGGGTCGGTTCAATCCCCTCGACCAGACCCCACTGCATCAGCTGAAAAATTGCCAATTCATCGGGTTGTGCCGTCACCCCGGCCGCCTTCAGCTTGAGCGCGGCGATCTGGTTGAGCGGTGACAGCCGGATATTTGCAGGCGAACAAGCGGACATAATTCCTATCGGCTACGCAGTTTGAACAAAACCGAGACAGCGGAACTAGAGCAGGAACATCTTTCCACCGGCCATAAACAACATCAACGACATCGCCTGCAGGATGGTCCGGACCGGGAGATGACGGCTTCCGCAGAGCGCTCCGATCGAGCCGCCGAGCAACGCCACTCCGGCCAGAAGCGGTGCAAAATCAGGTACATGCTGCAGACTGCTCAGATGTCCGAACAGCCCGGAAATTGAATTGACCAGGATAAAGAGGGCGGCGATCCCGGACACCTCTTTTACCTTCGCCCAGCGCAAAAGGATCATCAGCGGACTGAGGAAAATGCCGCCACCGACTCCGATCAGTCCGGAAGCGAAACCGAGCAGGCCGCCAACGAGCATAGCGACCGGCAGGGCAGGCGCCTTGTCCTCGTACTCATCGTGCTGGCGCCGCACAAACAGGCGCCAGGCGGCGAAAAGGAGGACCATACCGAGCGCCGGCCGGTAAAGCTCCGGCGGCAGGTGAAAGGTCCCGCCGAGGAAACTGGCCGGGATCGAGGTAATGACAAAGGGCCAGAACACCTTCCAGGAGAATTGTTTAGCCGAGAGATAAAGGTAGGAACCGACCCCGGCAACAACGACGTTGAGTATCAACGCCGTCGGCTTGAGTGCTTCTGGCGCCAGGCTGAACAGCGCCATCACCGCCAGATAGCCGGAAGCCCCGCCATGTCCGACACTGGCATAGAGCGCGGCGACAACGAAGATGCAAACGGCGAGGTATGGGATCAGTTCGGGAGTCATCGTTTTATCTCCTATAGGGGCTGTCCCCGTACGGGGACTGTCCCTGGTATTTACTCTCTCGGGACTGTCCCCGGCTTCATCGGGGGCTGTCCCAGATATTTACGGACAACGGGGCAATGGTGGTTTGCACCGCAAAACCCGGGGACAGCCCGTGAGAAACCGGGACAGTCCCCTATGCACTCAGCGCTTCCAGGTCGATATCCTGACCGACCACACCAGCAGCATCGGCCCGGCACTGCTTGCAGTGGCGTGCCTGCGACAGGATCAGCTCAGCCTGGTTGCGCACCATCTCCATGGTCGCATCACTCGGCATTTCGCAATCGGCGAAGCGGCCGATCGGGATAACCGGGATGATGTTCATCATGTCGGCGCCGAGGTTGCGCACTTCGACCGCCAGGTCGAGAGTTTCGTGATCGTTGACACCGGGGATATAAACGTGATTGACCTTGACCATTAAGCCGGACTTGGCTGCCGCCTCGAGCCCGGACAGCTGGCGTTCGAGCAGAATTGCCGCCGCCGTCTCACCGTCGAGGCGCTTCCCGTGGTGATTGATCCACTCGTAGACCTGGGCTCCGGCCTGCGGGGTCAGGGCGTTGATGGTGACGGTCAGGCTGTGCACGTCGTTCTCGAGGATCTCCGGCAGTTTTTCCTGCAGCAGCAGGCCGTTGGTCGAAAGACAGAGCGTCATCTCCGGAAATGCTTCACGTACCAGGCGGAAGGTCTCGAAGGTCTTCGGGTTGGCCAGCGGGTCGCCCGGGCCGGCGATGCCGACCACCTTGAGCTCAGGACCGCACTTGCTCGCCATATGATCCCTGACCAGCCGCACCCGCTCGACCGCCTGCTCCGGAGTCAATACCTTGCTGGTGACACCGGGGCGGCTTTCGTTGGCGCAGTCGAAACGACGCTCGCAGAAACCACACTTTATATTACAGCCGGGAGCCACCGGCAGATGGATCCGGCCCGCCTTATTATGGTCACCGCCGAAGCAGGGGTGATCAGTCTCCTTTTTCATTTTCATCATCGGGCATCCGGTTGCCATGGTCTTTCTCCTTATCTTTTCCGATTTCGACTCACGCCTGCTTTCTGTTCCGATCAAGGCGTAAGGGAAATCAAAATCTGTGTTTCACGCTAAGGCGCAAAGTCGCCAAGAGAATCGACAATCTTTATTTTTCTTTTTGTCCTGTTCTTCACGTCAATCATCGTCTTTGCTTCTCTTCGCGCCTTTGCGTGAAAGATGCTTTTCGAATCGGACTTTTTGGGTGTCCTTCTTGCCTTGGTAGCATCAGCTTCTTCGCGTTAGAGAAATGATAAAAAAAGCCCGCAGCTTCTTAAACGAAGCGCGGGCATCCTTGCCTTTTTTCAGCAGGATTGTCGGACGGGGAACTATCCCGACCGGTTTATCCTGCCAACTCTGGATCAGTACGACAATGTACTTCTATTTCAACATCTTACATCGACTTATCTTGTGCATAGCTCGTGCCAAAGAGCCGGGCCGCAAAAAATAAGGGCAGGGAGGTGACGTCAATCCCAAACCTGCCCATTACAACAGCATTACACGCCTCGGAAAGGCTACAAAATCATCACGTTCGACCAGCAACGTCGCTCCGAAAGGGCGGCTTCGGATCGACGGTGCTCTCTCCATCGAATGCAACGTGATGCTGGTGCATTTCCGACTAATCAAACTTGCAACTCTTGCGCTGTCCGCAACCACCTTCACAGACAGTGTCGTGGGTCTTGGTCAACGCCTCTTCGATCGGACCGGTGAAACAGACCGAACGGATACCGGCCTTCTGCAACTCCTGCGCAGGAAGCTCACCGATTTGAGCCGTCACCACCGCCCGGCAACCTTCCAGGGCTTCGACGATGGCGTCGAACTGGCGATGCCGAAACGGGTGGTCGGGGTCGAAGGAACAGTATTTCTCGACATCGACAACCGCCACCTCTTTCGAGCCTTGGCTGCTGTACTTGTAGATACGAAACTGTTCGGCATGACCGAAGTGCTGATCGACTTCGGTTCCGCTTTTCGATGCGACGGCTATAAGCATGATAATCTCCGTTAATTCAGGGGAAAGGTGAGTGGCAGGTCAAAAGTTCAAGGAAAAAGGTGAAAGGCAAATCGAGATCTTTCAACCCCTTAACCTTTATCCTTTGACCTTTAACCTTTTTCCTTTTTTAAACTTCCTTCGTCGAAAACGAGAAACACTTCTTCGGACAGGCAACTCCGCAACCGGCACAGCCGATGCAGTCGTCCTGATTGACGATGGTCATGATCATGCGGATCGATTCAGACTCTTCATCTTCGTGATCTTCCGGCCCCAGGACCTTGCGGGCACACGACTTGAAACAGCGACCGCAGCCGATACACTTCTCGTCGTCAATCGCGGTGACGAAGGTCGGAGTCCACTCGTCCCCGCCATATGTTGTTCCGGTTAATACAGCCATTTTCTTTCTCCTTAATTATTGTTTTTTGTTGCGACCTAACAGCATAAGTAGCCTGTCGAAGTAGTGAGCTATTTTCGTCGAGGCCAAGGAAGGCAAGGCGCCCCGCGGAGACGTAGCAGCGCTACGTCGCACAAGGAGGAGCCACCGCCTGACACCGGCATCGGCGAAAAGAGCCGCTACCCGGAAACAGGACGTTCCCCTTTAAGCATCGCTTTCCGCAACCATGGCGGCGGCGAACTACGCAGGACCTCCTGCAGCTTCTCCACCACCGTGGTGATCGGCTCGCGCTCCTTGCTCTTGATCGGGTGAATCTTCTTCGCCACCAGCCGCGCCGCGGCCGGGCCGCCGATCTCGCCGACGTAGACCAGGGCGCAGTCGGCCAGGGCTTCGCCCCGGGCCTCGATCTTGTCGTCGCTGTGGCCGTCCATCTCATCTTCGGACTGGAGCTGGATCATGCCGCTGAAGCTGGCCTCCTCCGGGCCGATCTCCCAGACGGTAAACTCGGTCGCCTGCCCGAAGTGGGCGTTGACATGGACCTTGTCTGTAGTTGCGAATGCGACTTTCATACTTAAGCCTTCCTTCCTCGGGCTGACAATTTCGAATCGCTTGGTTCTGATCATTTTTCAATCGGCCTCACGCCCGTTCGCTGTGCTCACTCACCAGGAGTAGGCGCCCTGAGGCGAGACGTTAAGGCGCAAAGAAACTGCCTTTTTTTAGTTTCGGGTGGGGGCGGAGCCCCCACCCGTTTTCTTACCTCTGTTCCTGTTCTTCATTTCGAGATTGGCAGTGAGCAATTTTTCGCCAGGTCAAGAAAGCCAAGGAATCGTGCGGAGGCGTACACCGTACGCCGCACAATCGATTCCGCCGGCTGACGCCGAGCTGGCGAAAAAGGGCCGCTGCCGGCTCGAAATACTAACGCATCATCTCGAACCACTGATCCTCACACGTCTCATCCTTGATATCGAGGAACTTGTTGGCGATCATGGTCAGCATGTTTACCGCGCCCTGGTAACCGACCACCGGGCTGCGGTGCAGGTTGACCCGGTCGATGATCGGGAAGCCGATGCGGAACAGCGGAATCCCGGCGTCGCGGGCGGCCCACTTGCCATGGGTGTCGCCGATCATGCCGTCGACCGGATCGGTCACCAGCAGGCTGCGCATGTGCCAGAGGTCCTTGTTGACGTAGACTGTGCAGCCCTCGCCATACGGGGAGGTTTCGAGCAGCGCCTCGAGCTCCTTCTTCACCTTTTTGGTCGCACGGGAAACCAGGACGTGGTAGGGGTGTGCGCCCATCTCGAGCAGGAAGGAGATGATGCCGATCACGTAATCGGGATCTCCAAACACGGCGAACTTCTTGCCGTGCAGGTACTGGTGAGCGTCGGTCATCGCGTCGACGGCGCGGGCCCGCTCGGCCTTGAGCTCTTCCGGAACTTCCTTGTCGAACAGCTCGGCCAGCTTGAGGATCAGCTCGTCGGTCTTCTTGACACCGAACGGCATCGGCAGAACTTCCTTGGCGCCGGTGTACTCGGCGTCGATGAACTTCATGGTGTTGGCGGTCGAATATTTCTGCAGGGCGATGGTCGCCTTGCCGTTGATCGACTCGGCCGCATCCTCGAGCTTGGTGCCGCCGGCGTAGAGCTTGTATTCGCCGTCGCAGCCGGAATCGAAGATATCGGAAGCATCGGCGAGCATAGTGTAAGGGATATCCATCAGGTCACAGATCCGCTTGTACTCACGCAGGTTGCCGACGTTGCCGTCGAATCCGGGGATGATATTGAGCTTGCCGGTGCACTTCCCTTCGACGCTCTGCCCCTCGGTCAGATTCTGCAGAATGCTTCTGAGCATGGCGTCGTAGCCGTGGATGTGGGTGCCGTTGAAGCTCGGGGTGTTGGCATACGGAGCCGGCAGTTCTTCGGGAATATGACCTTTCTGCTTGGCGTTCTTAATGAACGCGGTCAGGTCATCACCGATAACCTCCGGCATGCAGGTGGTGTAAACCGGCATCATCTTCGGCTTGTAGAGGGCGTAGGCGTTCTCGAGGCCTTCGAACAGGTTGTTCTGGCCACCGAAAACGGCACCGTCTTCAGTCATCGCGTCGCAGGTTGCCGCAGCCGGCTCACGGTAGTGACGGCTGAAGGTACTGCGGAAGTAAGAGGCGCACCCCTGGGAACCGTGGACGAACGGCAGCGAGCCTTCGAAGGCGGTCGCGACCATCTGCGCGCCGAGCGGCTGGCAGGCGTGGGCCGGGTTGATCACCAGGGAAGTCCTGGCGAAGTTCTTCTCTTTATAGTCTTCAGTGTTGATCCATTCCTTGACCCGGTCGATCTCTTTCTGCGGGGTCGGAGTGACCAACTTCTTTGCTGCTTCTGCAGACATAATAATTCTCCTTAGGTAAAAGGTTAAAGGGACGAGGTGAAAGGATTTAAACCTTTAACCTTTTTCCTTTGACCTTGTTTCTCGCTTAGAACGGCGACTTGACCAGATCCCAGGTCGGGCTGTTGATCGCCATATCGATGTCTCTTGCGAAGATCTTGAACCCCTCGTAGCCGTGGTACGGGCCCGAGTAGTCCCAGCTGTGCATCTGCCGGAACGGGATACCGGACTTCTGAAAGACATACTTCTCCTTGATCCCGGAACCGATCAGGTCAGGCTTGAACTCCTCGACGAACTTCTCGAGCTCGAACTCGGAGACGTCGTCATAGATGATGGTGTCCTTTGCCATTTCCGGAGCGGTCCGATCGTAGTCGTCCTGGTGGGCGAACTCATAACCGGAACCGGTAATCTGGATCCCGAGGTCCTCGTAGGCACCGACGGTGTGGCGCGGGCGCAGGCCGCCGACGAACAGCATCGCGGTCTTCCCTTCGAGGCGCGGCTTGTACTGGTCAAGTACCGCCTTCATTTCCGGCTTGTACTTCTTGATGACCTTCTCGACGTTCTTCTTGATCTTGTCGTCGAAGAGCTCGCCGATGGCGCGCAGGCTCTCCTCGATCTTGGTCGGACCGAAGAAGTTGTACTCGAGCCACGGGATGCCCCACTTCTCTTCCATCACCTTGCACATGTAGTTCATCGAACGGTAGCAGTGGATCAGGTTGAGCTTGACGGTGTGGGTGGCGGCGATCTTCTCGACTTCGCCGTCACCGGTCCAGACCGACTTGACGTTGAGACCGATCTCTTCGAGGATCGGCTTGGCCGCCCAGACGTCGCCGCCAATGTTGTAGTCACCGATAAGTGCCACGTCGTACGGTCCGGCTTCTTCCTTGAACTCGAACTTGCCGATGATGTGGTCGCGGATCGAGTCGTTGGAGATGTGGTGACCGAGCGACTGGGAGACGCCGCGGAAACCCTCGCAGTTACAGGGAACGACCAGCTTGTCGAACTCTTTTTCCTTCTTCTTGGTGACGGCGTTGATATCGTCACCGATCAGGCCGACCGGACACTCGGAGAGGACCGAGAAACCCTTGCTCAGCGGGAACAGTTCGTTCGCCTCGTCGAGCAGTTTTTCGAGCTTCGGGTCACCGCCGTAAACGATGTCACGCTCCTGGAAATCGGAGGTGAAGTCCATCGGGAACGAGGTGACGCCGGGGATGCCCTGCATCAGGTTACGCCGGGTACCCCAGCTGTAAACACCGCAGCCGACCGGGCCGTGCGAAACGTGAACCATGTCACGGATCGGGCCCCAGACCACCCCTTTGGCGCCGGCGTAAGCACAACCACGCTGGCTCATAACGCCCGGGACAACCTTCTTGTTCGACTTGACCGCGCAGGGGGAGGCGCTCGGCTCGTTGGCACCGAGATGCGGTGCCCGCTTCTCAGCCGCTTTCTCCGGCATTTCAGCCAGAGTATCGGCGATCAGCTTTTCCGTTCTTTCTTTAGTAATACCCTTGACGGGTTTGCGTTCTGACATGTTTTTCATTGCTCCTTCGTCGCAATCAGGTCAAAGGAAAAAGGTTTAACCTTTTTAGCCTTTAACCTTTAGCCTTTAACCCTTAGCCTTGGTCCTTGTTTAGGCGTTTTCGGCCTTGCCGATGTTCTCCTCGTCATCAACTTCCATGATGCCGAACTCCATCAGCAGCTCTTCGAGCTCTTCCATTTCAAGCGGAGTCGGGACGACAAACATCTTGTTCTCGGAGATCTTGCGGGCGAGTTCACGGTATTCCTGGGCCTGCTTGTGCTCCGGCGAGTACTCGATAACGGTCATGCGGCGCAGCTCGGCGCGCTGGACCTGGTTGTCACGCGGTACGAAGTGGATCATCTGGGTGCCGAGCTTGGCGGCGAGCGCCTCGATCAGTTCCGCTTCGCAGTCGGTGTTCCGGCTGTTGCAGATCAGGCCGGCGAGGCGGACGTTACCGGAAGCGGAGTATTTGAGGATACCCTTGGAGATGTTGTTGGCAGCGTACATGGCCATCATCTCACCGGATACGACGATATAGATCTCTTCCGCCTTGTTCTCGCGGATCGGCATAGCGAAACCGCCGCAGACAACGTCACCGAGGACGTCATAGAAGACGAAGTCGAGGTCTTCAGTATAAGCTCCCTCTTCCTCGAGGAAGTTGATAGCAGTGATAACCCCACGACCGGCACAACCGACGCCCGGCTCCGGACCACCCGACTCGACGCATTTGACGTCGCCGTAGCCCCACTTCATGACATCTTCGAGCTCGAGGTCTTCAACGGTGCCGAGTTCGCGGACTTTGTCCATAACCGTCTCTTGGGCTTTCGCGTGCAGGATCAGGCGGGTCGAGTCGGCCTTCGGGTCACAACCGACGATCATGACCTTCTTGCCGAGGGAGGCGAGGCCGGCCACCGTATTCTGGGTCGTAGTAGATTTACCGATGCCGCCTTTGCCGTAGATTGCGATCTGACGCATTTTCTTTGACTGTTCCATTGTTCTTTCTCCTTTTCTTCAGGTTCTTTTTTTCGGTCTGCCCGTCTCTTTCAAGCCACGGCGGCATCACCGTTGATGAAGTCTGGCCCGAAGTTGAAACGATAAAACCTTACGATGAATAAAGAACGCCCCTTCCGGACAATCCGGAGGGGGCGTCAATGCCCGGCAGCGCCACCATGGTGCTGCGCGAAAATAAAAAACCCGAAGGACATCAAGTGTGTCTTTCGGGCGTCTTTGCCTTTGAATTGTTCAGACTGGATGGCACATCGGTGTGTCGTCGTCTACAGCACCCGATTAAAGCATCAGTCGTGCCAAAAAGTAAAAACACAACATATTCAGCATGTTAGAGAATTCGACGGCGATATGTTTACTTTTTATGCTGAAGGGATGAGCAACGATTGGGCAGCCGTGGTCAGGAAATACTCATTTCTGAATGAAAAGGTTCTCATAATAGGACCTGAGCCATCAGGTCCGGTCGGAACCGGTGACGAAATAGCTTTTCCAGGCATCGGCAATGGCACCGACGGTCATCAGCGGCGGCTCGCCCCGGTAGTGGGCGTCGTCGATCAGGTGGTCAACGATATCGCGCGGGTGGCAGGCGTTGAGCCGGACATCGAGCCGGTCATAGTAATTCTCGAGCAGGTGCTCGAATACCTCCTCGCGAAACTCGATGCCGTTGGAAGAACAGACCCGTCGGAAGATCTGTTCGTATTCGTCGAGACTGGGATGGTCGATCATGATCTTGTAACGGATGCGGCGCAAAAAGGCTTCATCGACCAGCTCCTCCGGTTCGATGTTGGTTGAAAAAATGACCAGCTGGTCGAAGGGGATCTCGAACTTCATCCCGGTGTGCAGCGACAAAAAATCGGTGCGCCGCTCGAGCGGCACAATCCAGCGGTTGAGCAGGTTCTGCGGGTCCATCTGCTGACGCCCGAAGTCGTCGACAATGAACAGGCCGTTGTTCGCCTTGAGCTGCAGCGACCCCTGGTAGAACTTGGCGATCGGGTTGAAATCGAGGTTGAGCATATCAAGGGTGAACTCACCACCGACCATGATCACCGGCCTCCGGATATGGAGCCAGCGCCGGTCGACTTTCTCTTCGCTCGCCTCTTCCGCCGGCGCCAGCCTGTGACTGACCGGGTCGTAGAGATTGATAATTTCGCCGCCGACGAGCAGGGCGTGAGGGATGTAGATGTGGTCCGGCAGAAGTTCACCGATCGCCTCGGCGACGGTGGTCTTGCCGTTGCCGGGCGGACCGTAGAGGAAGATTGAACGGCCGGAGCTGATTGCAGGACCGAGCCGCGAGAGCATCTCGCTGCCGACGATCAGTTCACGGAAGGCCTCGGACACCGCCTCCTGACCGACCATGATGCTCTTGATCGTCTGCTGCTCGACCTGTCTCCGGTAGGCGTCGAGGGTGACCGGCGCCGGTCCGGCATAGCGGCAGGCGGAACGCAGCTCGGTGGCGTACCCCTTCCCCTTCTCGGAAACGGTGAAAGTCCATGAAGCCTTGGTCAGGCTGGAAGCTCCCTTGACCTCGAGGTAATGCTTTTTGCGCATCTCCTCGAGTACCGGCTCGATCAGGGTGACCGGCAACTTGAGCCCGTCGCTAAGCTGGCCGAGGCTGAAGCTGCCGAGCTGGGCGGCATGTTTCATCGCCAGGTCGAAAACGAAGCTGAAATCGAGGCCGGTCTCGTCGAGGCTTTTCGGCGAGAGCGGCACCTGGTGAAAGAAAGCGTCGAGCTCTTCCTCGCTCAAGAATCCACAGGCGACCAGGTTGTTGCCGAGTCGGCCACCGTGCATCCTCTGCCTGGCCAGCGCCTCGCCGAGCTGCTCTTCGGTCACCGCCTTCCGTTCGACCAGCTGTTCGCCCAGGTGTCTGTCAGCCATACGCCTCTCCTCCCTGTCAGCAGCCTGTTTCCAACAGTTTGTAAGGTTAAACGGGTTGGACGATCACCATTCGACTCAGCTCGGGTCCGTCTCGGTGACGAAATAACTGTCCCAGGCATCGTCGATGGCGTCGATGGTCATCTGTGGTGACTCGCCTCGGTACTTGGCGGCATCGAGTATATGGTCGATGATGTCGCGCGGGTGGCAGGCGTTGAGCCGGACATCGAGCCGATCGTAGTAGTGCTCGAGCAGGTGTTTGTACGCCTCCTCGCAGAATTCGATGCCATTGCAGGTACAGACCTGGCGGAAGATCTGCTCATATTCGCCGAGCGAGGGGTGGTCGACCCTGATCTTGTACCGGATGCGGCGCAGGAAGGCCTCGTCGACCAGTTGCCCCGGATCGATATTGGTCGCAAATATGACCAGTTGGTCAAACGGGATCTCGAACTTCATCCCGGTGTGCAACGACAGAAAGTCGGTGCGCCGCTCGAGCGGTACGATCCAGCGGTTAAGCAGGTTCTGCGGGTCCATCTGCTGGCGACCGAGGTCATCGACGATAAACAGGCCGTTGTTCGCCTTGAGCTGCAGCGAGCCCTGATAGAATTTGGCGATCGGATTGAAATCGAGATTGAGCATATCGAGGCTGAATTCACCGCCGACCATAACCACCGGTCGGCGGATATTGATCCAGCGTTTGTCAACCGGCTCGCTGTGTACTTCCACGACCGGCATCCGCTTGTGACTGACCGGGTCGTAGAGATTGATAATCTCGCCACCGACCAGCAGGGCGTGCGGGATGTAGATGCTTCCCGGCAGCAGATCGCCGATGGTTTCGGCGACGGTTGTCTTGCCGTTGCCCGGCGGGCCGTAGAGAAAAATCGAGCGGCCGGAGCTGATCGCCGGGCCGATCCGGGAAAGCATCTTGTTGCTCACAGTCAGGTCACTGAACGCCTCTGCCACCTTCTCCTGGCTGAGTATCATGCTCTTGATCGTCTGTTGTTCGACCTGAAGGCGGTAGGCGTTGAGTGTCACCGGCGCCGGACCGACGTAGCGACAGGCTGAACGCAGTTCGGTCGCGTAGCCCCGCCCCAGTTCGGTGATGGTGAAGGTCCACGATGACTTGGACAGGCTGGAGGCGCCCATGACCTCGAGGTAATGTTTCTTCCGCAACTCTTCGAGCACCGGTTCAATCAATGCGGACGGCAGTTTGATCCGGTCACTGATCTGACCGAGAGTAAAGCTGCCGAGTTGGGCAGCATGCTTCATCGTCAGGTCAGCGACGAAGTTGAATTCGAGGCCGGATTCTTCGAGACTTGTCGGCATCTGCGGCACCTGGTGGAAGAAGGCCCCGAGTTCCGCTTCACTTAAGAAACCACAGGCGACCAGGTTACTGCCGAGATGGCCACCGTGCAGGCGCTGCCTCGCCAGCGCCTCGCCGAACTGTTGTTCGGTTACGAGATTCTGTTCCATTAGATGTTTACCCAGATGCTTCCCTGCCATACCTTCCTCCTTAACTGTGATCGGTCGGTTGTCTACAGTTTAACAGATCAAATCCGATTCGCTTCCGGCTTCGAAAAACAACACGGGATTCGCCATAGGCTCTAACTTTTATTCCCCGTATTGACATCGCCGCGGATTGCGTTTTAATTAAAAATGAGAGTCCCGAAAGACCGAACCTTTCGCGAGAGAGGGGCGGAAAGCGGCGGATCTTTAAATAAAAGATGGCCGAGCTACCGAAGGAATCCCCCGGTGCAGCTCGGCCTTTCTTTTTTGATTTGGAGCGACTTTTTGGGTTTAAGCGATGAATTATTTAGAACGACCGGCGGGTTGACCATTCCACCTTAAAGGGAGATGAAGAAGGAGAGCTTAACGACGAGGATAGAAGACGATGACCGAAAAGGAATTCCAAAAGCTCTGTACCGGCACGCCGAGCGGGACGACGCTACTCTTCCATTACAAGGGGAGCGTCATCCGTGGACGGTTTGTCGGCTGTGCCGAGGACGAGATCGTGATCGAAGCCAACGGCCGGCATCACGTGTGGCCGCGCGAGCTGTGCGACTACGAAGAGTCGTCGTTCCCGTTTCCTCCGTCCTACTCCTGATCAGGAGAATTTCAGGGGAAATGGCGAACCGGTTTTTACGGCAGCGCGAAATCGGGGCCGGCAAACTGGACGTTAACCGGATCGGAGCGGCGCGGCGGTGAGACGGCATGCACGCCGCCACAGTCAGGGCAGATATCGACAAACGTCCTGAGGGTAAAAGCGGTGCCACAGCCATGGCACTTAATCGCCAGTCCACCGTCGGGAACAGGCTGCCCCCGCAACGCACCACCGTGAGCCTGATAAACAAATTCAACGAGTTCTCTTCCTTCCGAAAACGGCCCGGCGCCGGAACCGCAACTACCACAACTGCCCATGATCAAAATCTCTCTTTTTTGGATGGATTGTTTTCCGCAAGAATAGCCTGCTGTCACAGGCCGGGATATGACCTTGGTCAATAATAGATTTTTTTCAGGGGAGGGGCGGGCCGGAATCCGGCCGAGATTCAAGCGGTGCAAACCTTGTTGCGACCGCCCTTTTTCGCCTTGTACAGCGCCTGGTCAGCCGCCTGGATGACCTGCTCTGGCGTGGCGTTGGTTTCGTCGCGGGTGGCGGCGCCGATGCTGACCGTAACCTGCAGGCCGGCGTGGGCCGGCGCCTTGCTCGTCGTCTTGGTCGGCTTTTTTTTCGGCCGGTCGGCGCCGCGCAGCACGAAACGGGAGAGGCCGATACAGTCACGCAGCTCCTCGAGGTGCGGCAGTGTCTTTTCCAGATCCTTGCCCGGGAAGATGACCGCGAACTCCTCGCCGCCGTAGCGGAAGGGACGACCACCGCCGGTCACCCGCCACAGACAGGCGGCGACCTTCTTCAGCACCTGATCACCGACGTCGTGACCGTGGGTGTCGTTGACCTTCTTGAAATGATCGATATCGACCATGGCGACAGTGTAGCGCTTGCCGATCTTGAGCAGGAACTCGTTGAGCGCCCGCCGCCCCGGCAGGCCGGTCAGTTCATCGTTGAAGGCCATCGAAAAACCGCTTTCGACCACGGCGATGGTCAGCACGAAGGCGGCGACCCCGCCCCAGAACAGGAAGTCTTCCGGCCACCAGAAGCCGGCAATCACCGCCACCGCCGCCCAGAAAAAGCTCCCTTCAAGCGCCTCCGTGCAAACAACATAGCGGGTCAGCAGTCCGACCAGGCTCAGCGCCATCGCCAGCAGGACAACCTGCGGGAACGGCAGATGTTCGAAAGAGAGCGCCACCAGCAGCGGATTTTCGATTAACGCCATCACCTCGCCGGCCCGCTCGAGGTAGAGCCAGGCCGCGACTCCGACCTGCGCGGCGACGATGAGCAGCCGCATCAGGCCGTGTACGGTGAGCAGGCCGCGCTCATCCCACCAGCAAAATAGGGTCAGGTTGAGCGGCACCAGCAGCGGTGCCACCAGCAGCAGGTATTCACGGCCGAAGGGAGGAGCGAGGGTGAGACCGCGTTCGACCAGGATCAGCAGGCCGATCGCCCACAGCACCCGGGTCCGGTTGAAGCGCCAGCCGAGAAAGAGGCCGGCAACGGCAGAAATGTACGGGAACAGATCGAGCAGCCCCTGCCAGGCGACGGAGACCGCAACATGGCGCTGCAGGATATAGGCGCCGGCAAAGATAAGGCCGGGGATCAGCAGATGTAAAAACGAGCGGAATGCGGGCATAGATTAGGTTCTGTATTTAAAAAGGTTATCACCACGAAGAACACGAAGGGACGAAGAAAGGCTGAATCTAAAAACTTATCTCACGCCAAGACGCTAAGGCGCCAAGAGAAACAACTCTTTGAAAAACGTTAAAAGTGTTTTTCGGGTAAAACAAAGTCGGGTT
Organism: Desulfuromonas sp.; assembly: GCA_002868925.1. Lineage (GTDB taxonomy): Bacteria > Desulfobacterota > Desulfuromonadia > Desulfuromonadales > UBA2294 > BM707. The sequence goes on along the minus strand of PKTZ01000161.1, from coordinate 12,867 downwards.
GAATCGCCTTTGAACTTTTGACTTTCACCCTAATTTTTTGTTTTCCTTTGCGCCTTAGCGTGAAAACAGATTTTGATCTTCTTCGTGCCCTTCGTGTTCTTCGTGGTCGACTTTTTCCGATTCGAAGTTCCGAAAAGCAATCGCCGTAATGTAGCACGATCGGGGGAGCGGCATCCAGAGGAAGCTGCCCCAAAAGGAAACCCTCACACCAGATGAAAAAAACTGCTGCCACCTGAACAGTCCTGTCCATTAATTATGCAATCCTGTGCGCTGCAATTCCGATGCTGTCCCGTAAGCCGGGGAAAACGGCCCATTTTATTAGAAAATTAATATGGATTGTTTTTTGCATTCTTGACTGGCTGGGTTTGGAACCCGATTTAATTTTTTATTATTTTTTGCATGCATCAGGGAATTTGGGAGGAGTACTAAGTATGAGTGTCGTTGCTCAGGAGCACGGCTTTTCACCGCTGAATAGTGAAATGCCGGTGCCGGTTAAGGAGGGGGCGGTAGCGAAGAAGGTTTTCATCGTCGACGATTCGTCGACAGCCCGCCAGAGTATCAAGTTGAAACTGGAAGAAGTGGGATACGAGGTTATCGAAGCGGTGGATGGCCTCGAAGCGAAGGAGATGATCTGCAATCTCGATATCAACCTGCTGATCACTGATTTCGACATGCCGCGGATGAACGGTGTCGAGCTGGTCAGAGCGGTCCGGCAGATGAAGGGGAAAAACTTCCTGCCGATCCTGATCCTCTCCTCCAACAAGGAGGACAAGAACAAGAAAGAAGCGAACGGTCTCGGTGTCGCCGGCTGGCTCGATAAGGGCGAGGGGCTGCAGAAGCTGCCGAAAATGGCGCGACTGCTCATCGGGGTCTAACAGGAAACAGGACATTCCATCCAACGATGGAGAACACGAAGCCCGGTTCATTCGAACCGGGCTTTTTTTATTTAGATCAACAACAAAACAAATTTAGCCACCAAGACGCCAAGAGCACCAAGAAAAGCAAAATCTGTTTTCACGCGAAGACGCGAAGACGCAAAGGGAAGCAAAAAAGCTGTTTAAGGTGAAAGTCAAAACCGTGAAAGAAAGATAAGAGGGTTTAGTTTTCAAACCAAAAACCATTGAACTTTTCGGAGTTGTGTTTTTCTTCGCGCCTTCGCGGCTTTGCGTGAGGCAATCCTTTAAGAATCGGCTTTTCTTGGTGTCTTAGTGGCACAAGTACTTGTTGAGAACTTACCGGAGCGATCAAACGACGATGCGGCGCACCATCAACGCGATCGCCAGCGGGATCAGCAGCAGTGCCGCCACCAGCAGGTAGAGCAGGCTGAACCAGAGCTCGCCCGAGAAGAGCTGCAGACTGCTGCCGCGTACCAGCGCCACCAGGTGGGTCAGCGGCAAAAACTTCGCCACCGTCTGCGCCCACTCCGGCAGGTTCTGCAGCGGGAAGAAGGTGCCGCTGAACAGAAACATCGGGGTGATGCCGAGGAAGATCGGCAGGTTGAAGGTCTCGATTCCCGGCACCAGGGCGGTGCAGATCATCCCGAGGGCGGCGAAGACCAGGCCGCCGAGCAGCGCCAGCGGGATCAGCAACAGCGCCCCCGGGCACTCGAAGAAGCCGCACAGGGAGATGACCACGGTCATCAGGCCGGCCGCGATCACCGACTTGGTCGCCGCCCAGAGGATCTCGCCGAGGATGATCTCCTCGAGGTTGAGCGGGGTGGCGAGCAGGGCATCGAAGGTCTTCTGGTAGTACATCCGCACGAAACTGTTGTAGGTGGTCTCGAAAAATGCATTGTACATGATCGCCACCGCGACCAGGGCCGGGGCGATAAAGGTAGTGTAGGTTAGATGTTCGCCATTGAAGATCAGTTCGCCGACCATCACCGCCAGGCCGACACCGAAGGCGAGGATGTAGAAGAGCGGCTCAAGCAGCGGTGGGATGAACGAGATTTTCCAGTTTTTCTTGTAGATCGAAAAATTGCGTTGCCACACCCTGAAGGCGCGGGCGCTGATCTGCGAAGGGTTGGGCCACTTCATTCGCGCAGCTCCCTTCCGGTCAGTTTCAGAAACAGGTCCTCGAGCCCGGCCGGGCGCAGCACGCAGCCCTCGGTCCGTACCTCGCGGGTCAGCTTCAAAAAGAGCTCGTCGCCGTCGTCGAGGTAGACCAGCAGGCGGCTGCCGAGGTCCTCGACCCGGCTCGCCTCTTTATCGAGGAAGGCACGCACCTTGTCGTCCGGATCGGCGATCTCGAGCACGCTCGAGCCGACCTGCTGCCGTACCAGCTGCTGAGGTTTGCCCTCGATCAGGATGGTGCCGTTGTCGACGATCACCAGCCGGTCGCAGAGCCGCTCCGCCTCCTCCATGTAGTGGGTGGTGAGCAGGATGGTCAGCCCCTGCTTCTTGAGCTCGGCCAGCTTCTCCCAGAGCAGCTGGCGGCTCTGCGGGTCGAGGCCGGTGGTCGGCTCGTCGAGAATCAGCAATTCGGGCTGGTTGACTAGGGCGCGGGCGAGCATCAGCCGCCGCTTCAGGCCGCCGGAGAGGATGGTGATCTTGTCGTTGGCACGGCTGTGCAGGGCGAAGAAGGTCAAAAGCTCGTCGGCACGCCCTTCCGCCTCCCCCTTCGGAATGGCGAAGTAGCGGGCGTAGCCGACCAGGTTGTCGCGCACCGTCAGGTCGGGGTCGAGGGAGTCCTCCTGCTGGCAGATGCCGATGCGGCGCTTGATCTCGCGCAGGTCGGTGTCGATATCCAGGTCGAACAGGCGCAGGGTGCCGTCGTCGCGCGGCGTATAGCCGTAGAGCATGCGGATGGTGGTGGTCTTGCCGGCACCGTTCGGGCCGAGCAGGCCGAAGCACTCGCCCGGCTGTACCGCAAACGAGATATCGTCGACGGCGGTGAGCAGGCCGTACTGTTTACGCAGGGATTCGACTTCAAGGATGGCCATGGTGCGACTTTCTTACAGTTTATAGTTTAGGGTCATGACACGTTAAGCACTATCAACGGTGTGCTAAGCTACTGTCATGACTATGGAAAACAAGTATGTTTGGCGTTCACGCATTTCTGAGCATCAATTTCGACAGATTGTCAGGTTGTTTTCTGTCGATTTGGACGCCTCACAAATTGCTCGTTTAACAGGTTTAAGCCGTAATACGGTCAATCGGTATTTAAAAGCGATCCGGCTGCGCCTGGTTGAATATTGTGATGCTCAATCTCCCTTTTCGGGAGAGGTTGAAGTTGATGAATCGTTTTTTGGCGCACGTCGAATTAAAGGAAAAAGAGGACGTGGCGCATATGGCAAAACAATCGTATTCGGTCTCTTTCGACGGAACGGTCACGTTTACACGGAAATCGTTCCCAATTGCTCTAAAGCCACGCTACAAGCGGTTATACGGGGCAGAGTCGAACTGAAGAGCATCATCTACTCTGATGGCTGGCGTGGCTATAACGGTTTGGTTGATGTCGGTTACGGCAAACATCTTCGTGTTGATCATGGCAAAGATGAATTTGCCATAGGCCGTAATCACATCAACGGTATCGAAGGATTCTGGGGCTATTCAAAAACACGGCTCGTTCGTTTTCGTGGTATGGCTCCCAGTACCTTCAACTTGCATCTTAAAGAATGCGAGTTTAGATTTAACCATAGAGGTCAGGATCTCTATCCATTGATCCTTAAAATCATTCGTGATCAACCTCTTAACGTGTCATGACCCATAGTTTATTATAACCGATCTTAAATGCTTGTCTCACGCGAAGACGCGAAGGCGCGAAGTAAAAAAAACCTTTAAAGGCAAAATGCTTTTTTAGGGTTATAACCAAAACCTCTTTTTGTGCTTTCTAGATTTTGATTTTCACCTTAAACAGGCCTTGCTCTTCTTCGCGACTTCGCGTCTTCGCGTGAAAACAGACTTTATTTTACCTGGAGTCCTTGGCCCCTACAGCAGCGCCAGCAGGTAGACCAGCAGCTTGGTGCCGAGGATCATGCCGATCAGGCCGACCGGGTAGACGGTGGCGTAGGCTGACGATGGGTAGGAGGAGCTGGTGTAGGAGTTGATCGCGGCCAGCCCCGGGGTGCTGGTCATGCCGCCGGCGAGCACGCCGAGCATGCGCAGGAACGTTTTTTTCTGCACGTAGCGGCTGAGCAGCACGTAGGTGATCATCGGCACCAAAGTCACCGCCAGCCCGGCGATCACCAGGTCGGTCCCCTGCGCCGAGATGGTCGCGACGATGGTCGCGCCGGTCTTGGTGCCGACGGTGGCGAGGAAGAACATCAGCCCGAGCTCGCGGATGAAGGCATTAGCGGTGTCCGGCATCTCCCAGACGAACGGCCCGGTCTTGTAGAGATGGCCGAGGATCAGGCCAGAAACCAGCACGCCGCCGGTGGTGCCGAGGGTGAACTCGCCCGCCACCGGCAGGTTGAACGGAACCTGCCCGAGCAGGAAGCCGACCACCAGGCCGATCAGGATCGGCAGCAGCGAAATGCGGTAGGTCTGCTTCATGTTGTTACCGAGGATCTTGCACACGTTCTTCAGCGCGTCCTCCTCGCCGACGACGTGCAGGATGTCGCCGATATGCAGCCGGATGGTCGTGGTCGCCGGCAGGTCGAAGCCGTTACGGGTAATCCGGGTCGCCTGCACACCAAAGGTCTCGCGCAGGTTCAAAAATCCGAGGGTCTGGCCGGCGGCGCTCTGCTTGGAGACGACGATACTCTTTTTGCTCAACACCTTGTTGAAGGCGATCTCCCCTTCCACCGGTTTTCCCATGAAAAGTTCGATCCGCGCCAGGTCGGCCTCGCGGCCGGCGATGCGCAGGGTGTCCCCCTCCTGCAGCACCGTGTCGCCGGTCACCAGCTCCGGCTCCGACGCCCCTTCGCGCAGCAGGCGGGTCAGCACCACCGGCGCGATTTCCTTGAGCTTGAGCTCGCGGACCTTCTTGCCGAACAGGTTGGCGTTGGTCACCATCACGTGATGGTAGGTAAAGGGCGGGTTGTTCTCGGTCCGCTCCTTGTTCATCTTCGCCTCTTCGTCGGCGATATCGACCCGGAGGATCTTCGGGATCAGGTTCATGAAGAGGATGACGCCGATGATGCCGCCGACGTAGGTGACGCCGTAGGCGGCGGCCGCGTTCCCCTCCACCGCCTCGACCGCCACCGCCAGGCCGGGCGAGCTGGTCAGGGCGCCGGCGAACAGACCGGCGCCGGTGGAGACGTCGAAGCCGAAGATCCAGCAGGCGAGCACGGTCATCAACCCGGCCATGGCGATGATGATCACCGCGCCGATGGCGAGGCCAAAGCCCTGCTTCTTGAACGAGCTGAAGAAACCGGGACCGGCCGACACCGCCACCGAGTAAATGAACAGCACCAGGCCGAGGGTCTGGAATTCGGACGGCAGCTGATAGCCGAAGTGGCCGAAGCTCATGGCAACGAAGATGATCGCGGCCGAGCCGAAGGAGAACGATTTGAGCTTGAGGTGGCCCAGCCCCTCGCCGAGGATGATGATGGTAAACAGCAGGAAAACGGGATTGAGGAGCAGCTCGGACATAGCGAAACCGGGGCCAGTGAAATAGTGATTCGAGTTTGTACCTCTTGGTACGAACTTAATACTCCTAATTTATCCGATTGTCCACCCCTGCCGATAAAAATCAAAACCTTAACTGCCGCCTGGATCAGTCGCGACTTTGGTCGCGGGTGCTATACTTAATGGCATGCCAAGGATCTCGCTATGTCACTGAAAACTGGATGGCCCGACCCGTTAATAAGAGGACTGCGCACCACCCTGCGCAGCGCGGCGACGCTTTTGTTCCTCACCGCGGTCATGAGTTGCGCAAAACCGGCCCCTATCGTCGATCTGAACCGGCAGACCCTTTTCGTTTCCGAAGGGGACACCCCGCTGCACGTCCACGCACCCTCTTTCGTCATCGACCAGCCGCCAAAAGATTACAACCTGATCGGCACCCCGACGGCGACGCTGCAGGAAAACGGCAACGAGTTGATCTTCATCGATCCGTCCAAAGCAACCCTCTATGCCGAAGAGAGAAGTTTCCAAACCGCCAGAGGAGACTACCGCAACCTCATCTATCGGGTGCATTTCGAAAAGGTCCCGGCCCGCCACCTGGTGGCGGGGAAAAATATCGGCCTGATTGTCGTAGTCACTCTCAACCGGGATGATCAGCCGGTGCTGGTGACTGTCGTCCACACCTGCGGCTGCTACCTGGGCATTATCCCGACCTCCTACCTCGATGACGCTGCCCTGCCGGAAGGGTGGGACCGAACCGCCATGCAAAACATCTACGGCGAGCAGTTGCCGGGTAACCTCGACTTCGGCGATTCGGATTTGCGCGATACCAGGATCATGCTGCTGCTTGCGGATGGGACGCACCGGGCCAGTAATGTCTGGCTGCAGGCTGCAACCGAGCTGCCCGCAGGCGCGATGACCCCGATGGCCCTTGCGCCGCTCGACTCTTTGGCCCGTCTGAAACTGGCGAACGGGGGAACGACCTCCTTCTTTGAAACCGAAGGGAGCCGGAAGGGGTTGGTCAAGGGGAGCTCCAAGCCGTGGGAGCGATTGTTTATGAGCTGGTGGGCACTCGCCTGGAACATCGGTGTCGACAAAAAACTGGGAGTCGATGCAACGGATGGGGATACGTTTTATACCAGCCTCAAACCCTGGGCGCGAGATGATTCGGATATGCGTGATTTCCGAAGATTTCTCGAGTATTGGGGCTGGAAGCTTTAGCGATAGCGTTCTCTAACTTATCGCCATCGAGCCGAAGTCGAGAGATTTAGATTGAAAATACCTGTCCCATAATATGAGGTATACTTAATTTAAATTTCTCAAAACCAAGCCACCACAAGGGGAGGATCATGAAAAAATTATCTTTTTTTCTGTTCGTTCTTTTTTCTTTCTCGATGATCACCACAGCCGCGGCCTCTGCAAGCGGGAATATCAATGGATTTGTTGGTGTTAAAAATTTGGAGTCCGATGACTGGGGGCTGCTTGATGAACATATCGAATTAGGAGTGATGGCTGACTTCGCCCCGGCCGTCGACTTTCCAATTAATTTTGCCTTTGGCATTCTTACTTCAGGGGATGAAGAAACCTACTACGACACAGTATTAGGCGATTATATTGAAGTTGACGGTTCCACGGCAGAGTTTTCATTCGGCATACGAAAATATCTCGGCCCCAGGAATTCATCCTTTCAACCCTACATCGGAGGCGGTCTCGCCTTGATTTACGCGGAGCGTGAAGAAGTAAATGGTTTCTTAACCATTTCGGACGATGACACCAGTGGTGGGGTCTGGATTGATGCGGGTCTAATGTGGACGATTAACCACTTTAATGTTGGACTGGCTGCACGGTATTCTGATGCCGAGGTTACGCTTTTTGGTGTCGATACTGAAGCCGGAGGAGAACATCTGGGTTTACTTGTCGGATACCACTGGTAGTTGCCTTACCTTGGATTTTTTCAGTTTTGTAACGACATTGATATAACAAGAAGCCCCCTTCACGAAAACCGCCATCGGCAGGCCGCCGTTCTTTTTGTCAGCCGGCACATTCCGGAGGGCACTGCTGCCACTGACCTAAGGTGGTACGGATGATTTCGAAATAGCCCGGCGCCCGCACGACTTCTTGATAGCCCGGAACGGCTCCCACCCATTTGCCCAATCGGACGTTGGGTTCCTGGGTGAGATACAGGGTGGGCAATCCCATAAGCGCCGGTCCATCCATGCCGGCAGTGGTGACGCCAATCTGTCCCACCAGGCCGTAACGGTCTCTCAATTCTTCAAACAGCTGCAGTTGCGCCCGGCGCATATCCTCCCCCTGGAAGAGCGGTTCCTTCCAGCACAGGGTCAGGTCAATTCCGCTTGTCGGAACAAGACCTGCGGGCACGGCATCGCCGAAAAAGATGGGCGTGAGCCCGGCATTCGATACCAGTTCAGAAATCTTACGCAACTCATCGAAACAGGTATTGCGCGGGGCGTCGTGATCACCCGTTCGGACCCAAAGCAGCACCTTTTGTTCTCGATTCCCACCCACCTTGCCATCGATCCATGACCGTAAGGAAGCCGCTGGCGAGTCGTCTCCCAGGAAAGCTTTGCGAAGGGCGCTCTGTGCTTCTGCCGCGTCGGCGTGAAAAGCCTCGGCGATGATATGCGTCAGGTGCTTGGGGCTCGCTGGCCGAGACCGATACGGACGCAGAGATCCTTCCAGTCCGGCATCGTGCAGAAACCGCTTGGCCTGCAATTCCTGGGCAGCGCCAGGTCTGATCTGGATGGGAAGGCCGGCAAACAATGATGCAGCGGTCAGGTACCACCCTTCGCCGAACGAAAAGCCGGGATCTGCATGAAAGGTGTAGGCACGGTTCCGCTCGATGACGATTTCCCTGGCGGCTTTTGCGGCAATTTCAGCTCGGTGGGATATCGCTCGCGCTTTGTCCGTATCAAGGAGCCCGGCAAGGCGTGCGGCTTCCAATGCCGCCTCTTCGGCAGTGCAGACGATCTGCTCGACCCGCTGCCAGCCGTCTTCGCAGTCTGACCATGTCGGCGCCCGCTGAGATCCGCGGGAGAGCTGCCCGGCGCCATAGCGCGCATCCTCGGCCCGGGCCGCCTGAGCCCGTAGCAACACCGATTGCAGCAACGCAACGTCTGCAGTTTCCTCCGTATTGTCCAGCGCGCTTGTGGCCAACAGAACAACCTGCTCTAACCGAGACCGATAGTCATCGCGCACGTCGGGCAGATGCAGCGTGCCCTCCAATGTCATGGCCTCCGCCAAAAGATCGGCGGCCTTTTGTGCGAGGCCCCCGCCATCGGTTTCGTTATGGAGTAGCCTCCTCCTCACAGCAACTTCTTCGACCAGGTCTGCGGGGCGGACGGCCGGTCTATCTCCAGCTCCAGATTGTGTAAGAAAGGACGAGGTCCGCGAGACTTTATCCAGTCGATCATAGCGGCCAATCCCTCTTCGAGTTTCACCTTTGGCTGGTAATCAAGCAGCCGGCGGGCTTTGTCGGCGCAGCAGTTGGCGAAGAAAACCTCCTGGGGGCGGCTATCGATCCGGTTCGGTTTAAGCTCGAAATCGAGAAGCCGGGCGATCATGGCGGCAAGCTCGTTGATCGTCACAAGCTCATCATCGGGACCGATATTGATGACCTCCCCGACACAGCGATCCTCCGTAGCCATACGCAGAAGCGGGTCCACCACATCGGAGACAAAACTGAAACAGCGGCCCTGATTGCCGTCCCCGTAGATATAGGGTTGGCGTCCTTGCAGCATCAGGTTGATGAAAATGGCGGCGACGTTGCGATAGGGATCGTCGTAGCGCTGCCGGGGCCCGATGATATTGTGAGGAACCGCCACCACCCACTCCATGCCGTGGGTATCGGCGATATTGTCAAGCAGCAGTTCCGCGCTCCACTTGGCGATGCCGTAGGGATCCTGAGGAGCCGGCGTCATCTCCTCGGTAAACGGAACCTCATTGGCGCCGTACCTGGCCATGGACGAACAGAGAATGAAACGCTTGACCCCTGCGGCCGCTGCCGCAGAAACAACTCCGCTGGTCGCCGTGACAACATTCTGGGTGACCAGATGCGGACTGAATACGGAGAGGCCCTCATAGGCTGTGGCAGCACAATGGTAGACAATATCGACCTCTTTCAGCAAAGCGGCCAGCGGCGCAAAATCATTGCAGTCGACTTGATGAAACTCAGCGCCACTCGGAACATTGTCAAGGTAGCCACCGATGAGGTTGTCACATCCCGAAACCGTGTGCCCTTCAGCGAGGCACCTGTCCGCGATGTGACTCCCCAAAAAACCTGCTATACCCGTAATGAAAATTCGTTTACCGCTCAATTGAAGTACACCATCCCGGATTTTTTTATTTGAACCTAAATTCGGCGAATCATACCACAAGTCATTGAATCGCCTAGTACTCTAAAAATCTCCGCTGAATCAATGAAAGCGCTGTATAGTTCTCTTTTGGACTTACTTGAGCTCAAGTCAGCATAGATTGCATTTGTCCTTTACTTTGTGCGGAACTTTTAAACCAACATCAACTGGAAATACACAAAAGGCCCAAGCGTTAGAGCTTGGGCCTTTTCAACTTTCTATTCACTTCCCTGCGAAAATCAACTTACATCGACAAACTCGCAAACGCATTGCGAATCTTCATCTTCGTCTCTTTATTCTCCGGCAGATCCTCGGCGAAAAACTCGATCTCGTCGGGTGAGAAACCGACCCGCACGGTGTGATCGTCGTCACTCAACCGAAGCATCCATTCAAACCCGAGATCTTCCCACTCGACCGCCGGCGTCAATCCGTGTCCCTTGGCATAACCGAGCGCCACTTCCTCGAGCATCGCTTTCCCTTTATCAAGCTTTTCGGACATCGTTATCTCTCCTTGAAGGCAATAAAAAAACCGCCGAGCGGTAGCACACCGATCGGCGGTATCAGGTTCGATTCATCCAGCTGTGTTGAGAAATCTCCATCACCCAACCTCTCAAACAAAGCAAAAAAACAAAAGATATCATACGCTTGCGAATCAACCCTGTCAAGGCATTGAAAAATAAGAGGAATTTCCCCCGCTGCCGGCAGAGCTTTTTACCTTGAGTGATATACTGATAGAAAAGCAGAGGAGGTATGTCATGTTAAGAAATGTCGAGAAGTTTGGAACCAGTGACAAACGTGGCCGGAAGATGACCCACAGCGACCCCTTTGCCCCGGAAACCGGCCTGCCGGGTGTCCACATCTGCAAATCATGTCATGCGGTCTACCAGATGAAAACCTGGAAATCGGATCCGGAGCTCTATGAAAAGAGCCTGGATGGCGATCACACCATGACCGTTTGCTCGGCCTGCCAGAAGCGGCAGGAACACGCACCGGAAGGTTTTTTGACCATTTCCGGAGACTACCTCGATCAGCACAGAAAGGATATTCTCAATACCCTGCAGAACAGCGCCGACGAAGCGCGGCAGGCGAACCCGCTCGAGCGGATCATCAAGACCGAGCGCGCCGACGGCGAGATCATGATCGAAACGACCACGGTCAAGCTGGCCGAAAAACTCGGGCGGATCCTGAGCCGCTCGCACCAGGGGGAAATGGAGATCTCCTGGACCGGCGAGCCGCCGACCTGCAGGGTGTCCTGGCATCGTGACTGACGCTTTCCGCATGGGGACACTTCCCGAAGTACAGGGAAGTGTCCCCGAAGATTTTATCCATGTAAATTTGTAATTTAGGATCAAGACCGTCGGGTTCCGGCCCAACGACCGGCGTCATTTTCTTTGTCAGCGTGACAAAAGAAAAAGACGCAAAAGAAAGCACGCGCCTGGCGGCGGGCACTGCATTCGCGGTTGACGGTGCCGCTTTTCACCGGATCTGCCACAATCGTAGAAAGCGTCCTCGTGGCTCTCTAACCTGAAACGGGCTGCGAAGATTTTTGATGGTGGTGATTTCGGCATTGTTGATTTTGATTTTCGCCCCGTGGCGGAGCGCCGAGAGAGCATGGATGAAAATCGAAAAAGCAGCAAAAACTGTTTGAGGACATAAGAGCCAAAGGCTCTGAAGGACGAGTTTTTTTGCTGCCGGTTTTCATCTGTGCGACCGAGGGAACAGCGCAGGGTCGGGGCGCAGCTCTTTTCTGCGTACTCTTTTGGAGTGTTGCCAAAAGAGTACGGCGCAGTGTGAGGGCGAGACCTCACGGTTTTGATTTTATCGGTTAATGGGACAACTTCCCGGAGGAAAAGAGAGGGACCGTCCCCATTCGGGGACAGTCCCTACAACCCCAAATCATCATCAATCAACACAACCTTGATCCGCTCTTTCGGAAAACACTTATCGAGGATCGTCCAGGCATTGCAGATCCGCTGCGGCGAGCTGCAGTCGTGACAACGACCGGTGCTGGCGCAGGGAGTCGGCATGTTGTGCCTCTTGGCGTTTTTCGGCGCCGCGACGTTGCGCACCCGGTCGAAAGCGGCGACCAGGTCGGGCACGATCTTGTTGCGGCCGATAAAGAGCACCACCTTTTTCGGGCCAAAGGCGATGGCGGCGGTTCGGTTGCCGATCATGTCGAGGTTGACCAGCTTGCCATCAAGGGTGACGGCGTTGGAGCCGGTGAGGAAGAGATCGGCCAACAGCGCCTGGCGGCGGCGTTCCATGATCTCGCCCCGCTCGGCGGTCGGATCGAAGGTCTTGAGCAGGTTGAGCTGCGGGTCGGCGAGCAGGGCGTCGAGCAGACCGGTCGCCTCCATCGTCATCGAGTCGCCCCAGGAGATCAGACCATCCTTAAGCGGCGGGAAGATCTGCTCGAAAAATATCTGTTTCGCCTGCGCCGGATCGGCGGCAACGAATACCTCGAAGCCGTTGGCGACCAAGGCGGCGCGGCAGCTTTCGATTTTTGGCGATTGATTATTCATCCTGCACCTCCGACAAAAACCCCCGCCGGACTCCGGGGAGTGTTATCATAGCGGGACCTGAGACCCTTATCCCACAACTTTTTTCCCGATACAGGATACAACATGAGAAAAACCTTCAAGATGTCGCACCCCAAGCACAAGCTGCCACGGCTGGTCGACGCGATCAAGTACGAAGTCAAAAAATACCTGCGACGCGAGCGCCGCAAGCCGCTGCCGCCGGGCTTCGACTACTGGGACTTTGACTGCCGTTACGGCGCCGACGAGGCGAGCAGCGAGGTGATCCACGTCGCCACCATCAACAAGCACATCTCCCAGGCCGAGGCCGATGGGCTCGAATCGTTTTACCTGGAGATTCTGGCCAAGCCGGGTATCCGCCGCAAGCGGCCGGTCGAAGACGCCGGCGACGAAGCGGACACGATCTTGGCGGAAGACGACTGACGCTGCTGACGGACGAACAGGAAAGGCCCG
>PKTZ01000020.1 GCA_002868925.1 Desulfuromonas sp. | reverse complement strand
CAGCAGGATGAGGGTAATGATGGTCAGTTTCAGTGAGCAGAAAAAATCCCACGCCACTGTGACCGGGCTTTCGTTCTTTTTACTCAAAGTCGTTTCTCCAAAAATGTAATAGTTGGCAACAGACGACTACTTAAATATCTAATAGAGGTCAAGATTCGTGTTGCCAAGCGAGTTGAATTTACTGGTAATGAGTTCTGACACCCCAACAAAATGAAGAAATTGCCGGGAGAGGTGGAATTAATTCAGAAGAACAACTTTACGGTGAGATAGAATTGTTTGTGAAATTCTGGGTGGTTGATTATTTTTCAGTTTGTTGGAATGGTATTTATTGTTGTGAAAAGCTGGATAGGGTTTAGGATCTGCACTGGCAATCTCCTTGAATGACGACCAACTTTTAAACCTTTTCGATAATGCAGTATCGTTAAGTGCTACGAAGTCAAGACAAGGAGCACAACCTACATTTCCAAAAGCATATTCTGAAACAGGAGATTTTTTAACGCCTGATTGAGCCGGAGTCCCTTCATCACAACAATTACTGCTACCGGGGTATTCAATCTTCGTATGACCATTTTCACCAACGCACCATTCTAAACCCAGCACATTTGTTGAAAATGTCAGGATCAGTGTTGGAATTAGAACGGTAATTAATGATTTCAGGAGTGAAGGTTTCATTATCGAGATAATAAGCAATTCACATAGAAAAAATCAAACTGATAAAAAATGTTTAAAGTCAGCCTTCCATCAACTCAGATAGCTTAACAGCCACAACCGCAGTTGTGACACACCTTCTTAAAGGCACCATCCGGCTCAATCATCTCCGGCGCAAAAGCGATCCGGCTGACCCCCCGCTTAATATCATCGAGGAAGTTACACTCCTTGCTCTCACCGATCACATGCCCGAGGCAGGGATTGCCGACCCCCGCCTCGCTCGAACGCAGGCGGATCGAATTGAGCAGATCGCCGTAGCCCCTCACCTCTACCGTATGGTCAATTTCACCATCGAAGCGGACATTGACTCCGATCGAAGCATACTCGGCATCGAGTTCACCGGCCAGAGCGGCAATCTGCTCCGGATCAACATCGTAGCGCCACTCCTTGATGAAATTGATCCGGCAGAGGGTAATCGTAATCTCTTTGGCCATCTTTGCTACTCCGGCTTAAGCATCTTGACGCCGGGATGGCGCAGTGATTCGGCATCGATCTTGACCCGGACCAGATCGGCACTCCGTTTATCGACCTCGCCGGGACGCAGCCAGGTCACCTCGACCGATTCGCCGACGAATCCCCAGAGGTAGTCACGGGTCACCGTGTTGAAATCGAGACCTTTGAGCGGCTTACCATTGATGCTGACAATCAGGTCGCCCGGAAGAAGTCCTTTTTGTGCGGCGGGGGAACCGTCGACCAGCTGCAACACGACGATCTCGCCGGTCGCGGTCGGGACCACCTGGGCACCGATACCACCGAACTCCTTATCCGCTGCCGAAACAGGGAGGGACAAAAAGATAAATATGAGACAGGAGAGAATAAAAAAACGCATGATCAGGGCTGTTCGATCCAGGATATATCGCCGCTCCCTTCGCGCAGGACCTCGATATGATCGTCGACCAGAGAGATCACGGTCGACGAATCCCCCATCAGGATACCGCCGTCGACAACCATGTCGATCGACTTACCGAAGCGGGCCTCGATCTCCTCCGGGTCGTTGACCGGATCGTCCCCGGCGGTGTTGGCGCTGGTAGTGATAAGCGGGTGACCGAGCTCGCGCACGATGGCAAGCGCGATCGGGTTATCGGGGATGCGGACACCGACCGTCTTCTGGCGGGTGGTGAGCAGTCCCGGAACCTGGCGGGTCGCATCGAGAACGAAGGTGTACGGGCCGGGAAGATGGCGTTTGAGGATCTTGTAGGCGAAGTTACTGACCTGGCAGTAGCTGGCGACGTCGGAGATGTCGGCGCAAATAAAGGAGAACGGCTTGCGCGGGTCTCGCTGCTTGACCTGGTAGATCCGCTTAACCCCCTTGTGATTGAAGATGTCGCAACCGAGTCCGTATATGGTGTCGGTCGGGTAGACGATAATTCCGCCCTGGCGCAGGGTCTCGACGATCCGGTCGATCTGACGCGGTTGCGGATTTTCAGGATTTACCGATACCAGCATGGTCTATAACTCCGAAAATGGCCCATAAAAACCATGAACCTGCTCAAACGTACCTTTTGACCATAGCAAATTCGCTAAAAAAAGTCATCAGTTAGAACAGGCCGGCAATGTGACCCTACAGCAGAAACATCAGGCCGTCGATCGCTTTGAGATCGCGGTAGACGGCGTAGAGCTGCTCTTTACCAGTCAGATAGGCCATGGCCGACACGCAGACATACTTGCCACCGGAACTCTCGCGGATGTGGATGGCATCATCACTGCAGGTCACGCTGTTGTTGACCGCCTGCTTAACCGCCTTTATGAACTCTTCTTCCTTCTCGGCAAGGCCGAACGCCTTGAAGGTGTATTCGGTCGGAAACTCGACCTCCGGGGTCGAACACTCAGTCATGCCGCGCCCTCCCCTCCGGGGTTGACACCGGTATGGCCGAAACCGCCGTCACCGCGCTCGGTATCGGGCAGTACATCGACCTCAGCCAGCGCGGCCATGGTCACCGGGGCGATGATTAACTGGGCGACCCGGTCGCCGTGGCGGAAAGTGACCGCCTTCTGGCCGTGATTGACGGCGATCATGCCGATCTCGCCGCGGTAGTCGGCGTCGATGGTGCCGGGGCTGTTGAGCATGGTGATCCCCTCGCGGATCGCCAGACCGGAACGGGGCCGGACCTGCCCTTCGAAGCCGGGTGGGATAGCCATAGCGATCCCGGTCGGAACAATACAGCGCACGCCCGGCTGTAGGATCAACGGTTCGTCGAGGGCAGCACAGAGATCCATGCCGGCGGCATGCTCGGTCATGTAGCGCGGCAGCACCGCCTGCGGATGCAGTTTCTTGACGGAAACTTCGATTCGGCTCATCTTTAACTCCGGGAATAGCAGCGTAATAGGTTATTCGTTGACCGTCAGGTCGAGGATGGAAAAATCGGCATCATCTGGGGTACCGAGCATCTGCAGGGTCAGGTACTTGTCGTGGAACAGCTCCGAGGCCAGGGTGCGAACATCCTCCGGCGTCACCTTGTCGATCCCGTCGATCGACTCTTCGATCGATGGCTGCTTGCCGAGGTATATCTCGTTCTTGGCAAGGCGGGTCATCCGGTTCTCGGTACTTTCCAGCGACAGCAGCAGGTTCCCCTTGAGTTGCTCGCGGGCGGCGGCGAACTCCTCATCCGGCACCAGCGAGTGGCTGGTTTCATGTAGCTCGCGCAAGATCAGGGCGACCACATCGTAAGCATCCTCCGGAGGCGTTCCGGCATAGACGATCAGGGCACCGGCATCGGAGTGGGAATGGAGGTAGCTGTAGATTGAATAGGCAAGCCCACGCTCCTCGCGGATGGCCTGGAAAAGGCGCGAACTCATACTGCCACCGAGGATGGTATTGAGAAAATAGATCACAAAGCGATCGGGGTGGCTCTGCGGCAAACCCTTGGTGCCGAGACAGACATGGACCTGCTCGAGCTGGCGCTTGCGCACATCGACCCCGCCCCGATATTCCGGAGCCTTGACCGATGCCGGTTTACGGCCCGGCTTGACCTTGGCGAATCGTTCGGCGACCTGGTCAACCACCGCCTGGTGCTCAAGGTTGCCGGCGGCGGTGATCATCAGGTTATTGCCGCAGTAGGCCTCTTTCACGAATTCGAGTATGGATGCGCGACTGAAACGGCTGACCGAATCCCGGCTGCCGAGAATCGGCTGTCCCAGGCTGTTCCCCTGCCAGAACATCTGGCTGAACAGCTCATGTACCTGGTCGTCGGGTGTATCCTCGACCATGGCGATCTCGTTGAGGATAACCCGCCGCTCTTTTTCGATATCGTCGAGCGAGAAGACCGAATTGAGCAGGATGTCGGAGATCAGGTCGGTCGCCAGCGGCAGGTTATGAGAGAGGACCTTGGCGTAGTAGCAGCAGTACTCGTGGCTGGTGAAGGCGTTGAGGAGCCCGCCGACGGCGTCAATCTCCAACGCGATCTGCCGCGCCGAGCGCTGCTCGGTCCCCTTGAAGTACATATGCTCGACAAAATGAGAGATGCCGCTTAAAGCGGCATCTTCATATCTTGAACCGGTCGTCACCCAGGCTCCGAGGGAGACGGAGTGAGCGACCGGTATCTGTTCGGTAATGATCCTGATTCCATTATCGATGATCGTCTGGTTGATCATGGTTCCCCTATCTGTATCAGCCCTCTTCAGGAAGCTTCTGATCGAGCGCTTCCTTGCGTGACAGCTTGATCTTGCCCTGCTTGTCTATACCGATACATTTTACCAGAACCGAGTCACCTTCGTTGAGAATATCGGTAACCGAGCGCACGCGCTCTTTGGCCAGTTCGGAGATATGAACCAGGCCGTCGGTGCCGGGGAAGATTTCGACGAAGGCGCCGAATTCCATGATCTTCTTGACTTCGCCCTGGTAGAGGCGGCCGACTTCGGCCTCCTGGGTCAGGTCGCGGATCATCTTGATCGCCGCCTTGGCCGCTTCGCCGTCCGAAGAAGCGATGTTGACCCGGCCGTCGTCTTCGATATCGATGGCGCAACCGGTAGCGTCGATGATACCACGGATGTTCTTGCCACCGGGGCCGATAACGGTACGGACCTGGTCCGGCTTGACGTAGATAGTGGTAATCCGCGGTGCGTACGGCGAAAGCTCCGGACGGGCCTCGGCGATCGCTTCGGCCATCTTGCCGAGGATGTGGAGGCGGCCTTCACGGGCCTGCTCGAGCGCCTGCTTCATGATCGCCTTGTCGACGCCGGTGATCTTGATATCCATCTGCAGAGCGGCAACACCGTTGGCGGTACCGGTCACCTTGAAGTCCATGTCGCCGAGGTGGTCCTCGTCACCGAGGATGTCGGAGAGGACTGCGACCTTGTCGTCTTCCTTGATCAGGCCCATGGCGATACCGGCGACAGCGTCACTGACCGGGACTCCGGCGTCCATCAACGCCAGCGAGGAACCGCAGACCGAGGCCATCGACGAGGAACCGTTCGACTCGAGGATGTCGGAGACGATACGGATGGTGTACGGGAAGTCGTCATGCTTCGGCAGGATCTTGGCAACCGAACGCTCGGCCAGGTAACCATGACCGATCTCACGGCGGCCCGGGAAGAGGCGCATGCTGGTCTCACCGACGCAGAACGGCGGGAAGTTGTAATGGAGCAGGAACTTCTTGAACTCCATCGCCTGCACATTGTCCATGCGCTGTTCATCGACAGCGGTGCCGAGGGTGGCGGCAACCAGAGCCTGGGTCTCGCCACGGGTAAACAGGGCGCTGCCGTGGGCGCGCGGCAAAAAGCCGGCGTCGCAGGTGATCGGGCGGATGGTCGACATGTCACGGCCGTCGATCCGGACGCGATCGTTAACGACCATCTGGCGTACGATCCGCTTGTGAATCGAGCCGATAATGGAGCTGATCTCCTCCTCGCGGCCTTCGAATTCTTCGGCCAACGCTTCCTTGACCTCGGTCTTGACCTGGTCGATGGCGGCGTAGCGCTCCTGCTTGGTCTGGATGCGGACCGCTTTGCCCATCGGCTCCTCGGTCAGAGCGGTGACCCGCTCCTCGAGGGTGGCGTCGGTTTCAGGAACGATGAATTCACGTTTTTCGACACCGACCTTGGCGGCCAGCTCTTCCTGCAGGGCGATCAGCGGCTGCAGCGACTCGTGGCCGAAGAAGATCGCTTCGAGCATCTCGTCTTCGGAAATCAGGTCGGCTTCACCTTCGACCATCATCACCGCGTCCTTCGAACCGGAAACGACGATCTCGATATCGCTGTTTTCCATCTGCTCGCGGGTCGGGTTGGCGACGAGCTTGCCGTCGATCCGGCCGACGCGAACGGCGGCGATGGGGCCTTCGAACGGAATGTCGGAAACGGCAACGGCGGCCGAAGCGGCAACCATGGCCAGGGTGTCGGGGTCGTTGACCAGGTCGGCCGAGATAACGGTCGGCATGATCTGGGTCTCGTAGAGGTAACCCTTCGGGAAGAGCGGACGCATCGGGCGGTCGATGAGACGACAGATCAGGGTCTCACGCTCGGTGGCGCCGCGCTCGCGGCGGAAGAAGGAGCCGGGAATTTTGCCGGCTGCGTAGAATTTTTCCTGGTAGTTGACGGTCAGGGGGAAGAAATCCTGACCTTCGCGCATCTTGGTCGCGGAGACGACCGTACAGAGAACCTTCGATTCTCCATAGGTGACGATTACCGCGCCATCAGCTTGACGTGCCACCTGACCGGTTTCGATGGTCAGCGGCTGGCCGTTGAATTCGGCCTGTACTTTCTGGTGGGCCATTTAAGCCTCCTTTAGCTTTCTATTCAGTTTTACGACAATCTCTTCCGATAGAGGATACCAACACGCGGAAGAAAGGCAAAGGAGGATGGCCTGAGACATTGCCTGTACCGATCGGGCACAGACACTCTCTCCGGACAACCTCCCGCGCCAGCCTATGTAAAGCAAAAGGCAGCGTGTTCTCCGTGTCGGCTGAAGAACCGCTGCCCTTTTTTTACCGGCGGATACCGAGTTCCTTGATGATCGTCCGGTAGCTCTCGACATTCTTGGACTTCAGATAATCGAGGAGCCTCCGGCGCTGACCGACAAGCTTGAGCAATCCGCGACGGGAATGATGATCCTTCTTGTGTGTTCTGAAATGCTCAGTCAGGTAACTGATCCGCTCAGAGAGAAGTGCGATCTGCACTTCCGGCGAACCGGTGTCACTTTCATGAGTCTTGAACTTTTCAATAATTTCCTGTTTACGTTCCGTAGCCAGCATCTGTTACGCTTCCTTTCCGGCAATAATCTTTATTATGTCTTAGAAACACGTCTATTTATCACAACATCAACCCGATGTAAAGCCTTGATTCGATTATTTTATCGGTTCTGCAACCCGAACAAATGGTTATTACCACGAAGGCACGAAGAGAACCGCAATAGTCTATTCGAAAAACGTATTTCACGCAAAGCCGCAAAGTCGCCAAGAGAATCGACAACCATAAAAAAATACTCCTCAAGGTTAAAAACAAAACCTATTAATCTTGTCGACTTTAAGCCGTTGCCTGTTCGTATTTTCTTTACTTTGCGCCTTCGCGTGAAACAGATTTTGACTTTCCAGGGCAACCTTTTGCAACCCTTACGATGATCAGTCCGGATCTTATTGGCCACAGGTAAAAACCCGGGAGAGGATAAAATCCCCCCTCTTCTCCCGCGTACGGGCCGGGTCGAACTCGGCGACGGCCAGCAGCCTACCTCCGGCAACGAGGCGGACTATATCGCCACCCACACAGTCAGCATCAAAGTCGACCTCATCACTCTGCGGCGGGATGCCGTTGAGCAGTCGTGGGATCGCCTCATCCGACAGGCGGCCAAGCGGCAGGTCAGGCAGCATCTCGAGCAGCGGGATCAGCATCGCGGCTGCCTGCTCGTCGCTGGCGGCAACGAAATCCTCGAGCCGGATTGCGGCCGCGATCTCATACGGTCCGTGGCGGAAGCGGCGCAGCGCGGTCAGGTGGGCGCCACAGCCGAGGCTCTGGCCGACATCGTGAGCCAGGGTACGAATATAGGTCCCCTTGGAGCAGACGACGTCGAAGCTCACCGATGGCAGCTCGCAGGCGGTCATGGCGATGGAACGGATGGTGATACGACGTGCCTTGCGTTCGACTTCGATCCCCTGCCGAGCCAGCTTGTAAAGTGGAGTCCCGTCCTTCTTCAGGGCCGAAAACATCGGCGGCACCTGGTCGAGATCGCCCTGCATCGACGTCAGCGTCTGCTCGACCGTATCGGGCGTCACGCTCTGCCAGTCGGCGGTAGCGACAACCTCACCTTCGGCATCCTGGCTATCGGTGGTCACACCGAGACGCATCGTTGCCGAGTAACCCTTGTCACTATCGGAATAGAATTCGAGCAGGCGGGTCGCATCACCGATCGCCACCGGGACCAGCCCGGTCGCCATCGGGTCGAGGGTACCGCCGTGACCAACCCTTTTGATATGGAGCTTGCGCCGGATCTGGCGCACGATGTCGTGCGAGGTGATCCCGGCCGGCTTGTCGATCAGCAAAAAACCATGCATGGAAGAAATCAGGAGATACCGAGGCGTTTGAAGACTTCGGCGCGGACCTCGGCGAGGTTACCCTCGACCTTGGCCCCGGCCGCGTTGTGATGACCGCCGCCGCCGAGTTCTCGTGCCAGGGCACCGACATCGACGTTCCCCTTGGAGCGAAAACCGACCTTGAACAGACCGGTCGAAATTTCGCGGAAGAAGATAGCGACCTCGACCCCCTCGATCGATCGGGGATAGTTGACGAAGCCGTCGGTATGCTCGGGACCGGCCCCGGCCCGCTCCATCATGGCACAAGAGACACTGACCGAAGCGAAACGACCGCACTTGGAGACAGTCAGGGTCTGCAGCGCCTCACCGAGCAGGTTCAGACGCTCCACCGGTTGGGTTTCATAGAGCCGCGAGGCGATATCCCAGGCATTGAGCCCCTTGTCGATCATCTCGGAGGCGACGGCAAAGGCCTCCTTGTCGGCGTTTGAGTAGCGGAACGAACCGGTGTCGGAGAGGATGGTCACGTAGAGGTTGGTTGCAACGGCGGTGTCGATCGGGCACTGCATCGCCTGGAGCAGGCGGTAAATCAGCACCCCGGTCGAACAGGCCGACTCGTCAACGAAGTAATGCTCACCGAAGTCCTCGGAGCAGGGATGATGGTCGATATTGACCAGTACCCGGCAGCGATCCCGGAGTTCGTCACCGGCCCGCTTCAGCTCGCCGGCGTCAAGCACGAAGCCGACATCGAACGACTGACCCACCGGCAGGGTGTCGACCAGGGTCTCAGCGCCGGGGAGAAAAGAGAACGGTGTGACAACGCCGTCCTGGTTGTAGGCGACTACCTCTTTGCCCATCCCGCGCAGGGCGAGGGTCAGGGCGAGGGTCGAGGCCAGGGCGTCGCCGTCCGGGCTTTCGTGTGAGGCGACCAGGAAACTCTCCTGCTCGCGGATCAGGTCAGTTATCGCCTTGATCGTCGTCGCTTCGCTCATTCTCGATATCTTTCAGCAGGGATTCGATATGGTTGCCATAATCGATCGAAGTATCGTAGCGGAACTCGATCTCGGGCGTGCGCCGCATCCGCAACCGCTGTGACAGCTGTCGACGGATATAGGGGGTCGCCTTGGCCAGCCCTTCCCCGGTCTGGTGCCGTTCCTTCTCATCACCGATAACCGTGTAAAAAACCCGGGCGATGCTCAGATCGGGCGTCACATCGACCGCGGTGATGGTAACATAACCGACCCGGGGATCCTTAAGGCCCCGGTTGAGGATCTCCGAAACCTCCTTGAGGATGGTTTCGCCAACACGATGTGAACGTTTGAACTCCAAAAAGCACTCTCCGTTAATAGTGGAAGATATCAGAAGACCGGGCACAGATTTCAGCCAGCCCGGTCCGTTCAATCTCTGATTCAATTTTTTCAAACAATGCGTCGAATGTGACATCGTCACTGCCGACAGCAGTGAAGCCGACCTCGGCGCGCTGCCATGGATCATGCAGGCCGGTCTCGGCGGCCGAAACCGGGAAACGCTCGCGACAGCGCCCGAGGATGCGGCGTACGATTGAACGCTTCTCCTTCAAGCTCTGTGGCGAATAAAGCTGCAGCTCAAGGCGCAACACTCCGACGATCATGGCTCCTACCGTTTAAAGTGTCGTTTTGACCTCTTCCATCTCGTAGGCTTCGAGGATGTCACCCACCTTGATGTCGTTGTAGTTCTCCAGACCGAGACCACACTCGTAACCGGCCTGAACCTCTTTGACATCGTCCTTGAAACGCTTGAGTGAGTTGAGCGTCCCCTCCCAGATTACAATATTGTCACGGACCAGGCGCGCCTTGGCGTTGCGCATGACCTTGCCGTCGAGAACATAACAACCGGCGACCGTGCCGACCTTGGAAACATGGAAGGTCTCGCGGATCTCGATCCGCCCCATCGCCTTCTCTTGCAGGGTCGGCGCGAGCAGACCCTCCATGGCATTACGGATATCCTCGACCGCATCGTAGATGATGTTGTAGAGCCGGATATCGACCCCTTCCTTCTCCGCCAGGTTGGACGCTTTCACTTCCGGCCGGACGTTGAAGCCGAGGACGATGGCGTTCGAGGCCGAGGCGAGACTGATATCGCTCTCGATAATACCACCGACAGCGGTATGGATCACGACCAGGCGACAGGCGTCGGTCGCAAGCTTGTTGAGGGCATCCTTGACCGCCTCGACTGAACCCTGAACGTCGGCCTTGATAATAATCTTGAGCTCCTTGACGTCCCCTTCCTGGATCTGGGCGTAGAGTTGGTCGAGAGAGACCTTGCTGGTCTTGGCCAGTTCCGACTCGCGCAGCTTCTGTTGACGGTGCTGGGCGACGTCTTTGGCCGTCTTTTCATCCTCGACCGCGTGCAGGGTATCGCCGGCATCGGGGACACCGGAGAGACCGGTCACCTCAACCGGACAGGACGGACCGGCCTCTTCGACCGGCTTGCCGAGATCGTCAAGCATGGTCCGGACCCGGCCGAAATGCAGGCCGGACACGATCGGATCACCGATCTTGAGCGTCCCTTCCTGGACCAGAATGGTCGAGACCGGGCCGCGCCCCTTATCGAGGCGGGCTTCGACAACCGTACCCTTCGCTCTCTTCTTCGGGTTGGCCTTGAGCTCCAGGACTTCTGCCTGGAGCAGGATCATCTCTAGCAATTGATCGAGGTTGGTCTGCTGCTTGGCCGAGACCTCGACGAAGATAGTGTCGCCACCCCAGTCCTCCGGAACCAGTTCGAACTCGGCAAGCTCCTGCTTGACCCGATCCGGGTTGGCATCCGGCTTGTCGATCTTGTTGACGGCGATGATCAGCGGCACTCCGGCCGCCTTGGCGTGGTTGATCGCCTCCTTGGTCTGCGGCATAACGCCGTCGTCGGCGGCGACAACCAGGATAACGATATCGGTAACCTGGGCACCGCGCGAACGCATGGCGGTAAACGCCTCGTGGCCCGGGGTGTCGAGGAAGGCGATCTTGCGCCCGTCGATATCGACCTCGTAGGCACCGATATGCTGGGTGATCCCGCCCGCTTCACCGGCGGTGACGTTCGCCTCGCGAATGGCATCGAGGAGACTGGTCTTGCCGTGGTCGACATGACCCATGATGGTCACGACCGGCGGTCGCTCACAAATATCCTCGGACTTCCCTTCGTCATCGAGGTTGATATCCGTCTTTTCGAGGATGGTCTCCTCGTCGAAAGCGATATTTTCGACCTCATAGTCGAATTCAGAGGCGAGGATCGCTGCCGTATCAAAATCGAGAGGATGGTTGATCGTTACCATCTGTCCCTGGTTTATCAGTTCGCGGATCAGGTCGTTCGCCTTGATACTCATCCGCTTCGCCAGTTCACCGACGGTGATAACATCGCTGATCTTGATTTTCCGCTTGATCGCCTTACTGACGGTGATCTCGGTCTTCTTGGCCGGCTTGTCCCGCTTGCGGCCTTTACGTCGACCGAAATCGCGGTCCGGCTCGAACACCTCGCGTCTGCCGCGCCGTTTCGGGCCATCACCGGAGCCGAAGTCGACCCGCTCCTTCCCTTTTTTCCGCTTCTTGCCCCGAGACTGTTCCTTCTCAGGAGGCGGCGGCGCCATCCCGGGAGCAGGCACCTGGGGAGCTCCTCCGGGACGTTTCCCGGCAGGCTTTCCTGCAGGTTTCTTTCGGCCTGGGGCATCGCCCCGGGCCGGACGGGACGGTCTTTCGGCCGGGGTCGGCAGTTCAACGCGACCGAGAATTTTGGCCCGGTTGGCACTCGCCTTCTCAGGCTTCGCCTCGGCTTTCGACTTGGCCGGTGCCGGCTCCTCGGCCGTCGGCGCCTCTTGTGGCTCCTGTTCGGCCGTTGCTTCCTGCGCAGGCTCGGCAGTTACCTCTTCGGGAGCTTCCGTTGCCGGTTCCGTCGCGGCCTCTTCTTCGGCAGCCTCCGTTTCCGGCCGCTCTTCCTCCGCTACCGGTTCCTCGGCAGGCGCTGCCTTCGGCTCAACAGCTTTTTTGCGTCGCCGGATAATCCCGGGATTGATCCGCTGCTCTTCAATCTTCACCTGCTGCGGTGATTGAGCCGCTTCGAACTTCTGGACATCTTCCTCTTCCAGAACGCTCATATGGCTGGCGGCTTCAATTCCAGCTTCCTGAAGTTTCTCCAGAAGCTCCTTGTTTTCCATTTCGAGCTTCTTGGCCAATTCGTGAACGCGTGTCTTACCCATCAATTCTCCCCTGCAATCTGCTGCAACCTTTTTATTTCCAGTGCCAATGATTCGGCGAATTGCTCATTTGTGATGCCGATCAAGCTGCGACCGTCGCGGCCTGCGACCCGACCGAGACTCTCCCGGTCCGCGAAACGGGCCGTCTTGACCCCGTGCGCTTCGGCTGTTTTCAACGCTTTCGAAACCGTCCCCGCCGGCGCATCGACGGC
This sequence comes from Desulfuromonas sp., assembly GCA_002868925.1. Lineage (GTDB taxonomy): Bacteria > Desulfobacterota > Desulfuromonadia > Desulfuromonadales > UBA2294 > BM707. The sequence goes on along the minus strand of PKTZ01000020.1, from coordinate 57,370 downwards.
GGCGATCAGAAGATGAACCTCACCGCGATCGAGAATAGCCTGGATCTGGCTGGTACCGCTGGCCACCCCACCCGCCTTGCGGGCGATACCGAGAAGACCGAGCAACCGCTGGCCAATGGCTTCAGCGACGGCGGAAACCAGCTCTTCTCCCTGTTGCGCCGGCAGTTTCTGGCGAAAGGCGCGGTCGAAACAGTTTCTGGCCACGGCGGTATCGATACAACCTCGATCGATACATATATATGCGCCCCGCCCCGGCAACCGGTGCCGGTAATCGACGACGATCGTCTTATCGGGGGCGAGAACGAAACGGATCAGTTGCTGTTGCTCCCGTTTTTCCCGACAGGCGATACAGCTTCTCTCCACCTTGCGACAAGTCGTCTCCATCGATGGCTTATTCCGTCTCCTCCTCGGCGTGAGGATCGGCGACGGCGTGCTGCATTTCGTCCTCTTCGTCGACTTCCTCGACCACCGTCGGCAGGATTTCGGCCAACTTTTCGGCCAGCTCTTCCTTGCTCAGCGAGCTGCGTCCGGGGACGGAGTGCACTTTCGCCATCTGGTACAGTTCGTCCTTGGTATGTTTCTCAAGCAGCGATTCGGCGGAAAGGTCCTCTTCCGCCTCGGCGGCGGCAGCAGCCTCTTCCAGTTCGGCCTCTTCTGCCCGGGTCTCGCTCTTGATATCAATTTTCCAGTTGGTCAGCTTGGCGGCGAGACGGACGTTCTGCCCCTTCTTGCCGATCGCCAGCGACAACTGATCGTCCGGCACGATGATCTCCAGCGCCTGCTCGTCGTTGTCGACATAGACCCGGGTCACCTCGGCCGGCGACAGGGCCGAACAGGCGAAACGGGCGATGTCGGGAGTCCAGGGGATGATATCGATCTTCTCACCGCGCAGCTCGGAGACGACATTCTGCACGCGTGAGCCACGCATCCCGACGCAGGCGCCGACCGGATCGACATCGGAATCGTGCGACACCACGGCGATCTTGGTCCGGCTGCCCGGCTCACGGGCAACACCCATGATCTCGACGATCCCCTCGGAAATCTCAGGGACTTCTGAGTTGAACAGTGAAGCGACCACGCCCGGATGAGTACGGGAGAGGATAATCTGCGGCCCTTTCGGAGACAGCTTTACTTCGGAGAGGTACGCCCTGACCCGATCTCCCTGGCGGTAATTTTCGCGCGGCACCTGCTCACGATGCGGCAAAAGCGCCTCGGCCCGGCCGAGATCGATAATCAGATCACCCCGCTCGTAGCGACGAACGATGCCGTTAAGCAGTTCACCGATCCGGTCCTTGAATTCGTTGTAGATCCCTTCACGCTCAGCCTCACGCACCTTCTGGATGATCACCTGCTTGGCAGTCTGGGCGGCGATGCGGCTGAAATTGGAAGCATCGAGCTTCATCCCGAGAGAATCGCCCGGTTCGGCGTCGGGATCGATTTCCTTCGCCTCCTCGATGGAGATCTCCTGGTAGGAGTCCTCAACCTCCTCGACGACCGTGACAAACTCAAACAGCTCGACTTCGCCGATCTCGTGGTTGAAATGTGCTTCCAGGTCGCGGGTGTTGCGGTACTTCTTGTTGGCGGCCGACAAAACGGCTGATTCGAGCGCCTCTACGAGTACGTCCTTGTTAATACCCTTGTCCTTGACGACCTGATCGATGACATGATTCAGATTGAGAACCATCTGATTGTCCCCCTTGCGTCTTTCTTCTAAATCGAGGCAGCAACGTGCTGCGTTTTGTTAAAATTCCGGATCGAGATGGGCCGAGCCGATCTCGGTCAATGCGATTTCTATTTCGCCGCCCTTTTTGTCGAGCAGCTGCAGGCGGATCCTGCCGTCGAACAGTCCGACGAGGGTTCCGCTGAAGGTCTTGCGGGTATAGCCACGTTCGTCCGGGTCGATCAGGTCGAGAGTCTTGACCTTGACCTTTTCACCGGCGAAGCGCTCAAAATCTTCCGGCTTCTTCAACGGCCGATCGAGACCGGGTGACGAAACCTCCAGCCGGTAGGCGGTTTCGATGATGTCCTCGACTTCGAGGAGTGCACTCAGCTCCCGGCTTACGCTGACGCAGTCGTCGAGTCCGACCCCGCCCTCCTTGTCGATAAAAATCCGGAGGAACCAGTCCGACCCTTCGCGCTTGAACTCGAGATCTACCAGTTCGTAACCGAATTCGTCCAGAATCGGGGTGGCAAGATCGACCAGCTCGTCGACAAGTGATCGCTGCATCATGTTCACGTGTCTTCTCCAAACAAAAAAAAGTGAGCCAAAGCCCACTTTTCCAATACAACTACGAAAAGTAGAAACTACTTATCATATAACGATTGCCGATTGCAAGCAGATATTTGGAATATAAAGGCCTCTCGCTATCGATCCCTCCCAGACTGACAGATCAAATCGCTCCACGAAAACAGGACAATGGTTATTGGTTGACCGTGACCTGCAGCGTCCGGAGCATGCGATCGATATCGGTAAAGTCCTCTCGGTCGGTCAAGGGATCGTTGTAGTAGACATAAAACCAGTACGGATTGGCAAAAGCGATCAGGCCGGAGAATTTATGCGGTTCTTCGTGCAGCAGGTAATCGGCATCGAGCCGGAAAGCGTAAGCGGCACCTGGCAAACGGACCGCCGACACCCGGTAATCGAGAGCCGCTACCCCCTCCTCCCCGGCCAGGGATTCAGCGGCGTAGCCGGCCGAGTTAAAGACGGCCCGGCGATCGGGGGCGCGCTCTCCTTCGCGCAGTCGGCTGAAATCGATCGAAACCCAGGCTCCGCTCTCGGAGCGGAAGATAAAGAGTTCGTTTGCCGCCAACCGCTTGCGGGCGACTGCAATCTTCTCTTCCTCGCTGCGGACCAACCCCTTTTCTGCAAGTTCGTGCTCGATATGATGAACGAACTCCTCAATCAAAAAATCGGGGGCCTCCGATTCCGACTGCCACCGATCGAGCCGATAAGAAAGACCGATCACGATATCGTCGGCAATCTGCAGTCGGTCAACTACCGGTAACTGCTCGGCGGCCTGCGGGAGAGGCGGCATGGTTTGCTGGAAATGACCACAGGCCGAAAGCAGGAACAGGGACGGCAACAGGAAAGACAGAAATTTTTTCATGGGAACCTCGGCTGTTTGTGTGTCCAAGTTTAACAGTCGAGACAGGACATGCAATCAGGAGTCAATAGATCCGTTCGAGCAGAGTCAGCGATTCAATATGGCCGGTCTGGGGAAACATATCGTAAGCACGGAACTTAAGCGGCCGGTAACCGCCATTCAGCAGCGGCTTCAAGTCGCGGGCGAGGGTCATCGGATCACATGAGATGTAGATAATGCGTGCAGGACGCAGGTCCACGAGCTGTCGGGCGACCTCACAAGCACCTGTCCGGGGCGGATCGAGCAGCACCACTTCGAAATCTTCGTTCTGCCATTGTTCCTGCAGCCCCCGTTCGGCGGCAGTCGCTACAAAGGAGCTATTATCCAGACCATTCCTTTGCCCGTTTTCGATGGCGGCGTCGATTGCCAGAGCATAGTCCTCGATCCCGACCACCCGCCGCGCCGTCCGTGCCAGCGGCAGCGAAAAATTACCGATACCGCAAAAAAGATCGAGAATACGAGAATCCGGAGACACCTCTCGACAGACATCGTCGACCAGGTTCCGGTTCTGTTCGAGGTTGACCTGGACGAAACCGCCGGGGGGATAATGAAGCCGCATATCATCTCCGCGCAAGGGGCGGATAAACGGCTCAGGCCCGGATGTCAGTGCGGTCAGGCTCTGCTTGCTACCCTGCTGTACGAAGAGCGCAAGATTCAGCTCTTCGACCAACGGCTGCATCCATTTCCACAACGGTTCGAGTGGCGTCTCGAGGTAATGAATGATGGCACAGACCTGGCCGGAATCGTCGACCGAGAGGTCAATCTGCGAAATCCGCTCGACCCGGTCGAAGTTAGCCAAATGTGACTTAATACGCGTAAAAACTGAGTTTATCTCCAATGCGAGCAGCGGACAGTGGTCGATATCGACGACATAATGCGAACCGGCCCGGTAAAAGCCGGCGACGAAACGATCGCCGACCTTGCGGCATTTGATCTGGGCCCGGCAGCGATAGTGCCACTCATTCGGCGACGAAACGATCGGATCAAACAGCCCCTCATCGAGATCGTGCTGTCGCACCAGGGCATCACGAAAAAGCTGTTCCTTCCACTCGAGCTGCAGCGGATAAGGAAGGTGCTGCCATTGGCAACCGCCGCAGTCGGCGAAAACCGAACAGCGCGGCTGTTGCCGTTGCGGCGCCGGCTGCAACAGCTCGACCGGTTCGGCTTCGCAATAGCGCTTTTTCTCACGAACGACCTTGCAGGCGACACGGTCACCCGGCATGGTGTACGGCACGAAGACCGCCTTGCCGTTATCGTAACCGATGCCGCGCCCGCCGAAGGCAAGCTTTTCGATATTCAGTTCGATCATGGTTTAAACAGATGCAGCCGACTGCGGTTGCGATGCTCTTTCAGCTTGCGCGCAATGAACCGGGAGGCGAACCCGGCCGCCTGCATGTAGGCGCCGCTGTTCGCGATGAAATTCCGGACCAAGTCGTCCCGGACCGTTTCGACATCGTCCCCGGCGACCGCCATCTGGCGCAGCTCGCGACGATACTCGACCTGGTCACCGAACAGCTGCTTCGCCTTTTGCAGGTCCGGCAACGACAGATGCTCCGACTGCATCGATTCATCGACCGGCACCCGACAGATGACGACCACCTTGACCTGGTGGTAATCGCCGAAATAGCGATTCCCCTGCTCACAAAAAAGAAGCTCGAGCCCATTATCGAGGCGATGGCGGGCGATCAGCTTGTCATTCTTCATCTAACTTATCCTTTAAACCTTTTCTCCGCTCTGCTTCAACCCAGTCGATCCGGCTGAGCAGCCCGCGTAATACCCGCACCTCGCGGTCGTTAAGCTGCGCCCGGCCGAAGATTCGCCGGTAGGTGTGCAGGATATGTTCGGGGTTTTGCGGATCGAGATACTCGATATCGAGCAGAGTCCGCCGCATATGGTCGTACAGCCGTTCGAGGGTCTGGCCGGAGGCGAGAGACTTGCGGCCATGCCGGTTCTCGCCTTCGTGATTGCGCGACGAGAGGACAAGTCCATAAAGAGAGACGGCGACCGACTGCGCCAGGTTCATCGACGGCAATTCGTCACTGGTCGGGATGGTGATAAAACGCTGACAGAGATCGAGCTCTTCGGTCAACAACCCTTTATCTTCACGCCCGAACACGAGCGCCACCTCTCCCGCCTCGGCGACCGGAACAACCTGCGGACCGAGCTCATCCGGATGCAGAAAATCTTCACGGTACTTGCCGAAACGACGGGTCGTCCCGAGCGCCAGCCGGCAATCGGCCAGAGCGGCGGCGAGATCGGGCACGATCACCGCCTGCTCGAGCAACGGGGCCGCCTTGACCGCCATCCGGCGCGCCTCATCATTGAGGTGATCGGCTTCCGGGTTGACCAGGTAGAGCTTGCCGAACCCGAAATTGGCCATCACCCGGGCAACCGAACCGATATTCAGGCTCCCCTGCGGTTCGACCAGGACAACCCTGACATTTTGTTCATTCAGACTCATTTTCAACCTGTCGCCAGATCGCCTACGGCGTACTGGATACCTGTGACGGCCGCGATGGCGGCGGTTTCGGCACGCAAAATCCGCGGCCCGAGCACAATCGGCAAAATCCCTTGCTGTTCGGCCTGCGCGACCTCTTCCGGGCTGAACCCGCCCTCCGGGCCGATCATGAGGGCGACCTTGATCGGCCGATTACGCTCGAACACCTCCTGCAGCGACCAGTTCGTCTCTCCCTCACAGAGCATCAACCTGGTATCGCTCTGCGCGGTATCAGCGAGCGCGGTGTTCCATGCGATCAACTCTGCCAACTCCGGAATCATGGCGCGCCGACACTGTTTTGCCGCCTTGAGCACGGCCTGCGACCAGCGGTGCGGTATTTCCTGGGCGGCGTCCCACTCATCCAGAGTTGCCGAACGTTCGGTCAACATCGGCACGACCCGGGTCACTCCGAGCTCGGTCAGTTTCTGCAACACAAGTTCGAACCGCTCTTTTTCCGGCAGGGCGTGGTAAACCGTTATCGCGATCGGGCTTTCGACCGGCCTCGGCAAACTTTCAAACGGAACGATGGTTGCCGCATCATCGCGCAGCGACTCGACCCGGCAGCGCCAGCAGGAACCGTCCGGTCCGCTGACGGTGACGATCTCGCCGGGGCGCGACTGCCAGCAAAGAAGAGCCGCCGAAGCGGACGGTGGCAGTTCGGCGGTCTGTTCAAAATTCAGGGTATCGGTGCTGCGGATGAGTGAGGCGGGACCGCCCTCATTGACGAAGACGAGTTTCAAAGCCGGCCTCCCGGTAAGCTGCAAAACGGGTCCGCGACGCATCTGCCAGGTCGTCGGCATAGAGTTCGGCAAAATCGATTATTGACTCGAACCGGCGCATGAACTCGACGCTGCACGGTTTAGCCATGATCAGAATCGAGGCGCCGTTCGGGTTCTCTTCGACCATGGTGATCACCACCGGTTCATCGATACACTCGACCGCGCCGTTGTCGTAGGCGTGCGGCAGAAAAGCGGTACGGTTCCAGGTCCACATGAAACGGTCGAGCGTTACCCCCTGGTTGTCGTCCTGGACAACGATCAACACCCGCTTACCGGCTGCCAGGTACTGCTCGGAGAGCTCGCACAAAAAACGGGCCTTCTCCGGCTTCTCAAGCTTGATGAAATCGACCCGGCGCATCTCTTACTCTCCGGTCAGGCGGGCCATCAACCTGAAACCGGGATCGACCAGAACGCCGCTCGCTTCCGCCTCTTTTTCACTGTAACCGGCAACCGGAGCGGCATTCTTGAATTCACCATTCGAACCGTACAGGGCGAACGGGACCGGGTCGGAGGTGTGAGTCTTCTTCTCGACCGGGGTCGGGTGGTCAGGCAGGACCATCAACCGGAAATCGCCGTACTGCGACAATCCCTCGAGCACCGGGCCGACCACTTCGCGGTCGAATGATTCGATCGCGGTCATTTTGTCTTCGAGGCTGCCGCTGTGCGCCGCCTCGTCCGGGGCTTCGACATGCAGGTAAACGAAATCGCGGGTCTTGAGCGCCTCGATCGCCGCCTCCGCCTTGCCCCGGTAGTTGGTATCAATATAACCGGTCGCGCCCGGCACCTCGATAACATCGAGCCCGGCGTAGATCCCGATCCCCTTGATCAGGTCGACCGCCGAGATGACGGCACCGCCATCGATTCCGAAGCGCTGCTGCATGCTCTCCATCTGCGGCGCCCGGCCATGTCCCCAGAGCCAGATCGAACTGGCCGGCAGCTTGCCGGCTTTTTCCCGTTCAGTATTAACCGGGTGATGGCAGAACAGCATCTGTGCCGAAGTCATCAGATGGATCAACTCCTCGGCGCCGTCACCCTGCGGCATGTGATCATCGACCGTCTGGTCGCTGATATCGTGCGGCGGCACGAACTTGAGCTGATCCTTGCCGTTCTTCCAGACCATGAGGTGGCGATACGACACCCCCGGGTAGAACTGGAACTCGTCCCCGCCGAGTTCCTCCTGCAAAGTCGCGATCAACTCGGCCGCCTCTTCGGTGGAGATGTGACCGGCCGAGAAATCCTCCATGTAGAGTTTGCCGTAGTTCGGGGTCAGGGTCACCAGGTTGAGACGGAAGGCGACATCATTCGGGCCGAGGTCGACTCCCATGCTCGCCGCTTCGAGGGGGGAGCGACCGCTGTAGCACTGCGCCGCGTCGTAGCCGAAAACCGAAAGATTGGCGACATCGCTGCCGGGGTGAAACCCGTCAAGAACGGTCCGGGCGAGTCCACACTCCCCTTCTTTCGCCAGGCGGTCCATATTCGGGGTTGCGGCCTTCTCGAGCGGGGTCAGCCCATCGAGCTCCTCGATCGGTTCGTCCGACATACCATCGCCAAGTAAAACGACATACTTCATACAAAAACTCCAATCAAAACAGTTAACTACGCGGGTGGTGCAGGCCGTGAATCTTCTTCAGCCTTTCCCGGGTTACATGGGTATAAATCTGCGTGGTCGAGATATCGGCATGTCCAAGCATCGTCTGCACCGAACGCAGATCGGCGCCGTTATCGAGCAGGTGGGTCGCAAAAGAATGGCGCAGGGTGTGCGGCGTAATGTTCTTCGCAATCCCGGCCTGAACGGCGCGGCGCTTAATAATCTTCCAGAAGCCCTGACGTGTCAACCCCCGACCGGAACGATTGAGAAAAACCTGCGGACTCCCCAGGTCTTTGGCCAGAACGGAGCGCGACGTCTTCAGGTATTCACGCAGCGCCTCGACCGCCACCTCGCCGATCGGAACGATCCTTTGCTTGCTCCGCTTGCCGAAGGCGACCAGGTAGCCGACATCGAGTTGCAGATCGGAGAGCTTGATCCCGATCAGCTCCGAAACACGCAGGCCGGTGGCGTAGAGGACTTCGAGCATCGCCCGGTCACGGCAGGCGAGAAAATCATCCCCCTTTGGTGCTGCCAAAAGCCGTTCGACCTCGCCCGGCGACAGCGTATGCGGCAATGACTTGATATTTTTCGGCGCTTCGACCCGGTCCGCCGGGTTAGCAGAGGCAAGCTCTTCGGAATGTAAAAACTTGTGAAACATCCGCAGGGAGACCAGCGCCCGGGCCCGGCTACGCGGTGAAAGCCCCTGTTTTTTCAGGTCGGACAGGAAACGGAGTACGACCGCCGGGGAGACATCGTCCGGCCGCTCAACCTTCTGCCGTTGCAGGAAATCGAGATAACGCGACAGGTCGCGGCCATAGGCGTCAAGGGTGTTGGCCGAAAGACCGCGTTCGACCACTAGAAAGTTAAGAAACAGATCGAGATATTGATCCATAACTACCTGCGGAACAGTTATTTTTAGTCGTCACTGACCTTTTCAGACAACGTCGCCAACAGGGTCGATTTGACCTCTTCGATCTTCTCAACATCGAGGACCTTCTGTCCGAAGATATCCTGCACGTAGAAGGTGTCGGCTGCCTGGTCGACCTTGGTCGAGATCTTGGAGACCCCGATATAGAGGCCGAGGTCGGTCAGGGTCCGGGAGATGTCGTAGAGCAAACCAACCCGATCCACGGCATAGATATCGAGAACCGTGTACTGGTCGGAAACGACGTTATCAATTTCAACCCGGTTGGCGAAGCGGGGTGTCGGCTTCTCCGGAAGCAGACCGGAACCACTGTGCCGCTTGGCGACCATCTTCCCGACTTGCTTGCGTCCTTCGAGAACGGCATTGAGATCGGCTTCGACCTTTTCCCACTTCTTCGGGTTATCGATAATCGTCCCGGCCGAGCTGCGCACCTGCAGAATATCGAGCGCCTCACCGTTGCTCCGGGTGTAGATCTGGGCGCCGAGGATATTAACGCCGTTGGCTGCCATCACCCCGGTGATCATTGAGAACAACCCCGGCACGTCGAGAGTGGAGAGGTAAACCTGGGAGTAATCGGCTTCGGTTTCGTGATCGACCCGGAGCACCAGGGTCTGGTCGCCACGGCTGAAACTGAGCCGGACATGGTCAGTAATTTCGGGCGAACGGTGCGAGAACAGGTAGCGGTTGCTCATCGTCTTCAGGGCGGCCTTGACCCGGCGCTCACCAAACTCTTCCTTGAGGTTGGCCACGACCTTGCGCTTGCGGTTGCGCACCCGCTCGGAGCGGCTGTCGAAACGGAAGTTGCCCCGCTCGAGCACGTCGTAACTCTTCTCGTAGAGCTCCTGCAGCAGAAAACCTTTCCACTCGGTCCAGACCTCGGGTCCGACCGCCTTGATATCGGCGAAAGTCAGCAGGTAGAGCATTTTCAGCGATTCGGTCATCCCCATCGTGGTCGCGAACTGGTCGATCAGCTTGTCGTCGTGCAGGTCGCGGCGCTGGGAGATATGGGCCATGTCGAGGTGGTGACGAACCAGGAATTCGAGACGCTGGCTGTCTTCCTTCTTCAAGCCGAGTCGGCGGGAAATAGTCGGAATCATGCTACCACCCTTGTTGGCGTGATCCTTCCCCTCTCCCTTGCCGATATCGTGCAGCAGCACGGCGAGCTGCAGCAGTTCCCGCTTTTCTATATCGTTGGCGAGCCGGGTCAACAACGGTTTACGCTCCTTGTAGACGCCGTCCCAGAGCTTGGCAATCTCCTCGACCGCCAGGATCGAGTGCATGTCGACGGTGTAGATATGGTAAACGTCGTGCTGGACCTTGCAGTAGATCCGGCGGAACTCCGGCATGAAGGCATTGAGGAACTCGAGGTGGTGCATGTCACGCAGCACGGTTGAATCGGGGCGCATCGTCCGCAGAATTTCGAGAAAACCGCCCGCCATCATCCGTGAGCGGCGCACCTGGTTGTTGATCCGGTGCAGGTTGTCCCGGATCAACCCCTTGAGGCGGAAGCTGAGCTCGACGTGCTGCTGGTGTGCGTGGAGGAAGGCCTGCATCATCAACTCAGGCTTCTCTTCGAAAATCTCCACGGTCTTCTTTAGCCGCAGTTCACCCTTCAGGGTATAGAAGTTTTCGTCGAGCTGCCGTTTCCCCAAAACCCCGAGAAACTTCGGCTGCCGTTCGTCCTTGACCGTTGCTCGTGAAATAAGGGTCGAGGCGAGATGTTCGATCTGGGTCGCCTGGAAATAGTAATCCTGCATAAAGAGCTCGACCGCCGGCGCCTTCTTGGTGTCACGGTAGCCGAGGAAATGGGCGATCTTCTCCTGGTGGTCGAAATTGATCTGCTCGTTCTTGCGCGGCGAGATAAAATGGAGCTCGTTGCGCACGCGCCAGAGGTAATCGAGCGCCGTATTGAAGGCGGCTTCCTCATGTTCAGTGACAACCCCTTTTTTGACCAGGCCCCGCAACGACATCGCCTTGAACTTGACCCGCATGATCCAGAGGGCGGCGTGCAGGTCACGCAAGCCCCCTTCCCCCTCCTTGATGTTCGGTTCGAGCAGGTAGACGGTCGATCCGTATTTTGCCCTGCGTGACTCGTTCTCTTCGAGCTTGTACTTGATAAAAGCCTGGCTGTTCTTGCCCAGAACCTCTTTGAGCACCGCCTTTTCATACTCCTTGTAAAGTTCTCGGTTACCGATCAGGAAGCGGGAATCGAGCAGCGCGGTCTGGGCGGTGATGTCCTGCTGAGCCATGTCGAGGCAATCGCGGGTCGAGCGGACACTGTAGCCGACATCGAGCCCAAGGTCCCACAACATATAGAGCATCCGTTCGGTCGTGTCCTTGAGCTTGGTGACATCACCGGCACCGCAGTAAAACATGATGTCGATATCGGAACGGGGGTTGAGTTCACCGCGGCCGTAACCGCCGATGGCGATCAGAGAGAGGTCAGCCAGGGCCGCCCCGTCAGCACCGACGGTCGCTGCCTTGAACAGGGAACAGACCAGCGCATCGATCAGGGTGGTGTAGAGCCGGACGATCTCGGTTCCGGAGGCTCCGGCCCGGTGTCGGGCGAACAGGTCCTGGCGTGATTTTTCGAGGAGTTGACGGGCGCCGTCACACAAACGTTCGCGCCGCTCATCGAACGGGATACTGCTGTCGGTAATCAATTCGACCGGTAGAAAGCTGTCGATATCCTGGATGTTGTCTTTTTTCATTGGGAGGCCAGAAGTTTAAGGGCGGTAGCATACTTGCGGACACCGCCGACGATGGCCGAGGCGGTGCGCTGCTGGTATTTGCGATTGACCAGCAGCTTCTCTTCGGTCCGGTTACTGATAAAGGCGGTCTCGACCAGTACCGACGGCATGGTCGCGCCGAGCAGAACGTAAAACGGTCCCTGGCGGACGCCGAGATCCTTGACCTTGTAATGTTTCCGGAGCTGGCCGGTCATCGATTTCTGTATTTCGGCTGCCAGCCGGCTCGACTCGTTGATCTTCGAGTTGGCCAGCAGGTCGAGCAGGATCAGCTCCAGATCGCCGACCTGTTCGAGCGAGGTTTTGTTCTCACGGGCAACAACTTCGAGCGCGTCGTCACTCTTTGAAAAGTTGAGATAATAGGTTTCGATGCCACGGGCACTACGATTCTTGTTGGCGTTGGCGTGAATTGAGATAAAAAGGTCGGCCCCGACCTTGTTGGCGATCGCTGTCCGCTCCGGCAGCTCGAGAAAGGTATCGCCGCTGCGGGTCAGTATAACCTCACACCCCAGCTGACTCTCCAGCTCGCGGCCGAGAGCCTTCGCCATCGCCAGGGTCACATCTTTTTCCCGGGTCCCGCCCGGCCCGACCGCCCCCGGATCCTTGCCGCCGTGTCCGGCATCGACCACGATCCGTCGTAATCCTCGGCCGGGCCGACTCTCCGGGATATGAACCTTGAGCGGACGCTCCTTCGGGGCCGAACTGAGCAGCCCGGCGATATCGTCATCTCCGGACGGAGCCGCCGTCAGCTGTTCTTCTGTGGCCGACAGTTCGGCCTGTTTTGCGCCATGGACGTCGATCACGATACGGGCCGGTTCAGCAAGCGGGAAGACCTTGTAGTCGCCGAAACTCTCCAGGTCGAGCACCACCCGGGTCGTCTCGCTGTCCGGTTGCCCAGCCCTGATCCGGGTGAGCAGGCCATCGTTGACATCGCGGCTCGAATCGAGTTTTTCGGCCGGCACGGTACCGGCCAGATCGACGTAGATCCGAGACGCTTCGCCCTTGGCCGGGTCACCCTTGAGAAAGTTCGATGTAAATTCGGTTACGCTACCGACCTCGAGCACGACGCGGGTATAGCCGGGGTTCGACCAGAAGCGGATAGTATCGAGGCTGGTTCGACCGTCTTTTTTCGACGACGGCGGCGGCTTGCTAACGATCCGGTCCGGTGCATAGCGGGCAAGAGCGGCTGTTTTACTCTTGGCCTGGCGCACCATGTCGCCCTGCGGGTAGATGGTCACGATCCTCCGGTAGCGGGCATACGCCCCCTCCAGATCATCGAGCACCGTCTCGTGGATTTTTGCCGAAAATTCGAGAGCGTCGTCGGCCAGGCTGCTCTCCGGGTAGAGTTCCGGCACCCGGTCGAAGATGGAGGCCGCGCCGGCGGCATCATCCTTCAAACCGGAGACGGCATAGAGTTCGTAGGTCGTCTTCGCCGCCATGAAGAGGGCATCGTCCCCCTTCTCGCCCTGCGCATAGTTGTTCTGCACCCGCTCGAACTGGTCGACCACCTTTTCCCAGTTGTGGCGGTAGAGCCGCTCTTTTTGCGATTTCTTCAATTTGTAATAGCTGTCGCGGGCCGCACCGTAGGCACGCTCGGAAGCGTCTGCCCATACCAGGGCAGGCAGCAGCAGAATCAGCATAAAAATAAGGCAGCGTTTCATCATTTCTCTTCAGACAGTCTCTTCAGTTCATCGACCAGGTTGAGCGCTTCGATCGGCGTCAAAACCGTTACATCAACCTCATCGAGCCGCTCGCGCAATACGTCCTCACCTGCATCGAACAGGGTCATCTGCGGTCTTTTTTCGACCGCTTCACCCCTTCTTTTGGCCAGACGCGGCTGTCCTTCGGCCCCGTATTCGCCCGACTCCAAATTGCGCAGAATCTCCTTGGCCCGGTCAATCACCTGCTGCGGCAGCCCGGCCAGGCGTGCCACCTGGATACCGTAGGAGTGACTCGCGCCCCCCTTTACGATACGGCGCAGGAAGATGATCTGATCGTTCCACTCCTTGACCGCGATGTTGTAGTTCTGAACCCGCTCGCGGGTCAGGGAGAGATCGGTCAACTCGTGATAGTGGGTAGCGAACAGGGTCTTTGCCGCAACCGTGTTATTGTCGTGCAAGAATTCGGCCACCGACCAGGCGATACTGACCCCGTCGAAGGTCGAGGTTCCACGCCCGATCTCGTCGAGAACGATCAGGCTGCGCGGCGTTGCATGATTGAGAATATTGGCGGTCTCGGTCATCTCGACCATGAAGGTCGACTGGCCACGGGCTAGGTTGTCGCTCGCCCCGACCCGGGTAAAGATCCGGTCAACGACACCGATATTCGCCTCGGCCGCCGGCACCAAAGAGCCGATCTGCGCCATCAGCACGATCAGGGCGACCTGCCGCATGAAGGTCGACTTGCCGGCCATGTTGGGCCCGGTGATGATCAGGATCTGGTTGAGCTCGGTATCCATCTCGACGTCGTTCGGCACGAACCTTTCGTCGAGGGACATCGTTTCGACCACCGGGTGACGGCCATCGCGGATCGAAAGCGTGGTCGATTCGTCGATCTGTGGCGTCACGTAGTTCTGCTCGTGGGCGACATCGGCGAGGCCGGCGATCACGTCGAGTACCGCCAGGGCACCGGCGGTCTGCTGCAACCGCTCACCCTGCAGGGCGACGGTGCGGCGAACCTGCTGGAACAGCTCATATTCGAGCTCGACCAGCCGATCTTCTGCGCCGAGGATCTTGTCCTCGTATTCTTTTAATTCGGGCGTGATGTAACGCTCGGCGTTGGCCAGGGTCTGCTTGCGCAGGTACTCTTCCGGCACCCGGTCGAGATGGGTCTTGGTGACTTCGATAAAATAGCCGAAGACCTTGTTGAACTTAACCTTGAGCGACGAGATTCCGGTCTTTTCCCGCTCCGCCGCTTCGAGACGGGCGATCCAACTCTTGCCGTCACGGCTGATGCTGCGTAGCTCATCGAGGTCGGAATTATAACCATCCCGGATGATGCCTCCCTCGCGCAAAACAAATGGCGGGTCATCGACCAGGGCCGATGCGATCAATTCGACCAGGTCGGGCAGCGGATCGATCGATCCGGAAAGCTGGCCGAAGAGACTCCCTTCCAGGTCGGCGATCAGTTCGAGCAGTGCCGGAAGCCGCCGGAGTGAATCGCGCAGGGCGACCAGGTCCTTGCCATTGGCATTGGCCATGGCGATCTTGCTGTTGAGCCGCTCCAGGTCGTAAACGCCGTCGAGTGCCTCGCGGATATCCTGGCGCCGCATCGCCGAAGCGGTGAGTTCGGCTACCGCCTGCTGGCGCTGCCTGATCCGCTCGACATCGACCAGCGGCTGGTTGATCCACTGCCGGATCAGCCGTCCACCCATCGCCGTCGCCGTCCGATCGAGCACGCCGAGCAGCGAACCCTTGCGCGAGCGGTCATACATGGTTCCGGTCAGTTCGAGGTTGCGTCGGGTGGCGTCGTCGAGCACCATGTAATCGTTGACGTGGTAGGTAGTCAACGGCCGCAGGTGCGGAACCACCCCCTTGCGCGCTTCCAGCAGGTAGTGCAGTGCAGCCCCGGCAGCCCGGACCGCAGCCGGCATACCGTTACAGCCGAAAGCATCGAGCCCGGCACAGCGGAAGGTGTCGAGCAGCTTCTCCTCGGCCGTCTCATGATCGACCGCCCAACCCGGAACCGTGTTCACCACCCGGCTTGCTAGCAGGTCGGCCAGCGGTTTGCGCCAACTGTTATCCTCTTCATCGTCCGGAAGCACAACCTCGGTCGGGTCAATCGAGGCGAGCTCACTCCGCACCGTCTCAATATCGGCAACCTGGGTAGCGCGGAATTCACCGGTCGAGACATCGAGTACCGAGACACCGAAACTCTCCTCATCGGCGACCAGGGCGAGCAGAAAATTATTCTCTTTCGGCTGTAGCTTGTCGCTGTCGACCACCAGCCCGGGGGTGATCACCTGCACCACCTCCCGCTTGACCAGTCCTTTCACCTCTTTCGGATCCTCGACCTGCTCGCAGATCGCCACCTTGTGCCCGGCATCGACCAGCTTGGTGATGTAGGGCTGGCAACTGTGGAACGGGATTCCGCAGAGCGGCACCTCATCGTCGGCGCCCTTGTTGCGGGCGGTCAGGGTGATATCAAGGATACGGGATGCGGTGACGGCGTCCTCCATGAACATTTCATAGAAGTCGCCGAGCCTGAAAAAAAGGATGGCGTCAGGGTAGTCGGATTTGATCTCCAGGTACTGACGCATCATCGGAGTAGTTTTCGACATCGGAACAAAACCTCTTGCAGACCTTGCGGCGTTCGTTCTGGCAGAAAATCACGGACCAAAAGTACGTGCCGCCAGGCGCGATTATGTTAACAAAGCGCCACTGTAAAGTAAACAGATTGCAAGGCCGTTTTTCATGAAAAAACCGGCTTCAGCCTTGACCGGTAGCGGGAGCAGTGATACATAATTCGCAACCCGTAATTTTTCATCTATACAAGCTGCTCAAAGACTTATCGCCACCAAGACACGAAGAGCACCAAGAAAGGCTGATCCTTAAAGACTTTTCTCACGCAAAGACGCGAAGAAAGTCGACAACCGAAAAAAAGCAAGATCATTTTAGTGTGGGGTAAAACCAAAGCCTTGATTGTTTTAAGTTTTTGATTTTAAACCTTAAAAAGCGTTTTTGATTCTCTCTGCGGCTCCGCGTCTTTGCGTTAAAAACAGATTTTGAATTTCTTTGCTTTTGGTGCCTTGGTGGGCAAGCTTTATCCCGGTTTAAATACTCATAAATTTCAAGGAATTTCATAAAGATGGAAGAAAAAGCAAATATCGACGACTTCACCATTGCCAGCCTCGACGATGAGATCAAGGTCGACAAACTCTGCGTTGAATTTCTGGGCGCATTTTATAAACACCTGCTCGATGAAAGAGGTCTAGAACCGCTCGATGCAGGCAGCAGGGCGCGGGGCGCCGACTACTTCCTGCGCGACTTCATCATCGCCGACCGGCGGGAAAATATCTTCCAAATCACGCCGGAACGGGTCAGGCAGTTCGGCGGCAACTGGTACATCCTTTCCAACATGGAGCCGAACCTGGCCGAGCTCGGCGACATCCTCGCCGGGGTTGCCGCCTTCTACGAGTTCTGCGCTGGTCTGAATCTGATCGATCGAGCTGCCAACAGCGAGATCGGCGCCCATTGCCTGGCGACCGACTACTACACCGAGCGGATCGAGGCGTTCCATGATATCAGCGGCGACGGCTTCATCGCCTGGAACGACGCCTGCCCGGTCACGTGAATCTTCGTCGATGAGCAACTCCCTGAAAAAAATCCGGGCCGCCCGGCTCTCGGTCGTCACCGCAAGCCTGCTCACCCTGATCAAGCTGGTCACCGGCATCACCACCGGCTCGATGGCGGTGCTTGCCTCGGCGGTCGATTCGGTTCTCGACATCCTGATGTCGAGCATCAACTTCTACGCCATCAAGAAGGCGGAAGAGCCGGCCGACGAATGCCACCCCTTCGGCCACGGCAAGTACGAGACGCTCGCCACCCTGATCCAGGCGTTCGTCATCGCCATCTCCGGCAGCTGGATCATCTTCGAGGCGGCCCGCAGGTTAATCCAGGGGAGCGAACTACGGTCAATTGAGGGAGGCGTCGTAGTCCTGGTCATTAGCATTTTCGCCTCGTTCGCGATCAGTCGCTACCTGCGGATGATCGCAAAACAAACCGACTCCTCGGCCCTCGAAGCCGATTCACTCCACTTTTCAATGGACGTCTATACCAACGCCGCCCTCGCCGGCGGCTTGCTGATCATACAATTTACCGGGCTGACCCACATCGACCCGATCCTGTCGATCCTGGTCGGCGGTTACATCATCGTCGAGGCATTCAAGCTGGTCCGGCACGGCATGCGCGACGTTCTCGACGCCGAACTCCCGCCGGCAGTACTGGACAACGTCAATCGCCTGCTCGATGACTTCCGTGAAAACCTGGTCGATTACCGTAACCTGCGCACCCGCCGGGCCGGCTCGCAGAAATTCATGGACCTGGAGATGATCGTCTGCCGTCACATGTCGCTCGAGGACGCCCACGAGATCGCCGACGAACTCGAAAACAAAATCAAGGCAGAGATCACCGGTTCAGACATCACCATCCACCTTGAGCCCTGTATGCGCGGCGACTGTCCGGGAAAAGAGAACTGCAGCTCCGAAAAGATGCGCATGCCGAATGAAGATGACGACACAAACAACCAAAAAACCGATACCAAACAGTAATTTACCTGCAATCCTTTAAACCGGAGTATAAAATGAGTGATCTACCCAACTGTCCCGAGTGCAATTCCGAATACACATATGAAGACCGTGGCCTGTTCGTCTGCCCCGAGTGTGCCCACGAGTGGAGTACAGCCGAACCCTCCGAGCCCGAGGAGGACGGCCTGGTCGTTCGTGATGCCAACGGCAACCTGCTCGCCGACGGCGATACCGTTACCGTGATCAAGGACCTCAAGGTCAAGGGAGCCTCGTCATCGGTCAAGGTAGGGACCAAGGTGCGTAATATCCGCCTGGTCGAGGGTGATCACGACATCGACTGCAAAATTGACGGTTTCGGCGCGATGAAACTGAAATCGGAATTCGTGAAAAAGGCCTGAGCTGCCTCAATCGATTCGACTTCCTGCAACCTTTTTGTCGACAAGCGCCTGCAGCCACCTATGGTCCGCAGGCGTTTTTGTTTGGGAAAAGCATGGTATTCACAGTGATTCACGCTAAAATGCTTTTAAGCAGTCTCTCCGGGACAGCAAATTTCAATAGATTGAATCCTTACTAAAACGGGAGGCACTCCAATGAATCCTGAAAGCAATGCGTTGATCGGCGAAGAACTCCAGATGTTACAGAAAATTATTGACGTCGTTGTCGAGTTCTGTATCCAGTACAGCTTCCAGATCGTCGGTGCGCTGGTCATCCTTATCATCGGCCTCAAGCTTTCCGGATGGCTGTCACAAATGGTGTTACGGGTCTGCGAGAAGCGCGATATCGATATCACTTTATCGAAATTCCTCGCCAGCAGCGTCAAGCTGCTGATCATGATGTTTGTCATCATTATCGCCATCGGCAAGTTCGGTATTTCCATAGCCCCCTTCATCGCCGCTCTCGGTGCTCTGGCCTTCGGCAGCAGCTTCGCTCTGGCGGGGCCTTTATCCAACTACGGCGCCGGCCTGACCCTGATTTTGACCAGGCCCTTCGTGGTCGGCAACACCATCACGGTACAGGGCGTCAGTGGTGTCGTCGATGAAATCCGGTTGGCAGCGACCCTGCTCGACACGGAAGATGGCGAGCAGATCACCATCCCCAACAAACACATCGTGGGTGAAGTTCTTGTCAATTCGTTTGAAAACAGGGTTATCGAGACCAGCGTCGGAATTTCTTACGAGGATGACCCGGAACAGGCAATAGCGGTATTACGGCAAACATTGGCCAATTTCATGGAGATCAAGCAGGATCCGGCCCCGCTAATCGGCATCGAGGAGTTCGCCGATTCATCGATCAATATCGGCCTACGTTACTGGGTCCCGACCAAAAAATATTTCCAGGTACTCTACCAGGTGAATCTGGCGATTCATAAAGCGCTTGCCGAAGCGCGAATCTCCATCCCCTTCCCGCAACGGGATGTCCATCTGGTCAAGGTCGACTAGGGGTTTAAAACGTTCTCGATTCGACCAGTTAGTGAAGAAATACATTAACGATTCAACTCAACGGAGATTTTTCCTCAAAAATGCTCACAAATTTCAAAAGTTTCTTAAAAAAGGAATCCTCGACCGGCATCCTATTAATGATCGCAACCGTGCTGGCGATGTTCTGTGCCAACACCTTTTTGCATGAGTACTACATTCATTTCCTCGACACCCCTTTTGAAGTTCGCCTCGGACGTCAGGTTCATATTGCCAAACCGCTCCTGCTCTGGATTAACGATGGCCTGATGGCCATCTTCTTCCTGTTGATCGGACTTGAAGTGAAACGGGAGATTCTGATCGGCCAGTTATCGAGACGGGAAAAGATCATCCTCCCGGGAGTTGCTGCTATAGGGGGAATGGTTGTCCCTGCCGGCATTTACGCAATAATCAACAGCAGTGACCAGATTGCTTTAAGCGGTTGGGCGATTCCGGCTGCAACGGACATCGCATTTGCACTGGGGGTTCTGGCCCTGCTCGGCGACCGGGTGCCCTCGTCACTGAAAATATTCCTACTCGCCCTGGCCATCATGGATGACCTCGGCGCCATCATAATTATTGCTATTTTCTATTCCGGGGATCTGTCGACGACGATGATGGTCCTGTCAGCCATCTGCCTGGTCATTCTTGTCGTGTTGAATCGCTTGAAAGTCGACAACATTGCCCCTTACTTGTGGGTCGGGATATTCCTCTGGATTTTCGTGCTCAAATCAGGTGTTCATGCCACTCTGGCCGGAGTCGCCCTCGCCTTCGCCATCCCGTTAAACAGTAAAGACGGCACAAAAGAATCGCCGCTGAAAACGCTCGAGCATGTATTGCACCCCTGGGTCAATTACTGGATACTTCCGATTTTTGCCTTTGCCAACGCCGGCATTCCCCTGACCGGGATGTCATTCGGAGATTTATTTCATCCTGTACCATTAGGCATCATGCTCGGCCTGGTCGGCGGGAAACTGTTTGGAGTTTTCGGCTTTTCCTACGCCTCGATAAAATTCGGATATGCCGAAATGCCGACCCGGGCTACGACCAGACATCTTTTCGGTGTCGCCGCCCTGTGCGGAATCGGTTTCACAATGAGTCTTTTCATCGGGGGGTTGGCCTTCGAACATACGGGTGGAGACGCAATACGCTACCTGACGACGCACCGGATCGGCATTCTTTCTGGATCGTTAATTTCAGGAATCCTCGGTTATTTCGTCCTCTATTCGTCAAACACGGTACCGAACAACAAGGAACATAGAAATTAGAAAAAAACGGAAGACGATGTCGTGAAAAGTATCCTTCTTCTCACGTAATCAACCATCCATTTTTTAATTTTTTTATATAATTCTTCTGGTAACCTAATAGATAATTCAATCTAAGTCGCCATGAAGACCGAAGAAGTATTTCAAAATAACAATTATCGTGATTTCACATCACTGTCTTTTTTGAATGAGGATATAATGTCTCCTGATTCAGATAGATTCAAAAATATGGTCGAAAACTCTCAGGACTGGTTCTGGGAATTTGACGAGAATGCCGATTTCACCTATGCCAGTCCGCGCATAAAGGATCTGCTCGGCTACGAACCGGAAGAGATTATCGGGTTGAATGCCTTTGACCTGATGGCGTCGGAGGAAGCGGAACGGGTCCACAAGTATTTTGATCCGATCGCAAAAAGATACCAACCATTCAGCTGCCTGGAAAACATCAACCTCCACAAAGATGGCCACGAGGTGATCATCGAGTCGAGCGGAACTCCGATTTTCGACGAAGACGGAAATTTCAAAGGCTACCGTGGCATCGACCGCGACGTCACCCGTCAGCGACAGCTCGAGACCGACTTCCGGCATGTTTTCAGCGAAATGATCGATGCCTTTGCCCTACACGAGATCATCTGCGACGAAGCAGGAACACCCATCGATTACCGTTTCCTCAACGTCAATCCGGCCTTTGAAAAAATCACCGGATTGAAAGCCGTTGACGTCATCGGTAAAACCGTGCTGGAAGTCATGCCCGGCACGGAGTCGCATTGGATCAAAACCTACGGCGATGTCGCCCTGAACGGCAAAACGGTCCACTTCGACCACTACTCGGGTGAGATCGACCGACACTTCGAAGTCAAGGCTTACTCCCCTCGCCCCGGACAGTTCGCCTGTATCTTCCTTGATATAACCCGGCAAAAAAATACGGAGCAGGCCCTCAAGGAGAGCGAAGAGCGGTTCCGTTCTGCCTTCGTTACGATTCCGGACCCGGTAGTCATTGCGAAGCTCAGCGACGGAGCAATCGTCGACGTTAATCCCGCCTTTGAGTTTGAGACCGGAATTAAACGGATTGAGGCGATCGGGCACAATTCAGCCGACCTGAACCTATGGGAAGACGAAGGCAACCGCCAGGCGTTTCGCGAAGAGCTGATCCGTAACGGGGCTATCATCAACCAGGAAGTCAATTTCCGAACCCAAGGGGATAAGGTTAGGCCCTGTAAGCTCTCGGCCAAGGTTTTTCACCTAAACGACGAACCGTATATTCTGATTATCGTGCGTGACATTACAGACGAAAAAATGGCCGAGCGCGCCCTGATCGAAACCGACCAGATCAAAAGTGAATTCATATCGACCGCCGCCCACGAACTGCGCACCCCGTTGACGGCGATTATGGGTTTTGCCGAGATCCTGAGTGACCCGAAAACCGGTCGGGATTTTTCGGATGAGCAGAGAACGACCTTCATCAAGAAGATTTTTGACCGAAGCGAATCACTTAAAAAAATGATCGACGACCTGCTCGATATCAGCCGTATTGAACGTGGTCAGCCGCTGAGGATGCATTTTGAAAACGTACACATCCAGGACGTCATTTCGGTCTCCGTCGACTCTTTTTCCGACCAGTTTACCAATCGCGAGTTCGAATTGGAGATCTCCGAAGCAACCAAATCAATCCCGCTAGCGATCGACCGTCACAGGATTCTTCAGGTTCTGGAGAACCTTCTCAGCAACGCCGTTAAATACTCAAACGAAGGATCGGCCATTACGATCAAGGCTGAAGCAATAAACAACGAAGTTGCAGTAAGCATTTGTGACACCGGAATTGGCATGACCGAGGAGGAAGCCCGGCGTGTTTTTGACAAGTTCTACCGGGCCGACACCAGTGAAACTGCAATATCCGGCTTGGGGCTCGGGATGAGTATTGCCAAACAGATCATCGAAGCCCATCACGGCCATATCCAGGTTGAAAGTGCCAAAGGTGTGGGCTCGACCTTCACTTTTTTCCTACCGACGGCAAATTGAATCGTTCCGGAGTCTCCAATTGAGCAAACCACTTAAAATTCTTCTCTTCGAAGACGACCCGACCATTTCCCTGCTGTTGCAGGTCACATTGGAGCAGAGGGGCCATTCGGTCCAGATGTTCGACAACCCGACAGTCTGCCCGGTTTTCGAAGGGCACGACAAAGGGTGCCCAAAGGAAAAACCGTGTGCCGACATCGTCATTACCGACAACATGATGCCCAACATCAGCGGCATCGATTTCCTGGTAATGCAAAGAGAACGCGGCTGCAAGGCCCAGGATGTCAACAAGGCCATTATTACCGGTGCGACCTTGTCGAAGGAAGCCCTGGCGAAGATCGAATCTCTCGGCTGCAAGTTTTTCAAAAAACCTTTCCGCATCAGCGAATTCATGGCCTGGATCGCGCAGTGCGAAAAACGAATGGAATAAAATATATATTATTGAAAAGCTGAAAGAGCGGCTCCAGGCAGGCCGCTCTTTTCACATCAATAAAATCAATAGACGCGTCATCAATAAGACTGTAGTTTCATAATCTCATCTAGCAATACCTCGTTGTCCGGCATCCCGCTATAAACATATCGAACGATCCCATCCTGACCAATTAAATGGGTGATCCGACCACGTCCGTAGTGTTCGCTGATACGACCATCATCTACAACCAGCGGAAAGGTCAAACCCAATTCCTCGGAAAAATCGCGATGTGTCTTAAGGTCATCTTTACTCACGCCCAGGACCTGGGCGTTGAGCTTCTCAAAACGCTCGATGTCGTCTTGAAAAGCCTTCATTTCGCTGGTTCAGCCCGAGGTGAAATCGGCGTAATAGTAAGCCAGAATAACCGGGCCGTTTTTCAGCAGGTCGCTGAGAACAACCTTTCCGTGAGTCGATTCGGCTGAAAAGTCTGGCGCCCGGGCGCCGACTTCCAATGCTCCGGCATTCGTTGCCAGCAGGGTCGCTGCAACCACAGCTCCGGCTCGGATCAAACGTTTCATAATCTTCTCCTTTCTCATCAAGAGATGTCAGGGGTACCATCACCGATCAGACTGAGGATCTTTTCAAGGCGAAAGTAAACGATAAACTTTTGCCCCTTGGCCGAGTCCACCTCTGGGCTGAGCCAAGCCCGGGTCATCTTTTCGATCAATTCAGGGTCCTGATCTTCCCCGACCCGTGTCAGATAAAGACGAACTCCCCGGTAGCCGCCTCCCTCTTCCCTGAACAGGTAACAAGCGCTGTCGTTCTGCTGTATGTTGTGATGGGTCAACCGTTCCCGCATGATGAATGCGATTCGGCCATCGTCGATAACATGCGGTTTAGCATAAACAGCTGCATCGACATTACCTTTACCATCTGCTGTCGATAAAACACCAAAACCGTCGGTTGTTTCGAAATAACTCTGTAATTTCATAACGACTCCCGTCATCGGTTACCTCTATTCGTATACATTAGTTACTAATTCAGATTATACCATCAGGGAAACGATATGCCGTCGTCCCTGGTTCGTGCCACCCAAAAAACCAAAACATCTAGTAGAAACTATATAACGTTGCACGAATGGTAAAGACGTAAGAGTTTATATCTTCTATATGTTTTTGACCTGAAATCCTAGCTACTGTATATTGGCATTCAAAATACAGCGAAACTGCCCGTTTTCCCGTGCAATTTTGCATCATCCTCATGAGGTTACCCGGCAATCAAGTTTGTTTTTAAAATTTAGTCTCTTGACTGCCGCAACAAAACAGCTAAGAGCCGAGGGGAAGAAGTTGCCTTTCTCTAAAGACAATCCTGAAACAAATAAGTTCCTGCAAAGCCCTGAGCTATTGCTCGATAGAGTGTTTAACTGCCTGGACGAGGCGGTCCTGGTTGTCTCTACTGATCGAAGATTACTTTTTATCAATCCGGCTGCAACGAAAATCTTCGGCTACACGGAAGAGGAAGTTTCAGCCAACTCGACAGAAATTCTTCATGTCAACCACGATCATTATCTGGAGTTCGGAAGCCGCATTCAGGATGCTTTTCAGAAGGGACGAGTGGCCCGTTTCGAGTTTAAGGCAAAGCGCAAATCAGGAGAGATTTTCCCCACTGAGCATACGGTCAGTTTACTCCAGACTGCTGAAGGGGACAAATTGGGTATCATCAGTTTCGTTCGCGACATTACTGAACGCAAACAACTTGAGGAGGAACGATCCCGCTCTGCGCAACTGGCTGCACTCGGTACAGTGGCAGCCGGAGTCGCTCACGAAATCAACAACCCCATTCAGGGGATTATGAACTATGCAACGCTATTGGAACGATCGCCTGAACGGTCTGATCGAAACCTGGAAATTGCAAGACGCATCAAAGATGAGAGTAAAAATATCGCCGAGATAACCCAGGATTTGCTGTTCTATTCCAAGGATACCCGCATTGAAAAGAAACTGGTTGATATTCAAAAGACCATTAAAGGAGCTCTTTCCCTCATTGCAACCAAGGTAAAAAACCAGGATATTACTCTTACCGTTGATATTAAGGACGATATACCACCACTGCTGGTGCAACCGCAAAGCATCCAACAAATCGTCATCAATCTCATTGATAATTCGAATGATGCATTGAAAGACAAAGCGGGTCTATCGGAAAAGAAAATTAGCATCGGCGCCAGCCTCCATAAAGAACATGAGCACCCGTTCCTGTTGCTGGAAGTTTACGACAACGGTGTTGGCATGACCGAAGAGATTGCAAAAAAAGCTCTGGAAGCTTTTTTCACAACCAAGCCCCCGGCAGAAGGGACAGGCCTTGGTCTGTCGATTGTTAACGATATCGTCAAGAGGCACGATGGCTCTATCGATATTGACAGTAAAGAGGGTGCGTACACAAAGATAAACATACTCATCCCGGCAATATCAGCCGATGCCACTTCACAGGAAAACGATTAAGTTATGTCTTCCAAAAAACTGAAAATCATGATCGTCGAAGATGAGAAGTCAGTTCGTGAATCACATACTTGGTTTTTTGAAGATCTCGGCAATGAAGTAATTTTTGGCGAGGTCCCTTTCAGCTGCGATGTCTGGAAGGGTTATTCTTGCACCCGAAACGCTCCATGTGCCGATGTACTGATCATTGACCACCATCTGCCTGGAATGAAGGGGCTGGAGTTCCTGGCAGATTTGAAAACGAAAGGCTGCAAAAGACCATTTTCAAACGTGTTGTTGATATCCGGCGACACCACAAGTATCGATATGGATAAAGCGAAGGAAATCGGTGTCACGGTCGTGCAGAAACCGATGGAGATCGAGTTTTTGGAGGCATGGCTGAAAAATATAAAACGGCCGGATGATCGACAGCTTAACTCTATTTACCTTAAATCTAATAAATCTGATCCCAACTAAACTCAGCAATAAAAAAAGCGCGACCGCTTCAAGGACGCGCTTTCGTTTCTCTGCTATTTGAAATAGATCAGTACTCGCTGCTCTCCTTCTTTAAAATCTCGAGCTTTTCAATCACCTCACGGCTCCCCTGCTGCCGCATCTCCATCTCTTCGAAGATCCGCTGCGCCATCTCGCTGACGCTCTGCACCGCTTCGTCGATTTCAGCGGTCGTCGATTTTTGCGACTGTGTCGCCTGCGCCATATCATCCGCCATCAATTTGATCTCTTCGATAGAGTGGACAATACTCTGGATCCCTTGAGACTGCTCGCGGGAGGCGCTGGTTACCTGGTTGGAGAGATCGCCGAGGCTTTCGACCGACTTGCTGACCGACTCAACGGCACGCGCCACCTCCTTGGTCGACTTGCGAATCTCCTGGGTCATGAACATCGCTTTTTCCGAACTGCCACTTATCTGCTTGAGCGAGGTTTCGACCGTCTCGCCGAGAGCGATTCCAGAATCGACCAACTGCTTGGTCTGATTAACGTGGGAAACAGACTCGCGGGTCAACTCCTGGATTTCGGCAATGATACTTTCAATGGCGTTGGTTGACTCGGCCGCCTCCTGTGATAGAGAACGGACCTCTTCGGCGACAACGCCGAACGATTGTCCATGTTCACCGGCCTGGGCCGCGATGATAGCCGCATTAAGGGCCAGAAGATTGGTTTTCTGGGTGATCTCGGTGATGACCTCGGTAATGTGGCCGATCTCTTCGCTCTTGGTCGCCAACTGCCCGATGACCGAAGCGGTCCCTTCGACCGAAGACGAGATCCCCTGCAGACCGGTCAGGTTATCGACAACGGCATCGACCCCTTCATTCGACTGGCGCTGAACCGTCTCCGACATGTCGTGCGACTGCTGGCTGTTCTCCTCGACCGACTTGATGGTGCTGGCAATTTCGGTCATCGAGGCGATGGTCGCGTTCATGAAATCGGTCAACTGGTTGAGGTTGCGGCTGACCTGTTCAATCGTGACCGAGATTTCTCCAGCCGACGAGCGGGTGTCGTCGACCGATCGCTGAATTGCGTTGGCAGCCGAGTCGACGCCACTGATCGAGTCGTTATTGACGCCGATCGCACGGTGCAGGTTCGATTCGGCAAAATTATGTCCATCGCGAAAACCGAGCAGTTCTGAAAAGGATTGTTCAAGTTCACCGGTGAGTGTTTCTACCCCGTCCATCAGGTTGATCTTGATAATTGAGGCCGCGACCTGAACGGCAAACAGACGGATCGTGTCAACATCGGTATCGGAGAGCGGCCGACGGCTCAGCTTGTTATCGACCTCGATCAGGCCGACCACCTCACCCCGCACCGAAATCGGGCAGAGGATGAAACTCTTGGCCCGGAAGGCCTCGATCTTGTCGTAGGGCGACTTCACGAAAAACTCGGCCGGCATCCGCGCCATATCTTCGACATTGAAAACCCGGTTTTCCTGGGCTGCTTTGAAAATGATACCTGCATCATCGTTATACGGCAGGGTTGTCCCAATCGGGGTATCACCGAGCACGCCCTTGCTTGCGGTCACCTCGAAACAGTTCTTGTCCCGATTGACCATGACCACGTTGACGCGGTCATAGCCGAGCACCTCGTGCAGACCGTCAACCGAGAGATGCAGAATTTCCATCAGGTCGAGAGATTTCTGCAGGTGGGCGTTAATGGTATGAAAATTCTTAATATTCTGGTTAAGAGACTGGAAACGCTGTTCGAACTTCTCTTTCTGCACGGCTATCTCGAAGTTGAGACGGTCGAGCTTTTCAGCGCGATCATGCATCTGCAGGATAAACTGCCCGAGCATCGACCCGGCAAAGGCGAGAACAACGGCGGTACCGACCCCCATGTACAGGTAGAGCGCAATCGAATCATTACTATGGAAGATATCAGCCAGAATCTGGTCAATGAGCCCTTTTTCCGGGTCGGAAAAAAGGATGAGTCTCAGCATGATCCAGCCGATCGGCGCAAAGATACCGAGGGCGAACCCGATCAGGGTGAACATCCAGCGCTTATTCAGGGATTCAAGAGATAACTTCTTCATGTCGGGTTCCTGTTTGGCCGCATCCCCAATGCAGGATAACTATTTAATAACATAATATAATTAAATTAATGCCACTTTAGTTTCTGACAGCAAAATCGTCAAGAATTTTCAACGGCCGACCATGATTCCGAGCTCCTCCGCCGCCTCGACCAATTCCCCTTCCGGGTCGATCAGGTTAAGCTGACCGACCGCGTCATTGATATCGACAAAAGCGATCTTTCGCCCGTGCAGTGCAACCATCTTGCCGAAGCCGCCCTGTTCGATCAACTGAACCGCCTTGACACCGAAACGGCTGCTCAGGATGCGATCAAAGGGAGACGGTGTTCCACCGCGTTGCACATGCCCGAGAACGACGGTCCTAAGCTCCATATCGAGATCGAGGCAGGTTTCGATCTCACGTGCGACTTGATGGCCGACTCCTCCGAGCCGCTCGACCCCGAGGTTTTGGTCGGCCGTGAGCTGGACGACCTTGTCACCGCTGGCCGAGGTCGCGCCTTCGGCAACGACGACGATCGAAAAGAGATGTCCCGACTCGCTCCGGCGGCGAATAGCCGCACATACCTTGTCGATCCGATAGGGAATTTCCGGGATCAGGATGACATCGGCCGAGCCGGCGATACCCGATTCGAGAGCGATCCAGCCGGCGTCGCGTCCCATGACCTCGACCACCATCACCCGGTGATGGCTTTCGGCGGTCGAATGTAGCCGGTCGAGCGCCTCAGTCACGATCCCGACCGCGGTATTGTAACCGAAGGTAACATCGGTCCCCTTCAGGTCGTTGTCGATGGTCTTCGGCACACCGACCACCGGGATACCAAGCCGCCCGAGTTGGCGGGCGATCTTGAGGGTCCCGTCGCCGCCGACCGCAATCAGGGCATCGGCCCCGATTTTCCGGAAATTATCGACCACCGTCTGCGAAACATCTCGCAGTTCCGTCTTACCATCCTGTTCGACCGGGTAGGAGAATGGGTTCCCCCGGTTCGAGGTGCCGAGGATGGTTCCTCCCCTCTGCAGGATGCCACTTACCGCCTTCTTGTCGAGTTCGATCCAACGCGGCTCACCGACCAGACCATCGAAACCGTCACGAATACCGAGCACCCGCCAATCACGACGACTTGCCGCCCGCACTACCCCTCGGATCACGGCGTTCAACCCCGGGCAGTCACCGCCGCCGGTCAATATCGCTATGGTTTTACTCATTATCTCCTCCAAAGATGTATTACAACTCAGTCGGACACGGATATACTAATTTTGCTTCACCCCTCCCGGCTTCGCTTCGGTTGCGATCGCCAACTTGCCGAAGCCACTCTCCTTGGCCGTATCCATCAGCTGAACGACCTGACCATGACGGGCCTCCTCGTCGGCAAGCAGCAAGAAGGTCATGCTCCGGCTGCGC
The DNA here is from genome assembly GCA_002868925.1 of Desulfuromonas sp. Classification (GTDB taxonomy): domain Bacteria; phylum Desulfobacterota; class Desulfuromonadia; order Desulfuromonadales; family UBA2294; genus BM707. The sequence goes on along the minus strand of PKTZ01000020.1, from coordinate 27,885 downwards.
TCGCCAAATGTTTTCAGATGGGCCCGCAGTGCGGCGATGTTGATCTTTTCTTCCTGCAGGAAGATCTCTCCTTCCTTCGACAAGTAGATCTTGACCTCATCCGGCTCCCGGTCGGCGATACTGGTGCTCGACTCCGGCAACTTGATCGAGAGGCCGGGCGTTTCGATAAAAGTCGTCGAGATCATGAAAAAGATCAGCAGCAGGAAAACGACGTCAATCATCGGCGTCAGTTCGACCCGGAGTTCCTCTCTTTTCTTACGTCGGAACATCCCCTACTTCCCCAATCGATCGACGACCCGCAACGATTTCACTTCAAGATCGAGAGCCATCCGATCGACCCGGCCGGTCAGATATTTATGCAGCAGGATGGTCGGGATCGCGACCGTCAGGCCGGCGGCGGTGGTGATCAACGCCTCGGAAATGCCGCCCCCGAGGGTTGCCGGCGTGCCGACCCCTTCGGCCGAGATGATGGTAAACGCGCGGATCATGCCGAGAACGGTACCAAGCAGTCCGAGCAGCGGTGTAATGGTGGCTATGGTCCCGAGGAGACCGAGGTAACGCTCCAGCGGAGCGACTTCACGCGAACCGGCCTCCTCGACCACCGCCTTGATCTGGGCCCGGGAACGGCCGGCCAGGCGGATAGCGGTGGCATAAATACGGGAGAGTGGATTACCGAAGCGTTGACAGGCAACAGAAGCCTGATCGAACTTCTCTTCGGCGATTAACGGGTCGACCTCTGAGATCAACTCGTCGTGCCCCTTTATAAAGCGGGAGTAGAACCAGATCCGTTCTAGAAAGATCGCAAGGGCGAGAATGGAGCAAAACAGGATGGGGTACATCAGGACCCCACCCTTCTCAAATAGTTCAAGCATCGGTAAAACCCTCCAACAGAAACATCAGAAACGATAAATCGACATCATGGGCGACAAGCGCCACACAGCAGTTATTCTATTTATCACCCTCGTTTATAACGGGTTCGTCTTTCTCATCAGTGGTATTCGAACCGGCGGTCTTTTCTTCTGGCTCCGTCATCGAATCGCTCTTTTTGACCGACTGCTCTTCGGTTTCCGGTTGCGGTGCATCGACCGACGATTCCGGTGTCTCCACCATCTTCTTTCGGCCCCAGCGTTTCTCTTTTTTCGGTTTTTCAACCTTTTGCGCCGGCGCCGGCTTCGATATTCCGACGTCCGGCTTTTTGCGGGTCGCGCTCCGGACCGCCTGCCAGAAAAGGGCGAGAAAAAAACCGAAGAAAAAAACAAAGAGGAGCACCAGGAAGAGCGGCATCTCCGGACTTTGCCAGGTAAGGAACTTGACCATCACCGCATCGAGATTTGACATGCAGAAAATCAACAGCAGGACAACGAGAACCAGCAGCAGAAAACGCCAGATCAGAATCATTCCTCTCTCCTTGCAAAAGCTACCTGTAACGATTGATAAGTCTCCTCGAGATGCTGAGGGATAACCCGGTTCTCGGCCAGAACCGGCATAAAATTGGTGTCGCCCTGCCAACGCGGAACCAGATGCCAGTGCAGATGATCGGCAATACCGGCCCCGGCGGCGGCGCCGAGATTTAGTCCGATGTTCATCCCCTGTGGTTGCATCGTCTCCTGCAGTACATCGCGGCAGAGACAGATCAGGCCGAACAGTTCGCCGCTTTCTTCCGCCGACAACTGGCAGATATCAGCAACATGACGGTACGGCGCAACCAGCAGATGCCCGTTATTGTACGGATAACGGTTCATTACGACAAACCCTGATTGCGCCCGGTGTAAAATCAGGCGGGCTGGATCATCGACCGGATCGTCACCAACACAAAAAACACAGGCATCAGGATCACGATCTTTATCGAGAATGTAATCCATGCGCCAGGGAGCCCAGAGCGGTTTCATGCACAGCCTCCGTACTGTTCGGGCATCACGTTCAGATATCGATCGATATTGACGATCTCACCCCGCACCTCTTTATCGAGATGCAAAATACCGACAGTATGATAAGGGGCTTCGCGTCGATCGATCGCACTTCCCGGATTGAAAAGCAGCAGTTCACCCTGCCGACGGCAGAGCGGGAAATGGGTGTGGCCGAAGACCAAGACATCGAGCCGATAACCGTCGAAGGCAGATACGATGTTATCGAAAAACCCGGTCGGTCGGCCCCATCCGTGGATAAGCCCGATCCGAAAATCGGCAAATTCACAGACCCGCTGCTGTGGTAGACCGGTGCTTGCCTGGTCGCAATTGCCTCGAACCCCGATGATGGGGCGGTCGGCAAAACAGTCGAGCAGGTCTGGATGGACGACATCACCAGCATGAAGGATTGCCTCGGCATCGTGGAACAGTTCTCGGTCGAGCAGTTCCAACAGTTCGACCCCCTCGCTCAGGTTGCCGATATGCGTATCTGAAATAACACCGATCTTCATGATCTACATTATAAGCAAAAATTGGTTCAGATTCTGCAAATTATTGCAAATACAGGTATATTTGATGGTTACTACCCCGAAAACAGGCCACTTCCCGACAAAAAGGCCAAAATTAGCCGATGAATCGACGCATTATGCGGCGGTAACCTTAAAAATGACGCCTAGAATTCGCCAACCTGAAAGCGACTGGTATAATTGATTCTGGTTGGCATTACCATTGCTGGTAAAATAACATTCTATTTCGAGCAAACAGACTGTTTACGCACAATATACTTGACAGTACAGAGTGCAGTCGCTATTTTCACATTTTAATTTTAGTAAATTTTTTTCGCCTGACTTAAAATACTGTTTTCAACACGCCAAAGAATTAAGAACAAAACAGCAAAGGACTGAACATCCAACGGAGGATCATTTCAATGTCCAACAAACGTCAAGAAGCACTAGATTATCACAGTACAGGTCGTAAAGGAAAAATCGAGGTCATCACCACCAAGCCGTGCGCCACCAGCCGCGACCTCTCCCTCGCCTACAGCCCGGGCGTCGCTGAGCCCTGCCTCGACATCGAGAAGAATCCGAACGACGCTTATGAATATACCGCCAAGGGGAACCTGGTCGCGGTCGTTTCCAACGGTACCGCCGTTCTCGGCCTCGGCGACATCGGCGCCCTTGCCGGCAAGCCGGTCATGGAGGGCAAAGGGGTTCTGTTCAAGAGCTTCGCCGACGTCGACGTCTTTGATATCGAACTCGACACCAAGGATTCGGATGAGCTGATCCGGACCGTCAAATTGCTGGAGCCGACCTTCGGCGGCATCAACCTCGAGGACATCAAGGGCCCCGAGTGCTTCTATATCGAGGAAGAGCTGCAGAAGATCATGAATATTCCGGTCTTCCACGACGATCAGCACGGTACCGCCATCATATCGGCAGCCGGAATGCTTAACGCCCTCGAAATTATCGGCAAAAAAGTAGAGGACGCCAAGATCGTCGTCAACGGTGCCGGCGCCGCCGGCATCGCCTGCGCCAACCTCGCCATCACTATGGGAATAAACAAGAACAACGTCATACTCTGCGACACCAAAGGCGTCATTTATAAAGGGCGTGCCGAAGGAATGAACGACTACAAGGAACGTCTGGCCGCTGAAACTGACGCCCGCACCCTCGAGGATGCCATGGTCGATGCCGACATCTTCTTCGGCGTTTCCGCCAAAGGTGCCCTCAGTCCGGAGATGCTCAAAACCATGGCCAAGGATCCGATCGTCTTCGCCATGGCCAATCCCGACCCGGAAATCACTCCGCCGGAAGCGAAAGCGGTTCGCGACGATGTCATCATCGGCACCGGCCGCTCCGACTACAACAACCAGGTCAACAACGTCCTCTGCTTCCCGTTCCTCTTCCGCGGAGCCCTCGACACCCACGCCAGCGCCATCAACGACGAGATGAAACTGGCAGCGGTCCGCGCCTTGGCCGAACTGGCCAAAGAGGATGTCCCCGACTCGGTTCGCCGTGCTTACGGCGGCGACGTCATCAAATTCGGCCGTGAGTACCTGATTCCGAAACCGTTCGACCCGCGCGTACTGCTACATGTCGCCCCGGCGGTCGCCCAGGCAGCTATGGATTCAGGAGTTGCCCGCCGTCCGATCGAAGACATGGACAAATACAAAGAACGTCTCGAGGCGTTACAAGGCCGCTCCAAGTCGGTTATGCGGACCCTGATCAACAAGGCCAAGAGCTGTCCCAAGCGGGTGGTTTTCCCGGAAGGGGACGAAGAAAAGGTTCTGCGTGCATCCCAGATCCTGCTCGACGAAGGGGTTGCCAAGCCGATCCTGCTCGGCAACAAGGAAGAGATCGAAGCCAAGATCATGGAGCTCGGCCTCGACCTTGACGGTGCCGAGATTGTCGACCCAGAGAAAAGCGATAAGCGCAACGACTACATCGACGAGCTCTTCGCCCTGCGTCAGCGTAAAGGGGTGACCAAGGCCGAAGCGAAGCGGTTGATCAAGAAAAACCGCAACTACTTCGGCGCGATGATGGTTGAGCAGGGAGACGCCGACACCCTCCTCTCCGGCATCAGCCATCACTACCCTGAGACGATCCGCCCGGCACTGGAGATCATCGGCAAGCAGGACGACCTTTCGAGGGTTCACGGTCTCTACATGATGGTCACCAAAAAAGAGGCGGTTTTCTTCGCCGATACTACGGTCACGATCGAGCCGACCGCCGAGGAGCTGGCCGAAACAGCGATCCTGACCGCCGAACGGGCCAAGTATTTCGAGATCGAGCCGCGTGTCGCCATGCTCTCCTTCTCCAACTTCGGCAGCGCCCAGCACCCGCTGACCAACAAGGTCGCCAAGGCGACGAAACTGGTCAAAGAGTGGTCGCCAGAGCTGATCGTCGATGGTGAAATCCAGGCCAACGTCGCCCTTGATCCGGAGCTGATCGAGCAGCAATACTCCTTCTCCAAACTCAAGGGGAACGCCAACGTCTTTATCTTCCCTGACCTGCAGTCGGGCAATATCGCCTACAAGCTTCTGCACAAGCTCGGCGGCGCCGAGCAGATCGGCCCGATCCTGATGGGGACCAAGAAACCGGTTCACGTTCTGCAGCGCGGCGACGATGTTGCCGACATTGTCAACATGGCCGCTGTTGCCGTGGTCGACGCCCAGGAAGCCTCAGCCTGATCAAGCAACGATCCAACAACCGAAGGGAGCGGCAAATGCCGCTCCCTTTTTGTTTGTGCCATCGGTTAAAGCGACCTTTTCCCTCTTCACCTTACTACCTCTTCCTGCTATCATAAGCCGATTTTTCAGCCTGGAGAAACAGACATGAACTATATCAGTACCCGCGGCGGTGTGCAGAATATCCCGTTCAAGGAAGCGGTAATGATGGGCCTGGCCGATGACGGCGGGCTCCTCCTGCCGGAGGAAATCCCGACCCTGACCGAAGGCGACCTCGATGCCCTGGCAAAATACGATTACCCCGAGCTCGCCTTCCAGATTATCTCCCGCTATGCCACCGACATCCCGGCGGCCGACCTGATGGAGCTGATCGACCGTTCCTACGCCAGTTTCACCCACCCTGACGTCACCCCGGTGGTGCATCAGGACGGGGTCTATATCCTCGAGCTCTTTCACGGCCCGACCCTCGCCTTCAAGGATGTTGCCCTGCAGCTTCTCGGCAACCTTTTCGAATACCTGCTGGCCGAACGGGGCGAAAAGATGAACATTCTCGGGGCCACCAGCGGCGATACCGGCAGCGCCGCCATCTACGGCGTGCGCGGCAAGAAAAACATCAACATCTTCATCATGCATCCACATAAGAAGGTCTCGCCGATCCAGGAACTGCAGATGACGACGGTGACCGACCCGAACGTCTTCAATATCGCCATCCGTGGAACCTTCGACGACGGCCAGCATATCGTCAAGGAGACCTTCGGCGACCTGGCATTCAAGAGCCGCTACGCCCTCGGCGCTGTCAACTCGATCAACTGGGCCCGGGTGCTGGCGCAAATTGTTTACTATTTCTACGCCTGGGGCCAGGTTCGCAAGGCGACCGGCTGCAAGGAAGTCTACTTTTCGGTCCCGACTGGAAATTTCGGCGATATTTTCGCCGGCTACATCGCCATGCGGATGGGGCTGCCGATCAAGAAACTGATCCTCGCCACCAACGAGAACAACATCCTGACCCGTTTTATCCGTAACGGCGACTACTCGATCGGTGCGGTCCACCCTTCCCTCTCCCCGTCGATGGATATCCAGAAAGCGAGCAACTTCGAGCGCTACCTCTTCTACCTCTACCGGGGAGACAGCGACAAGGTGCGCGCTGCCATGCAGACCTTCGCCGAGGGAAACAAGCTCGCCTTCACCGAAGAGGAAATCAAGCGGGTGGCGGAAGACTTCATGTCGACGTCGGTCGACAGCGAGCAAACGATCGCTACCATCAGAGACTTCTTCAAAAAGAGCGGTTACGTGCTCGACCCGCACACTGCGGTCGGCGTCCGGGCCGGACAGGAGCTCGCCGGCGGTGAGTGCCCGGTCATCTGCCTCGCTACCGCGCATCCGGCCAAGTTCGGGGAGGCGGTCGAAAAGGCGATTGGTGAACCGCCGACCTACCCGGCATCGCTGCAGGGGATCGACAAACGTGACCGCCGCTGTGAAGTTCTCGATGCCGACCTCGAACAGATCAAACACTACCTCGCCGAAAACGCCATTTAAGGTAGATTATTCAAATCAGGCCTTAACATCCTGATTCCAAAAGAAAAGCCCACCCCGGATCGAGGTGGGCTTTTATCATTCTTTACAGTAGCGAATCAGACGGAACTGGTCGCCTCCTGCTGTGGTTCAGCAACGTCCTGCTGTGGTTCAGCAACGTCCTGCTGTGGTTCAGCAACGTCCTGCTGTGGTTCAGCAACGTCCTGCTGCGGCTCGGCCGTCCCCTGCGGCTCCGATGTCTCGGCCGGCTCAGTCTTCTCTTCCACCACCGGCGCCTCGGCCGGGTTGACCCGCAGAAACTTCAGGGCGAGTAGCGAATCCTCATGCAGCGCGCTTTCCGGGTACTCACTGACAAACGATTCGAACAGGTCGATCGCAACATCCCGGTCGCCGATCGTCGCCGCCGTCATCGCACCGTTGAACAGTTCCAGCTCCTCCTCAGGGATTTCAAGCCTCTCCTCCTTCCCCTTCCAGTAGAGCTCGCTCTCGCTCTCGGTCAACGACCCACGTACGCCCCCGACCGCGGTCGTCACCTTCGCCTTCTTGGTCGGCGTCACTTTCTCGATCTTGCTGCGCAGAACATCCCAAAAACTTTCTTCGGACTTGCTCTCATCAGCCAGCGCCGGCAGTGCCAGTCCCAGAACCAGCAGAATAATCGTTAATAATCTCCCCATAACAGATCTCCTTTTGCAACTCCCCGCATTCTTTTAGAGTGGACTCATCAATTCAAGGGCCATGCTCCGGTACTTGGCCGCAATCTCCGGAGACAGCTCGATCGCCCGCGAGAAATTCTGCGAAGCCTGCTCCCGTTGATCGTTCTTCAGGTTGGCCCGGGCCAGGTTGACCAGGACATACGGATCAGCCGGATCATTTTCAACGGCAGCAGCATAGGCTTCAACCGCCTCCGTATATTTATCTTGTAGGTAATAGATATTACCAAGATTATTGTAAATTGCCGGGTTTTCCGGATCCAGCTCGCGCGCCTTTTCGAAAAGCTTCAACGCCTCCTCCGGCTCCCCCTCTTCAGCATAAATGATACCGAGTTGCAGGTACGGATCGAAATTGTCCGGTTCACGCCGGGCCCGGTCAACATAATTCTTGGTAATGCAGCTCATCCGGATCTTCTTCAGCATTTTGAACTCGTCAAAGCTCGTTTCAATATCGCTACGCAGAACTTCCTTCGGCCGCCAGTCCGACTTCACCAAACTTCCCGGCTTGTAAGTCTCCCATGCCGTACGGATATCCATCAGGTCGAGGTTGCGCCCGACCCACTCGGCATGATTGGAACTCCCCTTCTCCCAGGCCTTGAGAAATGAGGAACCGACCAGGGTCACTTCGACCGGTACCCAGAGTACGTCCTCATGTTCAATGAACAGGTCGGCAACCGCAACCGGACGATCCTCCGGGGTAAACTCGGTGGCGAACATCATGAACATATGCCCAGGCACCTCGATCACCTTGGTCCGGATGCCGAGGCTCTCGAGCATGGCACCGAAGAGCGCCACCAGGTCATCACAGTCGCCTGAGCGTCGATTCAGCGTCTCGCGCGGATATTGGATGTAATCAATGGTGTCGGTATCCTCCGAGGTCATCTGGTACGGATTGGAAGGGTCCTGGATATACTTGAGCCCGACCACGCCGAGGGCATCATAGAGAGCTGCCGCAAACAGGATCGGGTCGTTGACCTCGGGGTACTGGGTAATGACCGAACGGACGAATTCGAGCACGACCTCGTCCTTCGGGGTAACGAAGGTCGCGAACCGCTCCCGCACGTCCCACATCATCCGGTGTTTCTCGAAGATATTGATCGCGTGGTTGCGCGAATAGCTCTGCAATTCGCCATTCTCATAATAGGAGAGCCCGATAGAGGTCTGGACCGGCGTATCCTCGGTCACATCGAGAATCTTGTTGTTGAATACCGCCTTGAGCACGACATCCTTGGTCGAGCGGGGGCCGAGATCCTTGATTTCGACCTCGGACGGGTAGTCCATGAACTCCTTGATCGCAAACGACACCTTCAGGCTCGAGATTTTGGCCCCGGTATTGTTGGCGATCCGCATAAAACCGATCCCCTCATCCTCGTAGATCTTGTAGGTATTGGAGAAAATATCGTCGATACCGAATTCGACGATTTCGATCGGTGGCCGCGTTGCCACCAAGGTCGTCGTCGACACCTCGACCGGCGTGGTTTCGACATCGTCGATACTGACAGCCGTTACCCGGAAAACATAATCGGTCGACGGGTCGAGCCCGGCAGCGACAAAATCAGTCTCTTTCGTATCACCGATCTTCTCGAACTCACCTTCGACCACTTGCTGGTAAACATTATAATGATCGAGGAAAGGTTGCTGCTTTTTCTGTGGCCAGGAGAGGGTTACCGACCATTCCATTGGATCGGCGCTGACCTCTCCGATCTTGGCTGCCCGCCCCTTCTCGGGCCGGGCTCTTTGCGCTGTGGTAAGAGGGCTTTCCTGGCCGTTTCGGGTCTGCACGCCAACCCGGTAGAAATAGGTCTCTCCCGGCTCGACGTCGGCATCGGCATAGCTGTTCAGGTTGGTTGTTGCCACCATTTGGTAAGGTCCGGCCGCATCCTGTGAGCGGTAGATCGCATACCCCTCGACATCGGCCGCCCCGCTGGCAGACCATTCGATCTTGACCTTGCGCATCCCGGCTTTGACTTCGACATCGGCGACCGGCTTCGGCGTGTTGTGCGTTTTAAATTTGTGTACCAGGCCGTTCTCGGCATCGGCAACGAGCAACTCGGTCTCGCTGATCCGGGCCATGGCCACCGGTTTACTAAAATCGCCGCGGCCTTCGCCGCCGGAGCCAAAAACACGGCGGAATGAACCATCCACATCAAAAACCTTAATGCAATCCTGCCCCTCATCGAGGACCATCAGCTCATCCGCTACCAGGGTTATCGCGACCGGTTCTTTGAGATAACCGGGCTCACCCTCAGCCCCGCCGATCTCCCGGATCGGCTCGCCGTCCGGAGCGAACATGACGACCTTGTCGCTGCTCTCATCGAGGACAAACAGGTTGCCCACCGGATCGATCTGCAGCGCCGATGGACTCTTCAGCAGAGCCTGACTGCCGTCGGAACCGAAAGCGGAAAGGAAGACGCCGTCGGAATTAAAGGCCTGTACCCGGTGGTTCCCTTTATCGGCGACGTAAATCAACCCGTCTGGGGTGATGGCGAGGTCGCTCGGAGAGGAGAAGTAACCCTCGCGACTCCCATATTTGCCGATTTCGAGCAGAATCGAGCCGTCTGCGCCCAGCTTGAGCAGTCTGTTCTTACCACGATCGACGGTCCAGATCGCTCCTTCACTGTCGACAGCAGCTGCGAGCGGCTTCCAGTTCGGCACGGTAATCACTCCTGCCGGCTGACCATCGACAACAATGGTCAGGCTCTTCGATTTATCATCGACGACCAGCAGACGTTTGCCGGTTTCATCCCAGAACAGGCCGCTCGCGCTAAGTTCGACCGTCTCCATCCACTCGACCCAGGTCGGGATCGGCGTCGGCTCGGTCAAACCAGAACCCTCCTCGACCTCCATCGCGAAGGATTGAATGTTGTCGTTTTTCCGGTCGGCCACGAAGAGATGACCGAGACCGTTGACGAAAAGACCGCTGATCCCCTTGAACTGGGCCCGCGCCTCTCCCTTGACGCCGAAGCTCTCGGCGGGACGGTTATCGAAAAAGATGCGGGTCACCGTATGGTGGTAATCATCGGCGACAAAGACGCTGTCTCGGGCGATGGTTATCGAAGACGGTCTCTCTGGCTCGCTGTACTGGCCGGCATAGGATCCATCCTGGTTGTAAATTTTAACCCTTGAATCGGATTGATCAACGACGTAGAGACGCCCCCCTTCATCGACCGCCAAGTCGACCGGGTCATTGAGCTGTTCCGTCTCAGCAACCGCCTGTCCGATCGCTCCGATATAAACGCCATTGCGACCGAACAGCTGCACCCGATCGTTACCGGAATCAACCACGTAGATAATGCTGTCCCGCACGGTGATAGCGGTGGGATCGTCGAACTCCTTGGCATCCCGGCCTCTTTTGCCGAACGCATCGAGCAGTTTGCCATCGACCGAAAAGAGGACCACTTTATCAAGACGGCTGTCGGTAACGTAGACGATCCCGTCAGCGTAAGCGATGCCGGCAGCCTTCTTGAGAATCGGCTTCTCACCCTTTTCGAGCAGGCCGTACTCGCGAAGGATCTCACCGTCAGCTGAAACAGCCAGAGCCCGGCCGTCGGTTGTCGTCATGTAGATCGTGCCATCGGGACCAGCCGCCAGTGATAGCGGCTTTTCAACCTTGATGCTGGCAATAAAATCAACCTGCTGGAAAGCGGCCCGGGCGGACGACGCGATAGTGCCGCAGAAAAGGACGGTAAGTAGAAGAGAGAATAAAGTGATCTTCTTCATTGTCACACCTATAACCGGTTTTTGGGGAAACGAGGAGATAATTGATAATCGAATTTAAATAAAATAGCACAAAAACGGACCCTTCGGCCAGTCTTAACATTCAGCGGCGCAGAGAGTAATGAGCACCATCCCAGTCGTCAGCGGGGGGATTTTCTATATAGTCGCGACAACTGGAAACATAGCGTGCCGAAACCGGATCGGCGAAGCGCTCTCCCAATTCGACAAAAATCTGCAAAGCGGCTTCAAAATCCCTGTCTCGATAGAGGTCAACAGCTTTTTCGAACTCCGGCAGCAGCTCCGTTGCCTGCGGTAGAACCTCGTGGATCAGCATCGGTTCTGACTTCCCCTTCATCCGCACGTTGTCGATCTCGCGAAGAACATACGCTCCATCAACATGGCGCCTTGTACTCTCGCTGACCATCACTGTGGTACCGTAGAGTTTGTTCGCCTGTTCGATCCGGGAGGCGACATTGACCGTGTCACCGATGGCGGTGTACTCCATCTTTTTCGACTCGGAACCGATATTGCCGACGACCGCCTCTCCGGTATGGATTCCGATCCGCATCGAGAGCGACTCGCCCCCTTCTGCCTCCATCGCCCGGTTGACCTCCTCCAGCGCCTGCATCATTCCCAGAGCACAATCAATTGCCCGGTGGGCATGATCCTCCTGCGGCATCGGCGCGCCCCAGAAAGCCATGATCCCGTCTCCCATGAACTTGTCGAGGGTGCCGTCATGCTCCATGATGACATCGGTCATTGCAGCCAGATAGCGATTGAGGTTGCGTACGACCTCTTCGGCCGGCAGTTTTTCACTATAGCTGGTGTAGTTGGCAATGTCGGAGAACAGCACCGTGATGACTCGGGTTTCACCACCGACCCGGGCCCGAGAAGGGTCCTGCACCAGCCGATCGACCAGCTTTTCCGAAACATAACTGGAAAAGATATCGCGGATTTCCCGCGATTTGCGGTCGAGAAAAAAGAAGCGGAGGTAAGCGGTCAGGCAGTAGGCCAGCAGGATACTCATCTCCGGGTAGACCATGCTCACCCAGTGACCTTTGACGAACATGCTGTATGCGAACACACCGTGACCGAGCAAAAGTAGCAGGACCAACGGAAACGAGATCGAATGGCGCAGGCTGAGGGTGATAAAGGCAGCCAGAATGCCGAGGGCGATTATGGCGATCAGATCGAGCAGCGATTCGAAACCGCCACGCTGGATAAAGTCGTTGCGCAGGATGCTGTCGATCATGTTGGCGTGGACCTCGACCCCGGGTGAATTATTGGAGAACGGGGTGACCCGCATATCGTAAATACCGAGCGCGGTCGAGCCGACCAGCACCAGCTTGTCACGCAGCTCCTCCGGGTCGACCCGATCCTTGACCACGTCGACGAAAGGGATCCGCTTGTAGATGCCGGGCGGACCAGCGTAGTTGATCAGGGCGAAGTGGCCGCCATCGGTCGGAATCGTGCGCGACCCGATCGATATGTCATAGACCCCCGGCTCGACTTGTTCTTCGCCGAGCAGCACCCGCGCCCCGTTCACGGCGAGCGAGTAGACGTCTCCCCCCTGCTCGTCCTGCAGGTGCAGCGGCGTCCAGCGGACGACCCCGTCCTCGTCCGGGGTCAGGTTGATGTGCGCTTCGTACTGCGAGACCTGTTGCAGCTGCGGCAGACTTCTCGTCACCTGGCTGACCGAACCGTCGGCGGCGAACTCGAAGGCGACTGCCAGAGAGACCTTGCCGGATTCCCGCAACGCTCTGGCAAAGGCAGCGTCCGCTACCTCGCTCTCCGTCTCCGGGAAGAAGGCGTCGAGCATCACGCCGCGCACGCCGGCGGCGGTCACCTTGTCGACGAATTGGGCAAAATAGGTACGACTCCAGGGGAAGCGGCCGAGTTCATCGACGCTCTTCTCGTCGATGGCGACGATAACGATATCGGAAGATGCGGGGATCGGACCACGCAGGGTATGGAAACGGAAATCGTAGGTTTTGGCTTCAAAACCTTCGAACAGGCGTGACTGCTGGTAATAGAGGAAAACGATGAAGAAGACCGCCAGCGATGTCATCAGGATGATGAGAAATTTGGAACGCTTCATCGCCATAAATTAGCAAACAAAGTGAAATATTGTAAAGAATTAACACATGGCAACGTGCAGCAGTCTTACGGCAGGTTTTGCACCCAGGCAAAAACAACCGACAGGATAATGATGATCAAGGCACTGCTATCAGTCAATATCCGGGCAAGACGTCTACGCATAAGACATCACTCCTTTCTTCTGCCCATTTCAAACAAAATCGTAAAGCTCAACATGGATATCACTGCCGGAAAGCCCAAGTTCGAGCAATGATTTTTCAACAGATTCCATCATCGGCACCGGTCCATCAACGAAGTATTTGCGGCGAATACGTTCTTTAGGCAAATGGCGCTCAAGGATTTCCATTGAAATCCGACCGCTCTCACCGTTCCAATTCTCCAGCGACTGTTCGAGGATGACCACAGTTTCCAGGTTCATTCGTCCTTTCAGGGTCTCGAGCTCTTCCCGGAAGGTCAACCCTTCCCAATCTCTCGAAGCATAAAAGAGCAGCACCGGCCTCATATCTCCCCGGTCGGCCATGGTACGCAGAATGCTCATAAAAGGCGCAACCCCGATACCGCCGGCTATGAGAACGTACCCGGGAGCAGGCCAGCGATCGATCGAAAACGCCCCGTACGGTCCCTCGAGATAAGCCCGTTCACCGAGACGCACCTGACCTATCCTGCGGGTAAAGTCACCGAGTTCCTTAACGGTCATTTCCAATTTACCTGGATATTCTGCACTTGATGCGATTGAAAAGGGATGTTCGCGCAGGGCAAAGGGCGTATGCCAGAGCGAAAGCCAAACGAACTGTCCGGGCATGAACGTCATCCCGGCATGCCCATCCGGTTCGATGACGAGGGTCCAAGCATTGCCCCGTTCGGACCGGACCTCCGTCACCTTGAATGGTCGGCGCATGATCAATAGCGGCTTAACCAGGCGGCGATACAGCAAAAACAAAACCCAGGATGCGGGGATGACAATCCACAAGGTTTTTTTCCAGGGGACATTGGTATAGTGGCCGACCAACTGGATATGAACCACGGAAAACGACAGTGCGACAACGGCAAGAACGATATGCAAAAGCCGCCAGCGATCATACTCGATCTGAAATCTGCTGCGCCAGATGGAGCTGGCGATTAAAAGCAAAAGAGAAAGCAGCGAGGCGATTGCAGCCATGAGATATGGCGGCATCTCCGTCGACACGAGCTGGTCAAGCAGACCCGGGTCTTCAACAATAACCAGGGCAACATGGATCGTGGTAAAACCGACTGCGATCAATGAGATCCGGCGGTGGATATAATAGACGATATCGATACCGAACGGCTCGGTTGCGTGCCGGAAGCGCGCGGTCAGGGCAAAAGTGACCCCCATCATCGTGGTTGCCGCGAAACCGAGGGCCAGGGAAAAATCCCACCAGAATCCGCTGCCACCCGGCTCCGGCTGCGCCAACAAAACGAGCAACGGCGCCAGAACCAGCCCGAGGTAGAAAAAGACCCATATAACACCGGCGATCAGATAGCTCATAATAGGTTCAAATTCGAAAAGAGGCCCTGTCACATTGTTCAGTCAGCAGGCTTAACCGAAAAAACAGATTGATTCCTTACCCTTAGTTTCCAACCCGTCTCTCCTGTAAATTCCCGACCAAAAGAACAAAAGAATGGCAGAAAATAAACGTTTACATATCAACAACTTGTAAAACGAATACAATTCAACCGAATGCACTTGCAAACACTATATCTAGAGATATTTTATCTTTATTACAATACTTTGCCACTCAATGAATGCACCAGACAGGAGAGAGAGAAAATGAAACGGTTCGCAAAACTGATGTTATCCGGCTTGTTGCTCGCTCTGATCTTCGCACCCCAGGCACCGGCACGTGGAGGCGGAGGCGGCGCGGGTGGCGGCTCAGGGAGCGGTTCCGCCGGTGAATCAGGAATGGGCATGTCGGGATATGGAAATGCCTCAGAACATCAGATGCAGGACGAGGAGCGTTATCAGCACCAAAACCAGCAGATGAAACAGGAAAGCGCCGATCAGGAGCAAGATCAGGACAGAGATCGAGACCGTGATCGTGACAGGGATGAGCTCCATGACGACCAAACTCCGGATCAGGACCGGGATCGTGATCAGGATAGAGACCGCGACCGGGATGGTATGGAGGAAGATGAAGGGAAACCTGCGGGGCAGCAATAATCGCCGTTGCAAAGAGTGCGAACAAACAAATCGGCAACATTGATGGAGGCCGACATGTACAGACAATCGAGCATCAGGAGATCACAATATCTTCACAACTGGCGCAACCAGGAGCGGTTGAATGAATTGGAGAAGCTCCTCGACAGTGATTCCCTGGCAGATATGGATCCGGCCGTGGCCGAGGATATGAAGAGGATCATCAGAAACAGGAAAGAACAGACTCCTGCCTGATGCGATATTGCACGTCAAACAAAAGGACTTGACCGAAACCGGCCAAGTCCTTAAATTTACTGGTGGGCGTTGACAGGATCGAACTGTCGACCCCTGCCGTGTGAAGGCAGTGCTCTCCCGCTGAGCTAAACGCCCGAAATTGTGGAAATCTATATATCAACTCCCCATAAGGTTGTCAATTCAATCATTCCCACTTAATGCCTCATAAAAGTTATCCGGCAGCTTGACCGGCCTGCGGTCGCGACCGATCACCACGTGCACGGTCTCCCCTTCGGCCCGAATATTCCTTTCTGAATCAAGCACCCGGTAGGAAAACTTCAACATCTTGCCGCGCAGGTTCGACAGCGTGGTCTCGATGGTCAACTTCTCCTCGTAGAAACAGGGCGCCTTGTAACGGCTCGTCGCCTCGGCGACAACGATATAAAAGCCGGCCTTTTCGAAATCGGTGTAGTTCAGGCCGAGCTGACGCAGAAAATCGGAGCGTCCCTCCTCGAACCAGACCAGGTAGTTGGCGTGATGGACGATCCCCTGGGCGTCGGTCTCGGCATAGCGGACCGTAAGCTCGGTTTCGGTTGTAATGGTATTCATCTCAGGCATCATGCCACCTCAAAGGCCGAGATCGTCGGAAACCGTCTGCATCGCCTCAAGGCAGAGATTGCAGAACTCGTCGAGCGGAATATCGATCAGCTCACACTCGCGGATGATATCGCGGTTGGCGCCGGCAGCGAACACCTTCTCCTTGATCCGCTTGCGTACCGACTTCGGCTTGACCGAGGCGAGTTTCTTTTCGGGATAAACCAGGGCGGTGGCGACGATCAGGCCGGTGATGGTCTCGCCGGCGGCCAGGGCGTGCTCGAAAATCGAGGCGCGTTTGCGGTCGCGCGCCAGCTCGTTGTGCATGCCGATCGCCTCGATAATCTCGGAATCAACACCTTTTTCGCGCAGGATCTCTTCGGTCTCCTGAGTATGGATTGCCAGGTCGGGCTGGGTTTCGGCGTCAAGATCGTGCAGCAGACCGGCCAAACCCCACTTTTCCGGGTCCTCATCGAACCGAAGTGCCAAGGCCCGCATCACCGCCTCGGTCGCCAGGCAATGTTTGATCAGATTCGGGGATTCGAGCCGCTCCTCAACCAGGGCGAGCGCCTCGTCACGGGTGATTCCATATGACATGACAGCCTCCATCGGATTGAAATTACTTCAATTTACGCAACTGTATCGGTGCTGTCAAAAAATAAAAGGCCCGGAATATTCCGGGCCCTTTATAAACGATGAACAAGCTTTCTCGGAACTACTTGATATCACCCTGGATACCGACGACGATCGTCTCCAGCGGGATATCCTTTCCGCTGTTGGCGATCGCCTGTTTCGCCATCGCCAGCAGGCCGCCACAGCAGGGAACTTCCATCAACACGACGGTCAGGCTCTTGATATTGCTCTGGGTGATCATCGCCGTCAGTTTGTCGATGTAAGGTGTGGTGTCGTCGAGCTTCGGGCAGGCGATCGCCAACGCCTTGTCCTTGATAATATCCTTATGGAAATCACCGTAGGCAAACGCCGCGCAATCGGCCGCCAACACAACATCGGCATTCTGGAAGAACGGTGCGGTCGGCGGTACCAGGTGAAGCTGAACCGGCCACTGGCGCAGCTCGGACGGGCGCTGACCCGCCTGATCATCAGCATCCGTTTGCGGCTTGCTGTCGAAATTCATCATCCGCGCCGACGGGCAACCACCGCCAACGGGAGCGGCCTGCTTGGCGAAGTTCTGAACCTGGGCCGAAGGGCAGCCGCCACCGGTCGGTGCGTGTCCGTGCTCGGCATGGAACTCTTCCAGTTTCTCCGGTGCGGTCTCCTTCAAATGCTGCTCGACCGCCACCTCGTCGAACTCATCCGCTTCGCGCTTGACCACCTTGATCGCGTCCTGCGGACAATGGCCGAGACAGGCGCCGAGGCCGTCGCAGAGGTTATCAGCCGCCAGTTTCGCCTTGCCGTCGACGATCTGGATCGCCCCTTCGGCGCAGGCCGGTACGCAGAGGCCGCAGCCGTCACATTTTTCTTCGTCGATGAGTACGATGTCGCGGATCATGTCTTTCTCCTTTATCTAAAAAACGTTTTCGGTTGATCAATTCGTCAATTGTTAAGCAGAGAATATCAAAACAGTCCGACAACATCTTTGACGCGCGTCAAAAAATACAGAAAAGTGATAAATCGGTTGTCATGAAGGCAATTAACCGAGAAAACCAACCCGGGGCTGTCCCCGGTTCCAACGGGGGCTGTCCCGATATAATTACAGAGGCTGGTGCCGCGGCAGTTCACACAGCAAAACCAGAGGGACAGCCCCCTTATGTGGACAGTCCCATCAAACGACTACTATCCTTAAAGGGGTTCTAGAAGAAGTAGTGCCAGAGCAGATCGAGGCGACCGCGCAACATCAGGTATTTTCCGGAAAAGCGCATGATCTCCTTCACCTTCTGACGATAGTCGGGCTTGTAGCAATGTACCGGGCAGTGCTTGCAGGTCGGCTTCGGATCGAGTGGGCAATAGAGGCGACGCTTGATCGCGTAGTAGAGAAAATCGCTGCACTCCGGGCAGACCGGGTATTTACTTACATTCAGTTCGGCGACTCCCTGAGTGTCGGCGGCGAGCGGCGACCGCTCCGTGTCGTGATGGGCTTTGCAATAGACCGAAGTAAACTGGGCCAGCACGCGCAGGTCCTTCAGCTCTTTCTTGGTCAGTTCACTCTTGTTTGCCGCATCCATCTTCATGACTCGATTATAGCGCAGGCTGGACTACTCGAGGTAGCCCTGCATCAGCACTCTCTTCTCCTGTTCGTACTCTTCCTTGTTCAATGCTCCGCGATCGAACTTTTTCTTGAGCAGTTTCAGCTTAGCTTCGAAACTGCTGTCATCGCTCGTGGTTGCCGTCTTCACCGGGGCGGCCATCTTTTTCAACCGGCTCGCCTCGGCCTTGATATCGACCAGGTCCATCTTCATCTCGGCGTTGCCGTACCAGTGGGTGTAGGCCGGGTTCTGGTGGTAGGCGCCCTTGACTGTTTTGGCCAGGGAGTACTTCTTCATCTTGAAGAACAGCCGCTCGATGTGCGAGTAGTCCTCGTAGAGCATCTCGCCGTCGGTGACCAGTTTATTCCCCTGCAGTGGGTGTTTTGGCCGCTTCTACGGCGGCGGGTCGAGCAGATTGCGGTCGTTTATATCCCGCACCACCTCTTCCGCCTCTGCAACAAGGGCGAGGCCTTGTCTGCGCACGGCGTCGGCAGCAGCCAGATCACGGCGGGCGAAATCGGCCGCGTGGCACTGGCTACAGATTTCGATCATCTCATCGCGTTGCCCGGCCTGTTCGGCTTCCGTGTACGGCTTCATGCTCGGCGGTGATGTCAGGCCGCGTGAAACGTCATGGCTGCCATCAGGCATGTGACAGAGCTGGCAACTCGGCCCGACTTCGGGGCCTGCCGAGGAATAGAGTGTGCCGTGCATTGAGGTCTCCCACATCTCCCACTGCGGGTGATCCGGCCCCATGTGGCACTTGGCGCAGACCTTCGGATCGGCGGCGATCTCCGGACGGGTCAGGTGGTTGCTGTGGCAGGAGGCACAGTTGTTTTCGACCTGGTGACAGCGGTTGCAGCCGATCATCCCCATCTCGCTGCTCTGCTTGAGGAAACGGGCACAATGGACGATCGTTCGGGGCAGCGTGCTCCCCTCTTCGTGACAGAAGCGGCATTCTTCCTTGTTACGGTCCGGCATGTTGCGGGTACAGCCCCAGCCGGCATGCAGCCCCATGCCGTGCCGGCTGTCAGTGTGTTGACTGTATTCATCACGATGACATTCACCGCAGACGGCAGCGACGACCGGCGCTTCACCGGCGACGATCGCTTCATGATCACCCTTGTGGCAATCGGCGCAACCGACATCGACGGCATGGGCTGACTCCTGCCATTGCCGCACCGCTCCCGGCGTCTCGTCTTGGTGACAGTCGAGACAGGATTCGGCGGCGACAACCGTCGAGATCACGGATAAAAGAAATAGCGCCGTTATGAGAAGCGGTCGTAAAATGATCATCTATTCTCCAGTTGGCGCTGGTAGCGCAGGAATTCCTGCGGACTGATCAGCCCTTCGCTACGCCAGCTGCGCAGCTCCAACAGTTTCGGGGTCGCGGACGGACGATCAACTACAGCATCATCAAAAAACGAAAGCAGGAACAATGTTCCGTCGGCAAGCAGCAGCAGTTTGGAGCCGTCCGGGCTGAAGGCGGCACTGTCGAGTACTTTGAATTTCAATATCTCTTCGCGGTCTTTCAGCAAGGCGTTATCGATCAGCTTGTAACGCCCTCCCGGCGAGATTTCGAGCCTGAGGCCGGGGAGGTAGGTTTCGTACGGCTCGGTCCCCCAAATCGACCCCTTGATCGACTGGTAAGCGCCGTCACTGAAGAAGATGGCGTCTCCCTTGGCCAAGTAGCGTCCGCCGGAACTAGTGGCCGGCAAAGCGGCAACGATCCGCTCGCGGCCAGTGGCAAGATGCCGGACCACCAGCTGAGCCTTGCGCCCGGCGTTCGGTGTCAACAATAGCTTGGTGTAGAGGATCTCGTCCCGAAATGGCGATATCTGTAGGTGGACCGAGTCGTAGATCGAATCGCCCAGCGCTTCCAGGAACGACTTGAGCGGCGAGGTGTCGGCAATAGTATCGTAAGCGAGCGGTTCATTCTGGCGCCAGGTGTAGAGGCGGACCGTATAGTTGGCTCCGAAAGAATATTCCTTGAGCAGAACCGAGGCGATGAGCAGCGCCGTATCGTCGATAAAGGCGAGATCGCGCGCCCTGCCCTCAACCGCGATCTCGGCGATTTTGTTCCAGGTGTCGACATCGTAAAGGCGGACCGTTGTTTCAGTTCCATCAATGAATGATGCCGCCAGAACCGCCCCGGTCGGTGACCAGGCGATAGCAGCCGGATCGTCACCGTCGATCGTAACCAGGTTACCATCGACCGATCCAACCATGAGACGCTTGCCAGCGGCGGAGAAACGTTCGCCGTCGGGGTGCCAGGCTACCGCGTCCCCCTTCCCGAGCGAGCCGACCTGGTTTAGCTGATAATCTGACGGCAGATCAGTAACAGGTGGTACAGCGGCACAACCTGCGATCACCACAGTAAAGAAAGCCGAGAGCAGCACTAATCTGTTTTGAAAGTATTTTTTCATCGGGGCTATCCTGACATGGATAAACGGACAAAACCTTGACCGAAGTCAAAACCGGATTGAATCGACTACCTCTCCTTGGTGCTCTCGGCGATATCTTCGAGGCTGTCCCGGTCCTCGATTCGGATCTGCTTCCCCTTGACCGAAATCAGCCCCTCCTCCGATAGCTTGCGGAAGGTTCGAGACAGGGTCTCACTGACCGTCCCAAGGTTTGAAGCGAGCTCCCCTTTCGGAATCGGCAGGAGCACTTCGTCATTCTCGTCACCGGCGAGGCCCAGGATATACTTGGCCAGGCGGGCCGGGACATCCTGGAAGGTAAGCTGCTCGACCTGAGTGGCAAATTGCCGCAGGAACCGGGAGAGACCGCCGATCATGTTGATCGCAATCTGTGATTTATTGTGCAGCAGGTCGAGAAACTCCCGTTTCGGAAAGAAGAGCAACCGCGACTTCTGCAGCGGTTCGGCATAGGCCGGATAATGACCGTCACCGAAGATCGCCGCTTCGGCAAAGGAGGTGCCGGGCTGGACGATATGCAGAATCCGCTCCTTGCCATCGGGCGAAAGCTTGTAAACCTTGACCCGTCCCTCGGCCAGCACGTAAAAACCGGCGGCGGCATCCCCTTCCGAAAAGAGAAGCTCGCCCTTCTCGCAGACCCTCTGCCGGATGACTCCGGCCAGGAATTTCAGGTCTTCATCGGTCACCCCGGAGAACATCGGACATTGCAATAAATCATCCTTCAGTTGCATACACTCACCCTTGAATAAATCGAAATATGCGCGCCAATATCATTTCAGTGAATTCTCGACAATTGAAAGTAAGTGTTTAATTTTGAAAGGTTTATAAAGAATTTCATCAACGCCACTTTCCTTGACGGATTCGATCTCGGGCGCGTTGCGATCGCAACCGGTCATCAGCACCGTCGACGTATCCGGAGAATGACGGTGCGCCCAATCCAGGAACTCGCCACCCGACATCCCGGGCAGCCTGAAGTCGACGATAATCAGGCCGAAACGTTCCCCGTCGATCTGCTCCATCGCTTCTTCAGCACCGCAAACGGTAACAAGCTCGTAACCGCGCATCCGCATCATGATCGCCAGACTCTCGGAAAAGTCCCGGTCGTCTTCGATCAGAAGTATTTTTCCGACCTTATTCATCCGCTGAAGCCGCTTTCGCCTTGACCGGAATCCGGAACGTAACCGATGTCCCATCTCCTGGCAGACTGTCAACAAGGAGTTCCCCCGAATGATCCTCGATAATGTTCTTAACGATAGCCATGCCGAGACCGACCCCGAACCCTTTAGTGCTGAACAATGGCTCGAATATTTTGGCCATGTTCTCCTCGCTGATCCCGCAACCATTATCGGAAATCGTCACCTCAAGCTCACCCGCCTCCTGCGGGAGACGGGACGACATGGTGACCCGGTTGACGTCATTCTCTTTCCCATCGAATGCCTGGAAGGCATTTGTCAGTATATTGAGAATAACCCGCCGGAGCAACTCGGTGTCGAAATTAACCACGCTGCCACACTTCAGGTCGCGCTGCAACTGGATATCGTCCGGTATCGTCTGCTCGTCCAGCAGCGCTTCAAGCCACTGATCGAAATCGATCTGCTCCTCGATCAGCTGCCGGTTCCGGGTAAAATCGAGCATCTCGTTGATAATGCGGTCGCAACGATCGATGTTCCGTTCCGCCAACTCAGTCATCTTGCTGACATAATCATACTCGCTGCGGGTGATTGCCTCATCGAGCGAATAGACGGCGTTCCGAATTGTTCCGAGCGGGTTGCGGATTTCATGACTGACGGTCGCCGCCAGCTGCCCGAGGGCTGCCAGCCGCTCTTTCTGCAGCAGTTCCGACTGGGTATCGCGTAGCCGCGACGTCCGTTCTTCGATAATCGACTCGAGGTTCTTCTGGTATTTTTCCAATTCGACTTCGGCCATTTTGCGGTCGGTTACATCCCGCCCGACCGAAACGATCTCAGCCAACCCGCCATCCGCGTCGAGAACGGCAGTACTGACCCAGGCGAACCAGCGCATTCCGAACTCGGTCTCGGCCTGGTGTTCATGGAAATCGGAGTACGGTGGCGACAACATCGAGTTGACAAAAACCGCCAGTGATTCCTCGTCCTGCACCGTATCGAAATGCGTAAATTTCTTACCGAGAACCTCGTTCTCTTCAACCCCGAACATTTCGCAGAAGCTCGGGCTTGCGAAGAGGAGTCGCATCTCAGGGTCGATCTTGACCACCATATCGGTCTGGTTCTCGACCAGCAACCGGTACTTTTCCTCGCTCCGGCTCGCAGTGAGGTACATATTGCGGAGCTGCTCAACCATCCGGTTGAAAGAACGGGCCAGCTCGCCGACTTCATCATCATACTTGACCGGGACGTTGAGATCGAGGTCGCCATCGGCGATCCGTGAAGAGGTTTTTGCCATTGAAATAACCGGCTTGGCAATCTGGCGGGCCAGCAGGTAGATTGCGACCGCCGACAGTACTGAAATAAAGGAGCCGAACAAAATGATGGTCATTCCGACACTGCGGGCCGGGGCCAGGGCTTCCTCCGTACTAATCTCGCAAAGTAGGGCCAGCTGTCTCTCTTCCAGCCAGCGATAGACGCCGAGCACCTGTTCCCCCCTGAAGTTCAGGTATTGTCCGAATCCGTTCTTACCGCTGATCGCGGCATCGATCCCTTCGGTATGAACACCTCCGGGATAATCATCGGCATCGCCATAAACTTGGGTTACGAAATCGCCATACTGATCGATCAGGTATGTCACCCCGGTCTCGCCCAGGCCGATGTTTTCAATAATCAGCCGGTTCATCCACTCGAGGTTGAAATGCACCGCCAACACCCCGTTTTTGATCCCGAATTCGTTGGTCATCGGTGTCGCCACGGTCAGGGTCGGCTCGTAATTGGACGATGAGGGGTAGACATTCTGGATATAGGTATTTTTCAACCCTTCCAGGAAGAAGGTGTCATGGTTATGGAAGCTTTTTTCATGCTCGATCTGGGTCGAATAAAGAACCACCCCCTCGGCAGAAATGATTTCGATTTCTCGAAAATAGGGGTTACGCTTGATAAAGGCGTTACAGTTCTCCGTCAACGCAATGTGGGCTTGTTGATAGTAAGGATGGTTCTCGTCACGTCCGATCAGGATTGCCGCGTTGTCCCTGATCGCAGGAGACTTGGCAAGATAGACAACCTCCTGCTTCTGGTCTTCGATCCATCGATCCAGTTCGTTCTCTTTCAGGGTCGCGGCGACGGTCAATCGATCGTAAACCGACCCGTACAGGATTTTGCGGGCGACGGAGAATGCGACGAGACTGGTTGCGGCCACCGCCAGCAACGAGAGGACGAGAAACCCTGCGACCAGCCTGGAGACGAACGATTTCCCGAAGAAAGTCATGGCGCCACCCCGCCGCCGTTCGAATGACCGAGAGATTGCACCTTGCCGTCCAGAATACCGAGGATCTTGACCATTTTATCAGGATCACCGCTGTCGATAAAATCGACGTCACCGGAAACCCCGTCAAAGGAGGGCATATCGATGAGTTGTTGGCGGATAGTCTCCCGATCGAGACGACCGGACCGACCTATCGCCTGAAAAAGCAGGTTGAACGCATCGAAGGTCAATGCCGAAACCGCTTCCGGTTCGACCCCGTATCGTTCCATGTAGCGGGTCGAGAATCGATCCGCTCCAGCAAACCAGTGAACTGTCATGTAGGTGTTGTCGAATTCCGGATAGGTCGAAAATTCGCCGGGGCTCCAGCCGTCGGCCCCGAGCAGAGGGACATCGATCCCTCGCTTGCGGATCGCCCGGACCTGGCGAAGCGCTTCGTTTGAAAAGTTCGGCAGGTAGATCACATCGGGAGCAGCTTTTTCGATAAGGTCGAGGCTCGGTTCCAGATCGTGATCGAGATCGACGTAACCTTCTTTTACGACGACCTTGCCGCCCGATCCGACATAGGAGCCGATAAAAACGGCGGCGATGTCATGGCTGTAAGGGTCGGGCCGGTTATACAGTAGCGCCGCCCGGCGTGAGCCGAGCCGTTCGAAGGCAAAGTCGGCCATCACCTGGCCCTGCTTCTCATCGAGGAAGCTCATGCGAAAAACATAGTTGCGCCCTTCGGTGGTCCGGGGATTGGTCGACATCGGGCTGATAAACGGTGTCCTGGCCTTTTCTGCAAAGTGGCCGGCCGGGATAGCATCGACGCTGTAATTGGCACCGATAACGGCGGTAACCTGCTCGAGGTTGGTCAGCCTGCGCATCGCCGCAATCGCGTTCTGCGGACTGCTCGCGATCCCTTCAACCACGAGTTCGACCGGGTACTGTTTGTCGCCGAGGCGGATCCCGCCGGCCCGATTGACGTCCTCAACCGCCATATGGGCCGCGTTCAGCGCCGGTGTACCGACCCGCCGTTGGTGCTCATCCTTGGTATAGGCGATCAGACCGATCCGGATCGGATCGATCGAACGATCAGTGTTGCTCCGGGCCACGGCCGGGAGTAGAGAAGCTATAAAGAGTGTGAGAATGATTCCGTATCGCATGGTAATTGGCAGTTATCAATGCAATTTCCGACATACTACCACATCAAACCTTCCTGCCAAATCTAAATAGCCGGCATTACAATATAAACTGAAAATTGGAACGATACTGTCAACAGGTGAATATTCCACGGTCAATATTCAGAGAGCATCTGTCTCAGACAAGGGTGGCCATCATAATGAACAAAAAAAGACCGGCCAAAATGACCGGTCTTCTTATTCTTTGGTGCTCTGGGGGAGAGTCGAACTCCCACGTCCCTACGGACACTAGACCCTGAACCTAGCGTGTCTACCAATTCCACCACCAGAGCGAGGAGACAGTTATATATCAGAACCGGTCGTCGTAATGCAATAAAAAAATTGTTTGTTTCTGTAATCAATCTGCTATCGTTGATGAATCTGATCGCCGGTTGTTATGTGATCAAATTCTAGCAGAGTTTTTTCTTGACAATTAAAGTAAGGTATAGATAATTATCAGATAAGATTATTTCACGTCAATTTAGTGATAAATAGCCAGAAGGAGAACTCGATATGGCAGATGAAAAGAGCTACAAACTCGGAACCAAAGCCCTGCACGCAGGCCAAGTTCCGGATCCGGCAACAAACTCCCGCGCCGTTCCGATCTACCAGACCTCTTCCTACACTTTCAACTCATCGGAGCATGCGGCCAACCTCTTTTCACTGGCTGAAATGGGCAATATCTACACCCGGATCATGAATCCGACCACCGACGTGCTCGAGAAGCGATTGGCCGAACTCGATGGCGGTGTCGGCGCGCTCGCCCTCGCCTCCGGATCGGCGGCCGTCTCGCTGGCGATCCTCAACCTGGCCAAGGCGGGCGACAATATCGTCTCGGCCAGCTATCTCTACGGCGGTACCTACAACCTGTTCAGCCACACCCTGGCCCGCATGGGGATTCACGTAAAATTCGTCGACTCCTCCGATCCGGGAAATATCGCCCGGGCAATCGACGAGAACACCCGCGCCGTCTATTCCGAATCGATCGGCAACCCGAAAAACAATGTCGACGACTTCGAAGCGATCGCCAAGGTTGCACACGACAACAACCTGCCGTTCATCGTCGACAACACGGTAACCACCCCCCTGCTCTTCCGGCCCTTCGAACACGGGGCCGATATCGCCGTCTATTCTCTGACCAAATTTATCGGCGGTCACGGTACCAGTATCGGCGGAGCAGTGGTCGACAGCGGCAAGTTCGACTGGTCGAGCGGACGCTTCTCCGAATTCACCACTCCCGACCCGAGCTATCACGGTCTGGTTTATCACGAAGCGCTTGGAGAGCTTGCCTACATCCTCAAGATGCGGTTGACCCTGCTGCGCGACATGGGCCCCTGTATTTCGCCGTTTAACGCCTTCCAGATCCTGCAAGGGCTCGAGACCCTGCACGTTCGGATGCCGAGGCACTGCAGCAACGCCCAGAAGGTTGCCGAGTTCCTCGAGCAGCACCCGGCCGTCTCCTGGGTCAATTATCCGGGGCTCAAGAGTCACCCCGACTACGAGCGAGCACGGCGCTACCTGCCGAACGGCCAGGGCGCGATCCTCGGCTTCGGGATCAAGGGGGGCGCCGCGGCCGGCGCCAGGTTCATCGACAATGTCGAACTGGCGAGCCACCTTGCCAACATCGGCGATGCCAAGACCCTGGTCATCCACCCGGCAACGACCACCCACCAGCAGCTCTCAACGGAGGAACAGATCGCGGCCGGGGTCAGCCCTGATTTCGTCCGGGTTTCGGTCGGTATCGAGGATGCCGAAGACATCATCGCCGATCTCGATCAGGCGCTTAAAGCGAGTCAGTAACAAGACGATCGTTATTGCCAACAACTTAAAGGCGGGCCCGAAAAGGCCCGCCTTTTTATTGTCGCTGCGAATGTAAACATGCTAGAATCCGAAATCTTTTTCAGTGGATACAATCATGGCCAGACGACGCACATTCCAGAACATCATCGAACACGCATTTTTTCTCCCGCTTGCCACCATATTAAGGGTCCTGCCCCGCCGCGCAGCGCTCCGGATGGGCGAACAGCTCGGACGGCTGACCCGCGTTCTACTGCCGAGCCGCTACCGCCGTGCCATCGACAACATCCGGGACTCGTTCCCGGAGCTCTCGGAAACCGAGGTCGAACAGCTCGGAGACAAGACCTTTCGCCACCTCGGCATCAGCGCCGCCGAGATGATCCGCCTCGATATGTTCAACTCGGACGAGGACCTCGAAAAGTACTTCACATTTGAGGGGCTGGAACACCTGGAGAAGGCCCGGGAGATGGGACGCGGCGTCCTGCTCGCCACCGCCCACGTCGGATTCTGGGAGGTCGGCACTTTTTTCCTGCCGAAGCTCGGGTTCCCGGCCGCCTTCGTTGCCAAGAAGGCGAAGAATCCCTACTTTAACAATTTCATGGTGCGGATGCGGGAACACGCCGGCGGCCAGGTTATTGACGCCAAAAAGGGGGCCCGCCAGATCGTTAAAACCCTATCGGACGGGAGCTGTGTCGGAGTCCTGATCGATCACCATATCCGCAAGAGCGAAGCGGTCCAAGTCCCGTTTTTCGGCCGCCCGGCCTGGAC
>PKTZ01000049.1 GCA_002868925.1 Desulfuromonas sp. | reverse complement strand
TGAGTCGGAATATTCAAGAATGACATCGGTTCCTTCAAAAGCGAGACCGGCAGGGTTGTACCACATGGCTGATCCGTCATCAGCAACAGCAGTAAAAGCACCTGCCATACCACGGGCCCGGGTTCCCGGATAGTTTACGTATGGGTCAGCAAAGGCCGACCCGGCCATTACAAACAGCACAAGAAACAACACAACTACTTTCACATTAAACCTGGTTTTCATTTCCTCTTTCCTCCTGTTTGAGATAAAAAAACCACCTGATCCATGAATAGAAAAGGTGGGCTAAATACAGTTCTTTCTGCAGAAGCTGTTAACGTGCCAGCTCCCCCCTCTCCTGATGTTCCCTGATAAATTAATAAAACAATTTACACAGCAGACCGAGATCAAAGCTCGGTTGAAAATATCTAAATACGTACAGCCCTCTCCTTCTAATTTCAATAAATCAATTTCACGATTTAATTTACCGGCTAGCTTCTGACAGCAAAAAGCAAACCAAAAAAACTAAATTTTAAAAAATCGTTATTTTACAAAGACTTCCAACTGCAGGAAATCTATTTGGCAAATATTGTCCATACAAGTCAGTTAAATAGCATTGCATACGTGAAACTACAAGGCATTTCACTATATGTCAACATCAACTTTCTGATAATATTCTAATAATACGATAAGGTTACAACAGGTCGAGAAACCGGTGGGTCTGAGCAATAATCCGGACATCGCGATGAATTGTGGCGGCGGCCATCTGCAGTTCGAGCAACCGGCCGGCTGTAATGGCAAGTCCGCTCTTGTCGGTACGGGGTTGGATGATGAAACAGGTCTCGGGCGCGATATCGCTCGCCAGGCGGACCGCGACACAGAGCTCATCGGCCGGAGTCGAACTGTCGACAACAGATTTGATGCAGCAGAGTTTTTCTGCCGCAGCCGACAGGAAGTCGCGATGCAGTTCCCAGGGTGTCGGGAAGTGGCAGACCGATTCGAGCTTGATGTCCATCGAGATGTAGTCGATATCGTCCAGCAGTCGAGAGAGTATCCCCGGCTGGGTTCCGTTGGTCTCGAGGTAGATCGGCAGGATCTTGCGCAGTTCGGGCAGCCATCTCCCTAGAATGTTGCCGTGGTGCAGCGGTTCGCCGCCGGTCAGGCTGATCGAGTGATGCAGGTTCGTTGCTACGGACTTCCACTCCTGCAACAGGTCGATGACGGTCTTCAGTTCAACCGGGTTGGCGACCTGGTCGAACTTCTGTGCTCCCGGTGCCTTTTCAACGAGGCAAAATTCGTCTTCGGTGTGGTCGGTGTCGCAGTAGGCGCAATTGAGGTTGCAGCCGCAAAAACGGATGAAAACTTGGCGGACCCCGACCAGCGGCCCCTCCCCCTGGATCGAGGAGAATATCTCGACGAGTTTCCCTTTATCCTTCACTGTAACTCGCGCAAGCGTAGTCCGACTCCCAGACATTGACTCTTTCGACCTTGACGTTGTCGTTGTTCAGGGTGTCGGTCAGCTCGTTAAAGAGGAACCGGGCAATATGTTCGGACGATGGGCTGATCTCCTTGAACGGTTCCAGGTCGTTCAGATACTTGTGGTCGAGCATGTCGAGGACCTTGTTGGTCTCTTTTTTCAGGATCTTGAAGTCGATCGCCAAACCGGCCTGGTCCAGCTCCTTCGCGGCAACGGTCACCTCGACCTTCCAGTTGTGGCCATGCAGGTTCTCGCAATCCCCCTGGTAGTTGATCAGGTTGTGGGCAGCGGCAAAATGGGTATGTATAGTCAGGTGATACATCAATTACTCCTCTGATTCTCCGGATTGGAACGGAATGAGGTTCTCCTCGGACATCGGCTGCTCTTCGGTCGGAATGCGGTATGCCTCGTCGGCCCAGTGGCCGAGATCGATCATGCGGCATTTTTCCGAACAGAAAGGTCGGTCTGGATTGTTCTCCCAGGCGGTTTCCGTTTTGCAGCGGGGGCATTTATGTTTTCTTGCTGCAGTCATCGAACAATCTTCCGTTATCAGGATGTTAACACAGTCTCGGCAACAGACAACAAACCCGGCGTCATTGACGCCGGGTCGTTAATCAAAATTTAAGGAAGAACAAAAGTCTCCCTGACACCATATCAAAGAACAGACTTGATCGCTTCGCAGAGCCTGTCCATATTGTCCGGCGTCATGCCGGCAACATTGATACGGCCGGAGCCGACAATATAAATCGAATACTTCTCACGCAGCTGATCTACCTGGTCCTTGGTCAGACCCGAGAAACTGAACATGCCACGCTGCTCAATAATCGAACTGAAATCCTGCTCGACACCCTTCTCCTTGAGGGTTTTGACGAACAGGTGCCGCATATCGTTGATCCGGTTGCGGATCTCGGCCACTTCCTCGAGCCACTCGGCCCGGAGTTGTTTATCACCAAGGACGGTTGCAACGATCTGGCCTCCGTGCGAGGGCGGATTCGAATAGTTGTAACGGATGCGCAGCTTGACCTGGCTCATGACGGTCGCAGCCTGCTCTGAACTGTCTGCAACTACGGTCAAGGCACCGGTTCTCTCGCGATAAAGACCGAAGTTCTTTGAAAAACTGGAGCAGATCAGCATCTGCTTCACCTTTTTGGTCAATTCCAGCAGTCCGGCACGATCCTCTTCGACTCCATCGGCCAAACCCTGATAAGCAAAATCAACCAACGGCAGCACACCCTGTGCCTCCAGCATATCTCCGATAATAGCCCATTGTTCCGGGGTCGGGTCGATACCGGTCGGATTGTGGCAGCAGCCGTGAAGAAGAATGACGTCACCGGCGGGGATGTTCTTGATCGAAGCGCACATTGCATCGAAATCAAGGCCATTGGTGGCCGGATCGCGATAGTCATAAGCTTCACACACGAGACCGGCTGCCTGGAAAATTGTATTGTGGTTAGCCCAGGTCGGATTGCTTAACCAGATTTTGGCCCCGGGATGAACCGTATGCAAATAGTCCCCTGCGACCCGCAAAGCACCTGTACCGCCGGGGCATTGAGCCGTCGCAGCCCGCTTGCCGGCAATAATCTCGTGCCCGGCACCGAACAGCAACTCCTGAACCTGTTCACAGTAAGCAGGCTCACCAGTCATCGGCAGGTAACCCTTCGAATTTTCCTGCTCGAGAATAAGCTTTTCCGCTTTCTTTACCGTGTTTAATACCGGGGTCTTGCCAGTAGCATCCTGATAAACACCGACAGACAGGTTGATTTTGTCCGGATTCGGGTCAGCCTTGAATAATTCAGTTAAACCAAGAATCGGGTCGGGAGGGGCAATTTGTACAATCTCGAACATTCCGCACAACCTTTCTCAATGAAAGTGTTTATCAGTAACCGATTTAAGCGTTTTTCATGCCCTACTGGCAAAAATTAAAAAAAGCTTGATAAAGGGACATCTCCTGACATCTTCTACCTCAAGCGAATGCCCATGTCAAACCCAAATCAAGCTCATACAAAGAGATACCGAATTGCATCAATAAATTCGTTGAAAAGCAGTGTTTTTACGCAAAAGGGCCAGGCTTTCATGCCTGACCCTTTGTTGGTAAATGGAGCGGGAAACGGGATTCGAACCCGCGACCTTCAGCTTGGGAAGCTGACACTCTACCACTGAGTTATTCCCGCAAGGTGGCAGGATTATAGGATTTACCCGAAATCCTTGTCAAATGAATTCTTGTTGTAAAGTAACCAGCGCTGAGCTTCTTCCGGTGTTGTTGCTTCCCCGGAAATCTCAGCCCGGTGCAGCAATGCCTGCAGGCGGCCTATTTGAGGCCCTTCATCAAGGCCCAGTTCGGTTGTAAACCATTTACCGTCAACAAGTTCTGCAAGCTTCCCGTGCCCGGCACAGGTTATGTACGAATCGATCAACAGTTCCGATTTAAGAAGATTATCTTGCATGGAGCCGGACGCTATCAACGGCAGGAAGATCGCTGTGGCAAGCGGCTCCCGTCCGGTATCGTCAAGCCAGCGGGCACGACTTCTCAGTTTGTCCGCAACCTGAAGCAAAGATTCTGCCCACTCGGCGTCGAGAGACATTAACTGGTCGATCAGGCCGATTGTACGCTTGCTGAAACGCAGGGCAGTTAGTACCGATTTGAGCGCCACAGGGCGATAGCCGCGGAAAAAAGCTGCCAGCATTAATGCGACGCCGACACTGACATTTTCCTCGCATTGTTTGCCAAAATAGTCCATGACTATTCGCCCGCATGTTCCGGACTTCAACGCCTTGAACACCGTGTCGAGCTGTCGGACCATGACCAGCGCCGCAGCGAATGATTCAGGACTCACCGAACCGAACAATTCCCGGTGAAGGCCTGTCAAACCAAGCAGTTCAAAAGCTTTTAGTGGCTGACCACAACCGACGGCCTTGGAAATTTCGGTACGGATTCTTTCGGCTGCAACCTGGTCGATCTGGGAGACAGAATCGACCAGAAGACGCATGGTTTCAGGATCAATATTAAACTCAAGGTCAGCGGCATGGCGGACCACCTTAAGACAGCGCAGCGGATCTTCCTGGAAAGAGTATTCACTGCAAACACGCAACTGACGGGCATTCAGATCATCCTGCCCATGCATTGGATCGATTAAATGAATATCATTGCGGTGGCAGGCAATCGCCATCGCGTTGATGGTAAAGTCCCGCTTGCGGAGATCGCTCTCGAGGCTTGGAGCCCTGAACGGGGCAAAATCACATGTCAGCTTCTCACCCTCGCATTTGAAAACCAGGCGGCTATGCTGCCGTTCAGCGTCGAGAACAAACCATGTCGCGCCGAGACGCTCGGCGATCTGCCCGGCATATAAGTTAGCCTCTGCAGGAAAACAAAAATCGAAATCATTCAATTCACGCCCGAGCAGACAATCCCGAATGGCACCACCAACAAGATAACACTCTGTCTCCCCGGCACACACAGACTGAATAGCGGTCAGAATGCCTGATTCACTTAATTTTGCTTCCAGGATTGCAAGTGGCATGACAACTCTTTGCTGAGAATAAAAATTATCAACAATTAAGCTTCAAGAGAGGTTAATAGCCTCGTGAATAAGGGCATTAAATCAATATAATCATTGACTTGTCAATTCTTTTACAGGCTGATAAATAATTAATCTGTTCCTGATTAATCAAGGGCGTGATAAATTGCCTTTCATGCTATTTATCAACGTCGTTTTACCTGTATTTCTGATCGTTTTTACCGGTTATCTTCTGCAGAAGAAATACCCGCTCGATTCACATGCCCTGACAACTGTCTCCCTTTATATCCTCTCGCCGGCCCTGGTATTTTCGGCGCTGACCAAACACCCGGTATCGGCTGAACTGACCGGGGATTTGACCCTGTTCATGGTGCTTTACACGGTGGTTCTGCTGGTTCTGGGGTGTCTCAGTTGCCGGGTTGGTGGTATTAGCAGAGAAAGTCGCCGGGCATTTTACCTTGCGACCTCGATGATGAATATCGGCAATTTCGGCCTGCCTCTGGCCTATTTCGCCTACGGTGATAGCGGACTGAAGGTATCGGTGCTGATTTTTGTCCTGTTCAACATACCGCTCGGAACCCTGGCGATTATCATCGCCCAGGGCGAGAAGACGGCGTTGAAAGATGCGATTATCAACATGCTGAAGATTCCGATCTTTCACGCCGTGGTGCTGGCGTTCGGACTGCAGGCTATCGATATCCAGCCACCCTCGTTCTTGCTGCGAGCGTGTGACCTCCTCGGCCAGGGAGCGATTCCGCTGATGCTGGTCATCCTCGGTATGCAGCTGGCCCGGACCCGGATCGAGGCCTCGTTCCGCTTCCTTGGTTTGGCTTCCCTGCTCCGGCTCGTGATTGCTCCGATCATCGCCTGGCTGCTGACCGGACTGCTCGGTATCGACGGCCTGCCACGCAACGTGATCGTCCTGCAGACCAGCACTCCGGCCGCGGTACTCCCCCTGCTCTATTCAATCCGTTTCAATTCCCGTCCCGACCTGGTGGCAAGTGCCATTTTGGTCACAACCCTGTTGAGCGCTATCACCCTGACTATCTTGCTCTATGTCCTCCAGTAAAAATCGTTCTTAAACCGTCTAAAACCTTCTCGCCACCAAGTCACGAAGACACCAAGAAAATCTGGTTCATGGAAGCTATGTTTAACGCAAAGGCGCAAGGTCGCTAAGAGATCTAAAGATCAGTCTGTAGGTGAAAGTCAAAAGCTTAAAAAAACACAGAAAGGTTTTGATTTTAACCACAAAATATTTTTTCACTTTTTAGTTTTTCGATTGCCTTAGCGCCATTGCGTCTTTGCGTTAAAACAGGCTTTATACTTTGAAACAAAAAAAGGGCGGGGAAACCCGCCCTTAGAGTAGTTATGTTGATAAATTACTTAACGACCTTGGTTGCGTTCTCAAGAACATCGATCGGGACCTTGATGCCGAGCTTGTTTGCAGCTTTCAGGTTGATAACGAAAGAGACCTTCTTCGGAGTCCGGACCGGCAGAGTGAACGCTTTCTGCCCGTTAAGTACCTGCAGCGCATGAACGCCAACAAGCTGCCCCTGTTCGGTCGGATCGGCGGTCAGAGCCATCAGGGCACCTTCGTCAATCAAACCGGGGCTCTGGGTGATCGCTGGTTTCTTGTCGGCAGCCGCCTGCGAGAGCAGTGTTACGCTGGCCGGTTGCAGAGCAGCACAGTGTGGCAGGTAGAGTGAATCTATCTTGCCTTTGATTCCATCGTATGCCGCCATCACTTCACGACAATCCTTTACTTCCTTGGCGACCACTTTAAAACCGTACTTCGATGCAGCCTGTTCCAGGCTTTTTACCTGCTGTTCACCTTCGGCATCGTACTTGGCATAGATAATACCGACCGAATTGGCCTTGTAGACGGAGATAAAGTTTTTCAGCAGTGTATCAATAGGAGTCATGCTGCTGACACCAGTAACATCACCACCCGGGGTGGAAAGGCCCTTGACCAGACCGAGACCGACCGGATCGCCGACATCGGCAAACAGGACCGGGATCCCCTTGGCCTGTTTCTGGGCAACCAGCGATGCCGGTGCACCGTAGGTCACGATGACATCGGCACCAACAGCGACAGCCTTACGGATTGAGTTGGCCCAGGACATTGGGTCGGGGTTCGGCTTCTGCACGAAGACCTCGACCTTGTCCGCTGTCATTCCGCCCTTCTCGAGAATCTGCATAAAGGCGGTGTGCGCTTCCCGATACCGGGGAAGGTTGCCGGTGATCACTACCGCCATGAACTTATCGGCAGCCTGCACCGGTTGGGGCACGGTAAAGCCGATAGAAACAAGCAGCAGGATTAAAACGCTATATGAAATAAATTTATTCATCAATCTAGTGTCCCTCATTTACATTGCAGCTNTCGTCATAGTCATCATAAGTATAGCTCATAGTCAACTCCAAATCAGGAGTAATGTAGTAATCAATTGACGCTTTGCCCCCATACTGGTCGATATCGTAATGGGTCGCATCTTTCAAGCCGATCGAATCAGCGGGAGAAACGAATCCAGGATCATTGAAGTCGGGGTCATAAAAGCCAATCGAACGAGTATAATAGCCACCAAGGTTGGCTTTCAATCGTTTTGCCAGAACGAAAGAGATGTTCCCGCTGACCGTGTGAACCTCCTGCAGATAGTCGACATCCTCGGTTCCGGCAACAAAAACATCGACATTATGATCGCGGTAAAACAGATCCTGCTTGATTGCCGTGCGGTGATAGCCGTAATTCAGGCCGGCGGTGACGTCCTGCCCCAATACGACCCAGGTGCCGAAGTTGGCGCTCTGTAGTTGACGCTCACGCTCGACATCTGCCAGCAGTATCGAATCGTCATCGGACGAGGAAAGCCGGGTTTCGTCATTGGTTTCCAGGATCCCCCGGGCCGAAATATTGAATCCCCACTTCGGGTTGACTGAATAAGACGTAGCGAGGAGAACTTGGTGACTGTTTTCAAAAGAGCTGCCGTAAGCCGGGTCATCGGAATACTGGTAGGTGTAATTCCCGTTGACCTTGAACTTACTTGTCGATAAAGGTCGGGCAAGGAAACCGAGTTTCGCCCGCACCTTGAGCTCTTCTTCAGGAACCTCCCATACCGGGTCGTTCATGAAAGCGGCGCCACTTTGAAAATAGGCCGGGTCGCCGGTCTCAGTGCGCTTGATCTGCTCGAACTGGACATTAGCGACATAGGAGACCTTCTTGCTGGGCCGGCAGGTAGTGTTGATCTCGTAAGAGGCGCGCTGCAGGTCGATCGGCCGGCGGACATCGAGGCTAGGATACTTGTCAGCCGTATTTTCCGAGTCCATATCAAGATAACGAGCCCGGAAATTATAGGAGAACTTCGGCGACGTGGTGTGGGTGATTTCAGCAGCCGCCTTGTAATACTCGGTTTCAGCGTAGATCGGGGCGACGTCAGTCACCTGGCTGCGGTTCTTGCGTTTGCCATAAGTCCCCGATGCCGCGATGTTAACCCCGCCGGCCAGCGACGAGTGCAGTTCGATGGTGCTCTCGTTGAGCTGGGACTCCGGTTCGGCATCATGCTGGTAGGAACCGGGGGTGCGTCGCCCGCCGAAAATATTTCCGAAAGCGTCGACCTGGATCGGATCATCGATTACCAGCTCGCGATAAGTGTGTTTCAGGATCAGGTCGTAGTGCCCAAGGTGAGCGTCAACAGCTCCGGTTACCTGGTGCGTCGTGCGATCAATCTCTTTTGACTTGCTCTCGAGATGACAACCGCTACAATCCTTGTTGACGTAACGGAGCTGCTTCATGCCGTCCTTGTGAAAACGCCAGTAGCTGATATTGAAATGAGCCGGCATGTCGGGCAGTTTGACCCGTGCCGTCACCTCGGACATATCGACCTTGAGAGAATAGACGTCACCCGGGTTCTGCTCGTTAAAATTGACCGAAGAGGTACTGCCACCGGCCGCTGTCGGACGCGCATCATAATCGATGTGATCGAGGTTGTGGAACAACTTCTCCATTCTGACATTAAAACGGAACAGGTTGCCACTATCAAAATGGCCACTGAAAAGGTAGTCGTTCTCGTTAATGAAGTTACCGTCTACCATGTAGTGAAAGTCGGAGGCACCGCCGGAGCGGACATCGAACGAAGCCGTCCCACTGACGTCCTGGTATTTATATTCAGCCGCCCGGCCGGAGTTGTCATCGGTTTCCACCCAGTAGTACCCTGCGGACAAAGAAGCATAAGTCTGGTCATAGTCGCCGGAATCGGGCAAATCAGCACTGGCGAGGGTCACACTGGCGAAAACCATCAATATCGTCAACAAACTCTTCTTCACAGTTCTCTCCTGTCGAATCAGAATCATTAAATTAGTAGCAATAAATTAACGGGCCAAGAAGTCGCCACGTCCCGAGAACGACGGGATGTCCGTACCGTGGATCATCGAATGACAATCGGTACAGCGATTAAAATAGGCCTGCTTATGTGTGGTTGAATCAAAAGCATGGTCATGCTCCGTATGCGCAACATGACATTGCATGCAGAGGAACGGTTGTGCAACCTGCAGTAACGGTTCGTTCGGCGAACCGTGCGGCTTGTGACAGTTGATACAATCCTCGGTGACGTCGGCATGCTCGTAAACAAATGGCCCCTGGTACTCCATGTGGCACTTGGTGCAGGTCGCTTTGGCGGTTACCCCGAGAAGCATCTTGTCATTGGCCGTCCCGTGTGGGTTGTGGCAGTCACTACAAGCCAACTTCCCTTCCGGCACCGGATGGTGTGAAAAGTTATTGAACTCCATCTCAAGTTCCTGATGGCATTTAAAACAAAGATCAGCGGTTTCTTCGCGACTGACCTTCTGCTGCGGCCCTTTGTGTAGTTCGTGACAATCAAAGCAGGACACTTCGTTCAGATTGTGGGTACTGGCATTCCAGAACTGCAGGGTCGGCGTCGAGACGGCGGAGTGACATTTAACACAGATCAGGGACTGCGCCATCGCCGGCAGGTTTTCGATATCGAGCAGAGATTTATAATCACACGGCTGATCTTCGCGGACATTCTGCACGGCAATGCTGCCCGGACCGTGACACGATTCGCAGTTGACCAGCGGCAGACCGCTGGCGGCATCGACCTGTGATGAGTGCACCGACTCATTGAAATCCTTGAAGATCTTGTCGTGGGCGTGGCACTTCTCGAGGCAGGCCGTATTCCCGATGTAATCGGCATCGAGACGGCCGACGATCATCCGCTCGTATTCACGAATCGGTTTGATCGGGTGATCTTCACGTAGGGACGATTTATCGCCGCACGCAACCAGCGCAACGACGATACCGGACAACAGAATTAGGACAGGGAATCGCAACTTCAAGACAGCCTCCTGTATACAATTAGATAAAAACGTTCTCATAATACATGAAAAACTGCATCAAATCAACATGTTAGACATCGTTTGGCTCAACCAAGAAAAACCTTCAGATGAATCGTGTAACTATATGGAATTGTTGCGATAAACTAGAAGCTTTAGCTTTCAAGGATGGCGTTAATGTGGAATTAATTTCACATGTGAACGAAGGTGAAATATAAAAACAGAGGGTTTGTCTACTCAAACACGACAAACCCTCTACCAGCTATTGATTAATTGAAATACTGCTATGCGGGTAGCAAATCGGACGGAATTCAGAAAAGCGTCCCGGAGATGGTGCCGAGGGCGGAGATGGCTCCGGAGTCGTTGATACCGTCAGCCGCTTTTTCGACCTTATTCAGGGTTGTCTTGGCATCAAAGTAGAGGTCGGAATCGTTGACCAACTTACCGATCGTCCCTTCACCGCCGTCGATCTTGGCAGTGATGCTGCGGATATGCTCCATCGCTGCCTTGAAGTCATCGTAAAGCTTGTCCTCGGTCAACAGCTTACCGAGAGCACCCTCGCCGTTTTTCGCTTTGTTGGCGATCTCGCTCAGGTCGGCCAGGGCGGAGCGGATATTCTCGTAGGTCTCCTCATCGGTGAGCAGCTTTCCGATCGTCCCCTCCCCGTTCTTCAGACGGGTGGTCACCTCGTTCAGGTTGGCCATGGTCTCGCCGAGATCTTTGGCAATATCCCGTTCTTCGAGGCCTGAGGCGATCTTGCTCAGTGAAGAGATCGCCTGCTTGAGATCGTCGTAGATATCATCGTCGTTGACGAGGCGACCGATCAGGCCGTCGCCGTTGTTGATCTTGTCGACGATCTGGTCCATCTTGTTGAACAGCTTCTGCTGGTTCTTGTCGAGGCTGGTCACCAGCTCGTCGATATTGGACGACTGGGCTGAACGGATCTCGGAATCGGGTGGCAGAATCTCGCTTTGTGGGTCCCCGAAGTCGAGACCGAGAAACTGGCCACCGAGCAGGTTCATCTGGCGGACCATGGCGGTCGAATCTGTCCTGATGGCGGTCTCTTCGTCGACCATAAAATCGACCCGGACAAGCATGCCGTCGATGGTGATCGACTTGATCTTGCCGACCTCGACCCCGGCCATCCGGACCGGATCACCAACCTTGAGGCCGACCGCCGACGTAAAGAAGGTATGGTAAGGGTTCTGCTTTTCGAACGGTTGCCAGTCCTGGACCATCTCGATCATGCCCGCGAGGACAACCAGGGCGACGATAAAAAAGAGCCCCACCTTCTGTTCCGTACTCACCTTCATTTAATCCCCCTTCAATCCCTTCGTCGTCGTATAAATAAAATTTCGTATAATCGGATTCTGGCTCTGCTTGATCTCTTCGGGTGTCCCCACCTCGATAATCTTTCCTTTATCCATCATCGCCACCCGATCTGAAAGGTAAAGCGCAAAATTGAGGTCGTGGCTGACGATGATGGTCGTCAGGTTGACCATGTCCTTCAGACTGTCGATGACCCGGGCCAGTTCATCGGTGGTAACCGGGTCGAGCTCGGCGGTCGGCTCATCGTAGAGGATGAGGTCGGGGTTCATCGCCAGCGAGCGGGCGATCGCCACCCTCTTCTTCATCCCGCCGGAGAGCTCCGAGGTCTGCAGGTTCTCCTTGCCGCCGAGGCCGACCAGGCGCAGCTTTTCGCGGATGATCCGGCGGATGCGTCGCTCTGGAAAAACCTCTTTCTCCCGCAGCCAGAGCCCGACGTTCTCGCCAACGGTCAGCGAGTTGAACAGGGCCGATGTCTGGAAGACCATACTGTAACTGAACCGATTGCTGTCGGTGATCGATCTTTTGCCGATATCGGCTCCGTCGATGAAGACACGTCCGCTGTCGGGCTTGATCAGGTTTACGATATGCTTGAGCAGCACGCTCTTGCCGGTCCCAGAAGGGCCGATGATCGAAAAGGTCTCGCCCGGTTTGATCTCGAGGTCGATATCCTTCAGCACATGATTACCGTTGAACGATTTATTCAACTGTTCGATCTGCACACTGACACCGGTTGCGTCCTCGTAATCGGCAATCGAAACCGGCTGCTCGTCCGCCATGCGGGTGAAGGCATGGGAGAGCCGCTTTAAAAGACCGGGATTCTGTTCGCTTATATCTGCCATAATCGATTCAAATCACATCAAAGCATAAACCGGGTCAGGAAGTAGTCGGCGATCATGATCATCAAGAAGGCCATGACGACCGAGCGGGTCGTCGAGTAACCGATGCCGCGGGCTCCGCCGCTGGTCTTGAAGCCGACATAGCAGCCGACCTGGGCGATGATTCCGCCGAAGAAGAACGACTTGACCAGTCCGTTGAGAATTTCACTTGCTTCAAGTGAATTCTTTAGATTGTCGAAGTAGACCGTCATCGGGACGTTGATTACCGGGTTAACGTCACTGACCACGCTGCCGCCGACGATACCGATCATAACCGCGAAGATAGTCAGCAACGGGACTGAAACCAGACAGGCGAGCAGACGCGGCATCACCAGGTAGCGGACCGGGTTGATCTCGAGGGTGCGCAGGGCATCGATCTCCTCGTAAACCTGCATCGCCCCGACCTCGGCTGCCATCGAAGAACCGATCCGACCTGCAACCAGCAGGCTGGTCATGACCGGACCCAACTCCTTGGCCATGGAGAGACCGACCACGGCGCCGATCGCCTCCTGGGTGCCGAACTTGGCGAGCTGGGATCCAGTCTGCAACGCCAGAACCATACCGATAAAGAGCGACATTAATGATGCAATCGGCAAGGTCCCGACCCCGATATCGTAGATCTGGCGAAAGATCGTCGGCAGATTGCGCGGCGCATCCTTGCAGTAGTAGAGGGTCTCGACCAGCAGGGCGAGTATCTCCCCGGACGCCTGGGCCGAATTCAGAAGTTTTTTTCCAATCGCTCTCAGCATGTCAGTCTGCTTGTTTCATAGTGTCATCGGCGCTGGCGCCGAGCGGAATCGGCATGAAGAAAACTTTCAATCGCCGTTGGGTTCCGTCGTCCTCGTAGCCGAAAAGCCCTTTCAATATGGACCACGATTTCTCTTGCTTATCCTTCCGCCAGGAGAACAACGGGAACAGCTCGCCCATCGAAGCATCCTTGCGGAACTCGCTCCAGTAAAGGTTCCACAGGACACTGGTCACGCGGTTGCCTTGTGTATCCCACTTGCGCTGATAGACCCGCCACAGCGGCGACCAGCTCCGTTCGATCCCTTCCGAATCGGGCATGATCGGCTTCAACACGGAGAGTGCGTAAAAGTGCGAAACCCCTTTTTCGCGTTCAAAACCGAACAGCGGCCAGCACAGGACACGTCGATAACGCTCTTTTTCTTCCTCAATGTAGGACTCCTTCAAGTCCCTGTAAAGAAAGAAAAGAATGCGGAACCGATTGCGGGCTACGGTTTCATAATCCTGATTTTCGTATTTAAACAGAGGCCAGAGAAACCACCGGGTCCGATTGCCGTTCGTGGTCATGTCGGACAGAAACGGCAAAAACTTCCAGCCATGCTTGAACTCGCCCCTGGCCTTTTGCCAGAAAGGCCAGGGATAATTCCACTCAGTATACATTTTTACCCGATCATCGAGGTAAGAAAAAAACGGCCAGAGTACGGAGCGTTGGCTCTTGTTCGGCGATTCACGGTAGAGATAGAACGGAAAGAAGTAGCGCTTGGTGACCGGATCGTCGCTGTTCATCCGCTCGTCGTAACTGAACCAGAATGGCCAGAGCAGGAAGAACTTGCGGTAGACACCGGGATACTTTGCCGTGCCGTACAGAGGCCATATCTTGTGCCCACGTTCTTCCGGGCTGTCACCCCGGATGGTCGCGAAAAAGGGCCAGAGATAGTTTTTAACATGGGTATGCTTCTTCGTGGTGGAGATATAGAGCGGCCATAATGCATAGGTAAGCTCATCGCGACCGAGTCGATCATAAACCTTGCCACCGAACGGGAAGATCGCCAGCGAAGTCGGTCTGTTCTTTGCCTTTCGGTAAAAGGCTAGCGGGTAGATGCTGAAATCGACGTCGCCGCCATCCGAATCGGGGTGCGATTCAAAATCAGCGAAACCGAAAACCGAGAAAAATCGCCGGTTCTCACTACGTTTAACCTGTAATAACGGAAAGAGTATTTCGGTTAAGGAGGCCTGCCGTTCAACGGCGCGGCTGCGATAAAGCAACGGCCGCAGCGCATAATCGGTCTCATCCCCTTTGCTCTCATATTTGAGCAGCGGCCCCGCCAGGTGCAGCGAGGAGTAATCAACCGCCGCAGACGAACGGTAGTCATAAGCCGGCCACAGGGTGTGGACCGAACTGTCGTTGTCGTTGGACGCAGCAAAACTGATCCGCGGGATAGCAACAACCAGCAGTAGAATAAGGAGAATAAATTGTCGTTGGCGGAAAATCATGAAATAGCGGATAGAGGGATTACTATTCTGAATCCGGCTCGGACTTCTTTTTTTTCTTGTTCAGTCCGGAGAGGGAGACAAAACCATAGATGATCCCTCCGACCAAAAGAATGAACAGAAAATCGGCAAAGCTCAGATCATTAAACATTTAATTCCCTCCTCCGGCAACTCTTTCAATCCCCTGTTGCGACGGGGCATGGTCGGGATCGAGAGCCAGGGCATCGTTGTAGGATGCGACGGCTCCGGCCGCATCGTTTAGCTTTTCTCGGCAGAATCCAAGCATATAGTAAAACTCGGGATTCGGGAACTGTTCCGGCACACTACCCTCTTCTTCGAGTCGCTCGAGAATCGATTTCGCACCCGTTATATCGTGATCGGCGATCATCCGCATCGCCGCTCCAATCGCTTCGAGGTCTTCGAGCAAGGACCTGTCCGGTTCGCCGGCCTGTTGCAGCAAAGTAATCTGCTCGTTGATGGCTGCCTCGGTCGGCGGGTCATCGATCATCTGTACCACCCTGGTCCAGCGCTCGATCGCCTTGGGGAAATCACCGATCAGGTAATCGATACGGGCCAGGTAGTTGAGCGATGTTGCATCCTCGCCGGCCCGTGACAGATACTGCATCGCCTTGGCAAGATGCCTACGGCAGTGCGGAAGCTCCGGAAACATCAATGCCAACTGGTAAAAGTTGATCCCGAGCTGTTGCAGTAACCCCTGATTATGCGGATCAAGCAACAGCAGGATCTGCATGCTGGTGATCTTGCGCTTGATGTAAGGAGCTTCGACATCCTTATGATCGAGCATGACGATATGGGCGCCGAGATCGGCCAGGTAGTGCGGATAGGCGTCGCGAAGAATCT
Organism: Desulfuromonas sp.; assembly: GCA_002868925.1. Classification (GTDB taxonomy): domain Bacteria; phylum Desulfobacterota; class Desulfuromonadia; order Desulfuromonadales; family UBA2294; genus BM707. The sequence continues at coordinate 9,685 of PKTZ01000049.1, read as the reverse complement.
CGGCATAGGCGGTGTTGTTGGGGCATTCCGGGAACTCACGCAGGTAATCGTAGACGCTGGTACCAATAGCGTCGTCCGTGGGCCGGTCTGATTCAAACAGCTCCTTGCGGATCGGAAGCGGAATCGAAGGGAGCGGAATCTGCTCCTGTGCCGGTCCGCAGGTGACGATTTCACCGGCTTCCGGAGTCCAGAATTGAAATTGGTCGGATAAAATATCGTTCATGTCAGAAACTCGAATTCGTTTGTTTTTTCAGGATATTGACACGCAATGAGACGGACGTCAACAGGTAGAAAACCGGACGGACTTTTCCAGAGGGACCGGGAACACTACGGACGGAATGAAAAGGTTGAATATATCGAAACGAAAAAGGACGGGTTGCGCCCGTCAGGCCGCGTATTCGCCCCGCCCCGCATTGAATGCGATACGCACCAGGTAGACCACGACCCCGACACCGGCGAGAAAGGTCGCCAGGAAAAGGATCGTACTCCCCCAATCGGTCGTCTGCGGGTAATCGTAAATCGAGTAAGAGAACGGTTTGAGGTAAGCCATCCGCAACGATTCACGCGATATGGTCATGATGAAAACAGTCAAGAAGCTGAATAGTCCACAGAGTAAAGCATACTGCGAAGGTGCACGCCCGGCCCGGTACAGAACGGCGATCAGGATCAATGACAAAAGGATCCCTGAGTGTATCGTCGGGTCGGTCATGAAGGAGAGACTCTCCGGTAAAAAGAGGAGCCACCACAGCCCGACCAGCGCCGTGACCAGGGCGGCATAAAACGCAAGCTTTCGTCCCAGATTGGCGACAAGCTGCAATTCCATCATATCCACATCATCCCGTTTTTCGAAATACCAGGCGTAAAGCATCAGGAAAATACCGGTGTTGACCAGGGCCGGGGCCAGAAAGTGAAATAACCTTCCGATCTCAATCGCGTGAAGTCCCCAACCGGAGGTGTCCATATCTGTCCCACCGAATATCCAGCCCTGCCACAACTCCGGGTGTAATGCCTGCATCGAAAGTGCATGGATGATCGTGGCCGCGACTAGAAGGCAACAGATGGTAATTAGTCCGAATAAGCCGGCACGTTGCTGACCGCCTTTGCGCCGGAGGTAGAAAACATACATCGACAGGGCGCCTATGATCAGGACCGCGAGGAAAACCATTGTCCACCAGGCGCTGATCACGTTTGAACTGTACCAGAGTGGGTCGTAGACAACCTGCACGAACAGCAGCGGCGCGACTCCGAGAACAATGGCGATGGAGATATTGATGGTCGTGATCCGTGCAAGTGAGCGGCTGAGCTTCCGCATCCATTCGTGCTGGCTGAAATGTCCCCAGATCGCGACTATTGTCCCGCCGACCACGAGATTGACGAAAATGATATGCAGGGCAAACGTCATCACGCTCAATCCCTGGAAGACGATCGGATAGAAAGGGACACCGAGAGGGTCCCGCATCGTTTGTAAAAAAAGCTCATTCCCCATCACAAACTCCTGTGTGAAGCAGTATTGAAAGAGTTATTCACCGGCTACAACCCAGTCCGCAGTGCCTGTCTCCCCGCCGGCGACAACGGCCAGGTAGTTAGCCGCTGCTCTTCTCTCAGGACCGGCCCCGGCAAATGGGGGCATATAGGTCCTCTCCAGATCCTCGAGCAGGTAATAGGCGCTCTCAGCATCGATGCCGTCGAGGATGTCGGCCAGAGAATTGCGTCCACCCGCTTCGAGGGTATGACAAGCCAGGCATTCGACCTTGACCAGGATCTCGCCTGTCTTAAGATAGTTTTCTTCCGTGATTGCTTTAAGGTCTGTCGGCACCAGCGGATGGCTGGCCAATAACCCTTTGCTATTGAAGCGTTCGACTTCGGATGAAATCGAACGGGCATCGAAGTCGTGGCCGATAATCTGGTTGGAATACATATAGCCGGGGATCAGGTAGGGGCGCCGGACAAATTCGCGCGTACTCTCGCCGCCGACAACACCGGCCAGCAGTACGACCATCATCAAAGAGCCGACCCAGACGTTAACGAAACGTCCCTGCCCGATTGCCAGCAGGAAAAAATAGATGGCCATGACGACTGCGATGACGATAGCCAGTTTGTACATAATTTCGACATAAGCGATCGACTGCAGGTTCTCCATGGCATTCGTCGGGAGCGAATGGTAATACCAGAACGCAAACAGTCCGGCGGCCGCGAGACCACCCAACCCCCAACGCCCGGAAATTTTGCGGATCGTGTCACGCCCTCCGTTCTTCATGGCACCGGCAATCACGGCCGCATAAGTGCCGGCAATGGCAAACATCATCGCGGTCCGGAAGCAGAGTTGCGGCCAGTAGGTCGGATTGAAGAACCCGTCGAAGAAACCACCGGTCGCAAGCCATTTACCGGGCGTCATCATGAAACCGAGAATGCCGGTAATGATCACCATACTCAGCCAGGCGGCAACGGCATAGATAAACCCGATCCGCAAATGGAGCTTTGGAGCGATTTTGCCGAAGGTGTAGTAGTAGACATAGATAGCAACGATTTCGATCACGAAAAAGACCCACTCGGTAGCCCAACCCCACACATATGTATGGATCAGACCCGAAATCGCCCGCGGGCTGATCACCGTTGCTGCGAACCAGATGCCGACCCCGGTGAGTGAACCGGTAACGAAACAGAAAATAAGGATGGAGAGGCTGAATTTCTTCAGGAACTCGAGCAGTTCTGGCCGATCTTCCTGAATCGCTTTTCTCTCGATAAAATACGTCATCCAGAAGGCACCGGTCGCGAGATGACTCGGAAGAATATGAAAGGTCGCAATCGCCGCCATCAGTATCGGCCCGCCGACAACCGGAATTTCGAATATTGGGTACATTATTCACTCCACAATCGTTTCAACTTTGACCACCAGAATGTCTCATAAATAACCGGACAATTGATTAATAATCTCAAATATTTAAATATTGCTCAACAAAAAAATGTAAAAGGACGGTAACTTAGCGAAAACATATGGCTTTCCGAATGTTCAATTTAGACTTTCAAATTAATTCTTAAAAATAGATCTTTACAAAAAACAATTTAACAGTTAATTACGCATAAGTAATATATTGATTTTTGAATATTGTCGTAGTATTGTGCATTAACACAAAACAAGGAGGCGTTATGAATATCTGCTTTCCCATTACGGAATGTAAAGGTTTAAACAGTGTCATTGCCCCCCTGCTCGATTCGGAAGCAATCTTTCTCGTCATCAGCCCGGATAGACGGATCGTGGCCAGACTGCCGAATCAAAATCGTATTGTTCGGCATGATGCAGCACAATTGATCAAGGAGCTGAACAGCCTTAATGCTGGGATCATCATCGCCAGAGAAATCGAACGGGAAACATTCTTGTATTTAGTAGAAAAAGGCTACCACATTCTGCATGCAACGGAAGTAAGTGTCGGAGAAAATCTCGATCGATATCTGAAAGATGAACTTGTAGAAGTTGACATTCAAAATCAACCCGAAGAGCCCGAAGATATTGACTACGAATTCGGCTGCGGGTTTTAAACCTTCAAGGGACAGACATGCAAATCTTCCGCAAACAAACTTCTAAAAATGTCAAACAATTCATCAGCGACCTTGATCGAGTAGCACGGGGACGCGGGTTCGTTATTCATAACGAAGACAATATGGAGATGGCCCACACCTTTGGTCGACATGGTGCCGAGGTTGCTGAAGGTTTCGATCTACATATGGTGCAGATTTGCAAACCGGAAAAAGCGGCCAACAGTTTAATGGCAAACGTGGAGCGGGCAGTGCTGATGCCGAAGGTCATAATGGCCTTCGGGCACAACGGATCGACCCAGGTGCGCTTCCTCTACTTTAACCGTGACACGGTAAAAGAACTAGTGGACGACAATGAATTTCCCGGTTCGCTGCTAAAGAGTTATGAAGAGATTATCTCCCTGATCGAGGAGGCGGCATAAGATATGTGGTTATTGCTGGGCAAAATCAACAAAAACCTTATTTATGCGATACCGGCGATGCTGCTGGCCGGTTTCGGTTTCGGAATTGTGGTCGAGGCCACATTCTTGAAAACACTCATCCTCCCCTTCACTTTCCTTATGGTCTACCCGATGATGGTCAACCTGAAACTGAAGCAGGTTTTCAACAAAGGAGACGGTCGTGCACAACTGGTAACACAGGCTATCAACTTCCTGGTGATCCCTTTTGTCGCCTATTGGACAGGGCAGCTTTTTTTCAGTGATAAACCGTACATGGCACTCGGGCTGCTGTTGGCGGCCCTCGTTCCGACCAGCGGCATGACCATCTCCTGGACCGGGTTTGCCGGTGGCAACCTGGGAGCGGCAGTAAAGATGACGGTTATCGGGCTGATCCTCGGATCGCTGGCGACGCCTTTTTACGTTAAGGCTTTACTGGGAACCAGCGTCGAAGTCGACCTGATGCGGGTGTTTCAACAGATTGTCCTGATTGTCTTTTTGCCGATGGCGGCCGGTTATGCAACCCAGCGGCTACTGGTCAAGCGCTACGGACAGGACGATTTCAAGAAGCGACTGGCTCCCCGCTTCCCCGGTCTGTCTACACTCGGCGTTCTCGGTATCGTCTTTATCGCCATGGCTCTCAAGGCCCCGGCCATCGCCACCCAGCCGGGCCAGCTGGTGAGCATTCTGGTCCCGCTTGCCCTGCTCTACCTTTTCAACTTCGGTCTCAGCACGATAGTCGGAAGAGTGTTCCTGCAGCGCGCCGATGCCATCGCCATGGTTTACGGGACGGTCATGCGCAATCTCTCGATCGCCCTGGCGGTAGCGATCAACGCCTTCGGCCCGGCCGGTTCTGATGCAGCCCTGGTTATTGCTCTTGCCTACGTCATCCAGGTTCAATCGGCAGCCTGGTATGTCAAATTCACACCGGCCCTGTTCGGACCGGTTGAAATGAAACAACAACCTGCCTGAAAGAGTATCAAGTCGGAGAGAAACCATGCCTTCATTATGGATGAAAAAATCGATGCGACTGTTCTGGGTCGTTCTGGTGGCGATCAGCTGCTTTACCCTCGGCTACACCGTCAAACCGAAGCCTGACCGGAGAGCCATGCTCAAGAAAATGAACCTTAATGCGCCGGTCGGTGCCCTCCGTACCCTTCCGCCAAACGTCAGGATGCGGCGTAAATAATCAGATAAGCGCATGAAAATCCCTTTTATCTCTAATGTAGTTAAAGTTTCGAAGCGACGCGTTGTTCAAACATCTTCCCTATTCATCTCAAACGCATTTGTCCTTTCGTCGCTCAACTTTATCCCCTGCGGCTTTCTGCAATGCTCGAACTGCGCCCTTTCGACCTTTGCCTGCCCATTGATCCTGGTGCAGCGCGGGGCGGTGCTCGCCTCGATGGGGATGTTCGGAATGATGAGCGACAAGATCGTCGCCTCGGTCGGTTCGGCACTCGCCATGCTGGTGCTGTTCGGAGCAGTTTTTGGCACCTGGGCCTGCGGCTGGCTCTGCCCCTTCGGTTTTATTCAGGATCTGTTGGCCAAGGTTCCGGTCAAGAAGATTCGGATGCCCGAATGGAGCGGTCACCTCCGGATTCCGCTCTTTATACTCCTGGTTACGCTGATTCCCTACTGGACCCGCAGCCTATTCTTCTGTGATGTTTGCCCACCCGGGGCGATCAACCGGCTGTGGCAGCAAGCACTCGGCATCCCGCTCTTCTTCAAGAGCCCGGAAGGAATCATGGCGGTCGTTTCGATCGGGTTACTGGTCGCGGTCATCGCCGCCGCAATTTTCATCCAGCGACCGTTCTGCTCCCTGCTCTGCCCGATCGGCGGCCTGCACGGGCTGTTCAACAAGATTTCCGGGTTCTTTCTGAATGTCGAGTCGGAAAGCTGCAGTGCCTGTAAGCAATGCCAGGCAGCCTGCACCCAGGGTATCAATCCGGTGGCGACACCGGCCAACAGTCTCTGCTCGCGCTGCCTCGCCTGCACCGACAGCTGCGAATATATCAATCTGGACATCAAACTTTAATATTCTAAACTTTATATATGAGGAGGAGATATTGCCATTATTCGAATTTCACTGCCCTGCATGCGGAAAAGATTTCGAAAAGCTGATGAAAGAGCCGCAGGAAACGACTCCCTGCCCCGCCTGCCACCAACTTGCACAGCGCAAGATATCGATTCCTGCCGATACCGGAAAGTCGAGCTGCACGCCCGACTCCGGTTCAGGATTTGGCTGACGGGCCTAAGCAGGAATACGTGCTATTCCCAAATTGTGCTTAAATCATTTTTCCGTTATAGTGACGTCGTCGTTAGGGTTAATGTACCCTATTGGTCTGAATTTTAGCTGACAAGGTCGCTATGTCGCCACGCCCGAAAAAACCGAGAAATTGTAATTGTCCGAATCACCTGGCCGGCAAGACGATCATCAAACCGGCCGGCACCCCGACCTGGCAGTTGGAACAGGTTATACTGGGGCTCGATGAGCTCGAGTGCCTGCGTTTGTGTGACAGTGAAGGCCTGAGCCAGTCAGAAGCCGGAGATGAAATCGGGGTGTCACGCGGAACCGTTCAACGTCTGGTCAACAGCGGGCGTAAAAAAATTATCGATTCCATCCTCAATAACCAGGCCCTGATTATCCAGGAAACGGAACCTGAAGAATAAAAAAGAGCCTTTTTATCCGAAAGGCTCTTTTTTTGATCCATACCTATCCGCTAGTGACTGCAGCCGTGACCGTGACCATTTCCATGCCCGTGGTCACCACAAACCTGCTCCAGCCCTAATTCATCGAGTTTTTCGACACTCATTAACGCGATGTTGTCAGCGACAGTTTTACCGGCAGACTGAAATACCTTGAGTCCCGCGCGCTGCAACCCTATCAGCGCCCCGCCGCCGATGCCACCAACGACAATTGCGTCAACCTCTGAACCGCCGAGCGCCTTGAGTGGCCGACAGGAACCGTGCACATGTTCCTTATCGAAATTGTCAACCTCGCACATCTCCTTGGTTTCGCTGTCAAACAGCATAAAGAGTGGCGCCGAACCGAAATGCCCGTACACAACACTCTCCATCCCTTCATTACTTTCGACCGGAAAACAGATTTTCATATATAATCTCCTTTTTATTATGTGCATATACACACTAGTTAAATTCTTGATCAATGTCAAGCAGCTTTAGAATTCCTCAATGTTCTCCTGGTAAATAAAAAAGCCCGCAAACATTTGTCGTTTGCGGGCTTCAAGAAATATATTTGAAAGATACTCAGTCACCATCGAGCAGACGCCCGATACCGCCAAGAACCGACCCTTCTCCCTTGCTGCTACCACCGGTTTTCGGTGCATGGGCAATAATGCGATCAGCCAGACGACTGAACGGCAGACTCTGCAGCCAGACCCGACCATGACCGCCCAGGGTCGCCAGGAACAAACCTTCTCCGCCGAAGAACATGCTCTTCAGGCTGCCGGCACGTTGAATGTCGTAACTGACGGATGGCTCGAAAGCGACCAGACAGCCGGTATCGACGCGCAGGGTCTCGCCTTTTAATTCACGTTCGATGATGGTGCCACTGGCATGAACGAATGCCATCCCGTCACCACGGAGGCGCTGCAGGATGAACCCTTCCCCGCCGAAGAAACCGGCACCGAGCCGTCGTTGAAAGGCGATACCGACCTCGGTGCCAAGGGCGGCGCAGAGGAACGAATCCTTCTGGCAAATTATTTCACCGCCGATGGCACTCATATCCAGCGGTATAATCTTGCCCGGATAAGGCGCCGCAAATGCGACCCGGCGCTTGCCGCTGCCGTTATTGGTGAAGTGGGTCATAAAGATCGACTCTCCGGTCAGAGCCCTCTTCCCGGCACTGAACAGTTTGCCCATCACCCCGGAGTCAGGCTGCGAACCATCCCCCATCTTCGCCTCGAAGATGATATCCTCTTCCATGTAGTTCATCGCCCCGGCTTCGGCGATCACCACTTCGCCCGGATCGAGTTCGACCTCGACCATCTGCATATCGTCCCCGACAATAGTGTAATCAACCTCGTGACAACGCATAAGCAATCTCCTTTGCTAGGATCTGAATTGATGCGAGACGGCAAGGCGTGCTTCAAGGCGCCCGGCCAGTATTGAAACGGTATAAGTCAATAAAAAGTACATAACGGTCACGACAATCCAGAGCTCGAAGGTGCGATAGGTGGCCGCCATCAGCTCCATGCCCTGAAAGGTCAGCTCCTGGATGGAAATGACCGACACGATCGCAGAATCCTTGATCGTCGATATCACCTGACCGGTCAACGGCGGCACGATCTTCCTGAAGGCCTGTGGCAGGATGATATGCCGCAAGGCCTGCCAGCGTCGCATGCCGAGGGCCGCTGCCGCCTCCCATTGTCCCTTTCCGACCGCGTTGATCCCGGCCCGGACGATCTCACCAATATAAGCCCCTTCGATAAGGGCAAGCGTAACCACGGCCGCAACGAAGGACTCGATCTGGCCGGGCGAGGCAACCCCGGCTCCGATCAGGCCAGACAACCAGTCAGGAGACGCTTCAAGCAAAGCCGGGATGTGCAGCATAGGCAAAAACTGATCGGAGATGAAATAGTAGAAGACCAGCACCAGAACCAGCGGCGGAATATTCCTGAGCAGGGCAACGTAAGTTCCGCCGGATAAGCGGTTGAAAAGATGCAGGCTGGTTCGTAACAGGCCGGCGATAAGACCGAACGGCAGGGCGAGCAGCAGACTCCATACACTGAGGCGGATGGTCGCAAAAAGCCCTTGTAGCAACAGGCCACTCTGCCAACCCTCATTCTCTTTATAATAGAAAAGATACTGCGGCATGGCGCCCCAGTTCCATCTGTACTCAAGACCGACCTCAACCCGGTAAAACACAAAGCCGGCCAATACAATCAGCGACAGCAGGAGTACGGTGTCGAGTGAGCGCCAGTTTTTTCTTTGCTCTGAAAACATTGAAGGTTCTTTCAAAACTACTCGACCAGATCTTTCCAGTCCCGGGTCGTGAACCAGTAATCATACCGCTGCTGCAGCCAGCCTTCGGCATTTTTGACCCGGATCCAGTTATTCAGGAAATTGAGAAAATCGGCATCCCCTTTACGGATGGCAAAACCGATCGGCTCTTTGGTGAACGTCTTGCCCGCAAGGGGGAGATACAACTTGTCCGCATACTTGATCGCCTGAAATTCCGGGAACGGCTGCGATGACACCATCGCTGCAGCGCGGTTATTCATGAGTTCCTGAAGCGCCTGCCCCTCATCGTCGAAGAGGATCAAACGGGCCTGCGGCAGGTATCGCTTTGCCGCGGCAGCAGCGGTAGTGCCGGTACGGGCCACGATAGTTGTTTCGGCATTATCAAAAGACTCGAGTCCGACCTGCCCTTTTGCCATCTTCCGGTTGGCGAGAATCGACATACCGGAGAACTCGTAGGGATCGCTGAAATTGACCTTGAGGTTTCGTTCCGGGGTAATCCCCATGCCGCCGATGATAATATCGAACTTACCGGTCAGCAGCGCCGGGATGATCCCAGACCACTTGGTCGGTATGAACTCGACCTTGACCTTCATATCCTCACTCAACTTGCGCGCGACATCGATTTCAAAACCGGCATAGCCCCCTTTCTTGTCCTTCATTGCCCAGGGGACAAAAGTAGAGAAGCCGACCCGGATTTTGTTCTTCTGAACAATCTGTTCGAGGGTGCTTTG
>PKTZ01000050.1 GCA_002868925.1 Desulfuromonas sp. | reverse complement strand
CGTATCAACATCGAGCGCAAGCACGTCTGTCGCGGCCTGCTCGACGGGGTGATTGCGCAGGACCGTGGCGACAGGACCCCTTTTGCCGAACGGCTGTCAAACCTCTGTATGAAGCCGCTGACAGGAGTGCCGATCCTGATAGTCGCCCTCTATTTCGGGCTTTATCTTTTCGTCGGCGGATTCGGGGCCGGGACCCTGGTCGATTTTCTCGAAGGTTCGCTCTTTGAAGAGTACCTCAACCCCTGGGCCGAGACGCTCGGGCACGAATATCTCAAGTGGTACTGGCTCCGGGAACTCCTGGTCGGCGAGTATGGTATTTTTACCCTCGGTATCCGTTATGCCGTGGCGATCATTCTGCCGATTGTTGGCACCTTCTTTATCGCCTTCTCCGTTATCGAGGACAGTGGTTATTTCCCACGACTGGCGCTTCTGGTCGACCGGATCTTCAAACGGTTCGGTCTCAGCGGCCGGGCGGTGATCCCGATTGTTCTCGGCTTCGGATGCGATACCATGGCGACCATGGTTACCCGCACCCTCGAAAGCAAGAGGGAAAAGATTATCGCGACCGTTCTGTTAGCGCTAGCGATCCCCTGCAGCGCCCAGCTCGGGGTGATTATGGCTTTGTTATCGGAAGTTCCCGGTGCGCTCCTGGTCTGGAGCGGCAGCATCGCTCTGGTTTTTCTTTTGATCGGATTCTTGTCGGCGAAGCTGATACCGGGCGAGAAGCCAATGTTCTACATGGAAATACCGCCGTTGCGGTTGCCGCTGCTGCGCAACGTCCTGGTCAAGACCATGACCCGGATGCACTGGTACTTTCTTGAGATATTCCCGCTTTTCATCATCGCCTCGGTGCTGCTCTGGGCCGGAAAGATATCCGGCCTGATGGACGGCTTGATTCGACTGATGGAACCGGCGATGCACGCCCTCGGTCTGCCGCTGCAGACGGCTGCCGTCTTTATCCTCGGTTTCTTCCGGCGTGATTTCGGTGCCGCCGGTCTGTACGACATGCAGACCTCCGGTCTGCTCAGCCCCGAACAGTTGACGGTGGCCGCGGTCACCCTGACCCTGTTCGTGCCGTGTATCGCCCAGTTTCTGATGATGCAGAAAGAGCGGGGCTGGAAAGTTTCATTGGCAATATTCGTTTTTGTGACTGTTTTCGCATTTGTTTTCGGTTGCCTGCTAAACTTTATACTGATCGAGACGGGGATCTTGTCATGATCTGTGGCATGTGCGGTCGGGAAATACCGGATGAGCTTCCTGGACAGGAGAGCCGGTGCGGTACCTGCCCCGGAGGTTGCCGGAAAATCCATTGCCCTTACTGCGGCTATGGGAACCCGGTTCTGCCGGGGTATCTGAAAAAGATTGAAAAGAAGAAGGAAGGGGATAAATAGCATGAAGCTGTCGGAAAAAGCCGAAGAGATTCTCGAAGCGTTGTGGATCGCTATCGAGGAAGAAGGGGACGTTGCCGCCCACTTTGATCGCCTCGGCATCGGTTCCGGCGACGAGGGGTTGAGCGAACTGGGCCGACTGGCATTTGTCGAAGTCAAGGGCGAGCGGGTTTACCTGCGCGACGAGGGACGGGATGAGGCGAAAATGACGGTCCGTCGCCACCGTCTGGCGGAGCGGTTGATGATGGATGTTCTTAACCTCAAGGGGGCTGAAGGGGACGAAAAGGCCTGCGAGTTCGAGCACCTTTTGAACCAGGGGGTCGATACCAAGATCTGTACCCTGCTTAATCATCCGACCACCTGTCCGCACGGTAAGCCGATTCCGCCGGGTGAATGTTGCGAAGAGGCGCGCCAGGCAGGATTGGTCGGCGTTGTCGCTTTGCCCGAACTGAAAGCAGGCGAGCAGGGCGAGATCGCTTATCTCACCACCCATGACTCGAAAAAGATGCAGAAACTGATGAGCATGGGGGTGCTGCCGGGAAATCAGCTCGTCCTCAAGCAATCTTACCCCTCCTATATTTTCAAGATCGGCAACTCAGAATTTGCAGTTGATCAGGATCTTGCCCTGGAAATATATATTCGTAAGGAGTCTTGACCGGTTGGGCCTTCTCACTATTGTAAAAAGACCGTCCGCGAGCTTCGATCGGGCGGTTTTTTTTGTTCGTTTTGCGGTGCCGGCATAGCTTGACATCCCCCTGTCGATTGCATAATCTAATGCCGATTCAATACTTACCAAAAGAAAGCCTGCCGATGTCGTCAAAATCAATAGTAGCTATTATTCCCGCCCGTTATGCATCGACCCGGTTTCCCGGAAAACCGCTGGTCGATATCGGCGGCAAACCGATGGTCCAGCTTGTCTGCGAGCAGGCGGCGAAGGCGGAGTTGGTGTCACGGGTGCTCGTTGCCACCGACGATGAACGGATCCGTTCGGCCGTGGTTGGCTTCGGTGGCGAGGTGGTGATGACCCGCTCCGATCACCCGTCCGGTACCGATCGTCTGGCCGAAGTCGCCGAAAGTATACAGGCCGATCTCGTTGTCAATGTGCAGGGGGACGAGCCGTTGATCGACCCGTTGATGATCGACCAGGCGATCCGACCACTGCTCGACGATGAATCGATCGCCATGGGCACCCTGATGAGCCGGCTCGAGCAGGAAGAGGATTACCTGAACCCGAACGTGGTCAAGGTCGTGACCGATAATCAAGGTTTTGCCCTCTATTTTTCCCGGTCACCGATTCCGCATCATCGTGATGTCCAATTCGCACCCGGTTCCGCGTTCAAACATATCGGTCTTTATGTCTACCGTCGCGATTTCCTCCTGGCGTATCCGGAGTTGAAGGAGACCCGTCTGGAGCAGTTGGAGAAACTCGAGCAGTTGCGCGTGCTTGAGCATGGTTATCGCATTTATGTGAGCGAAACCGAGCTCGAATCGATCGGAGTCGACGTGCCAGAGGATCTGGCGAAGGTGCAGGCGGTGATCGAAAAAACTTCATCCCGGCCCTGATTTGGGGTTTTCATTTCTTTCGGTAATATATAGAATTTACATTTGTTTTTAACGGGCAGCGATCTGTCCCGTTTTGTAATCCAAAAGGAGTTTGCATGAAGACCAAGTTTCTGTTTGTGACCGGCGGGGTCGTCTCGTCCCTCGGCAAAGGTCTGGCCGCCGCCTCGATCGGCGCCTTGCTGGAGGCTCGCGGGTTGCGCGTCTCGATGCAGAAGATGGATCCCTATATCAACGTCGACCCCGGGACGATGAGCCCGTTTCAGCACGGCGAAGTTTTCGTCACCGACGACGGGGCCGAAACCGATCTCGATCTTGGTCACTACGAACGCTACACCCGCGCTAACCTGTCACGTAAGTCGAATTTTACCACCGGCCAGGTTTATGATTCGGTTATCCGCAAGGAGCGGCGCGGCGATTACCTCGGCGGAACGGTCCAGGTTATCCCGCATATCACCAACGAAATCAAGAGCAAGATCCTCGAAAACGCCAAGGGAGCCGATATCGCCATCGTCGAGGTCGGTGGTACGGTCGGTGATATCGAGTCGCTGCCTTTCCTCGAGGCGATTCGCCAATTCAGGGCGGATCGCGGCCATGAAAATGTCCTTTATATCCACCTGACCCTGGTCCCCTACATCGCTGCGGCGGGTGAGTTGAAGACCAAGCCGACCCAGCATTCGGTCAAAGAGCTGCGTGAAATCGGTATCCAGCCCGATATCCTGCTTTGCCGCTGCGATCGCGAGATTCCGCACGATATGAAGTCGAAGATTGCCCTGTTCTGCAATGTCCGGGAAGAGGCGGTCATCACAGCCCGTGACGTCGATTCGATTTACGAGGTACCGTGTGCTTTTAACGGCCAGGGGCTCGATGATCGGATTGTCGACTATCTCAATATCTGGACCAAGGCACCCGACCTCAAGGGGTGGGAACGGATCGTCAAGAGGGTCAAGGAGCCGAAGAAGGAGACGACGATTGCCATTGTCGGCAAGTACGTCGACCTGACCGAGAGCTACAAATCGCTGGCGGAGGCGTTGATCCATGGCGGTATCGCCAACAACAGCCGGGTCAATCTGATCTACGTTGATTCCGAAGCGCTGGAGCGGCACGGCATCGGCGACACCTTCAAGGATGTCGACGGCATCCTGGTGCCGGGTGGTTTTGGCGAGCGCGGGAGCGAAGGGAAGATCAGCGCTATCCAGTACGCGCGCGAGAACAGTATCCCCTTCTTCGGGATCTGCCTCGGCATGCAGATGGCGGTGGTCGAGTTCGCCCGCAATGTCTGCGATATCGAAGATGCTTTTTCGGCCGAGTTCCAGCCCGATTCGGGCGAGCATGTTATCCATATCATGGAGGAGCAGAAGAAGGTTTCCGGTAAGGGCGGGACCATGCGTCTCGGCGCTTACCCCTGCACCCTCTCCGAAAAAAGTCTGGCCCGCCGCATCTACGGTGAACAGGATATCTCGGAGCGGCATCGTCATCGCTTCGAGTTTAATAACAGCTACCGGCAGCAGCTGCAAAGCTGCGGTCTCATCCTCTCTGGCATCTATCCCGAGGCCGACCTGGTCGAGATCGTCGAGATGGCCGATCACCCCTGGTTCCTCGCCTGTCAGTTCCATCCGGAGTTCAAATCCCGCCCGATGGAGCCGCATCCGCTGTTCGAATCGTTCGTCGGCGCCTGCGTCAAGCAGGGGAAAGGGTAGTCGATGGCGGTCCGTGAAGTCTCCATCGGCAATCTGCGTATGGGGGGAGATAACCCCCTGGTCCTGATCGCGGGCCCCTGCGTGATCGAGGATGAAAAGACGACTCTGCAAACGGCCGAACGGCTGCAGCAGATCACTTCCGACCTCGGGGTCGGTCTCGTCTTCAAGGCTTCCTACGACAAGGCGAACCGGACGTCGGTCACTTCATACCGCGGTCCCGGCATGGCCGAGGGACTCCGCATCCTCGGGCGGGTCAAGGAGCTGTTCAGCCTTCCGGTCATCTCCGATGTTCACGATGTCTCCCAGGTCGCACCGGCGGGCGAAGTTTTGGATATTATCCAGATTCCCGCCTTTTTGTCCCGCCAGACCGACCTGCTGGTTGCCGCCGGCAACAGCGGTAAAGTCATTAATGTCAAGAAGGGTCAGTTTATGGCCCCGTGGGATATGAAGAACGCCATCGGTAAGGTCGAATCGACCGGAAATACCGATATCGTTCTTACTGAGCGGGGTGCCAGCTTCGGCTACAACAACCTGGTCACCGATATGCGATCGCTGGTCATCATGCGCGAGCTCGGCTGCCCGGTTGTTTTCGACGCCACCCATTCGGTTCAACTCCCCGGCGGCGCCGGTACCGCATCGGCCGGCCAACGCCAGTACGTCGGGGCCCTGTCGCGGGGCGCGGCGGCGGTCGGCATCGATGGTCTGTTCTGGGAGGTTCATGCCGACCCGGAGCAGGCTCTGTGCGACGGCCCGAACTCGCTCTTCCTCGATGATGTCGGGCCGATGCTGAAGTCGATTATGGCGATCGATCGCATTGCCAGGGGGAGCGAATGAACGATATCGTTGCCAAGGCACAAGAAGTTCTCAAGGCCGAAGCGGCCGCCGTTATAGCCCTGGTCGACAGGATTGACGCTCAGTTTATCAAGGCGGTGCAGATGATCCTCGACTGCTCCGGTCGGGTCGTCGTCACCGGCATGGGCAAGTCGGGCCTGATCTGCCAGAAGGTTGCCGCAACCATGGCCTCGACCGGAACCCCGGCCTTCTTTCTCCACCCGGCCGAAGGGGTGCACGGTGACCTCGGGATGCTGATGAAGGGGGATGTCGTGATCGCTGTCTCCAACTCCGGCGAGACCGAAGAGATTACCCGGATACTGCCGGTGATCAAGCGGATGGGACTGCCTTTGGTTTCGATGTGTGGCAATCCCCAAAGCGCTCTTGGTCGCGCTGGTGATGCTGTTCTCGATATCTCGGTCGCCGAGGAGGCCTGTCCGCTCAACCTGGCACCGACCTCGAGTACGACCGCTACCCTGGCGATGGGGGATGCCCTGGCGGTTGCCCTGTTGCTGAAACGAGGGTTCAAGGAAGAAGAGTTCGCCCTCTATCACCCCGGCGGGTCGCTCGGGCGCAAGTTGCTGACCCGGGTCGAGGATTTGATGCACACCGGCAAAGATGTCCCGCTTGTCGATGAAGCCGTCAGCTTGAAAGAGGCGCTCTTCGAGATTACCAGTAAGAAACTCGGTATAACCGGCATTGTCGATGCGCAGGGTCAGCTGGTCGGGGTCTTTACCGACGGTGATCTGCGCCGTGTCATCGAGAAAGATTCTGCTGCTCTCGATCAGCCGATTGCGTCGATCATGTCACACCATCCGAAAAAGATTCTCCGTTCCAATCTCGCGGCCAAGGCGTTGCAGCAGATGGATAAATTCTCGATCACCTCGCTCTTTGTTTTCGAAGCGGAGGCGGATACAGTCCCGATTGGAATCATCCACCTGCACGACCTGCTCAAGGCGGGGGTGGTCTGATGCGGGAGAGAATCAGCAAGGTCAAGCTGTTGTTGCTCGACGTCGATGGCGTGATGACCGATGGCCGTATCATCTATTCCAATAACGGGCAGGAGACCAAGGCGTTCGATGTCAAGGACGGACATGGCCTCAAGCTTCTGCAGCGGGCCGGCATCGATGTCGGCATCATCACCGGGCGGGAATCGCAGGTCGTGGCCAAGCGTGCCGAGGAGTTGGGAATCAAGATTCTTTTCCAGGGCTGTCGGGATAAGCTGGCCCCGTACGAGCTGATCCTGTCCGAGACCGGCCTCGAAGATGACGAGGTCGCCTATGTCGGGGACGACGTGGTCGATCTCCCCGTGTTGCGCCGGGTCGGTTTTGCGGCGACCGTTTGTGATGCCATAGAAGATGTTAAGCCGTACGTTCATTACGTAACGACCCATCCCGGCGGCCGTGGCGCCGTCCGCGAAATATGCGAACTGATCCTGAAGGAATCGGGGCAGTGGGACGCTGTCGCCGGCCGTTACTTTCCGTGATGTCCCGCGCTTCCGCCCGGCCTTATTCAAATCTCATGCCAAAACCCATTGAATCGTCTTTACAGTAAAAATCCGGAATGATATAATGAGCCGTCGCTATGGCTAACTGGTTTTCTGCACGCATATTGCTGGCAGGTTTTATCCTCCTGCTAACAGCACTTCTGGTCGTACTGGTGGTGGGTAATATCCGTTCAGGCCCGCCGGAAGCGATCCTCGACGTGGTTCGGCCTGATGCCGATCTGGCGATGCAGAAGATCAATTACACCGAGACCCAGGACGGAGTTCGTAAGTGGTCGTTGCGGGCCGATTCAGCGACCCACGACTTTAAAGGGAAGGTCGCCGCTGTCGAAAATATCGTTATGGTCATCTACGATCCGCAAAGAGGCGATATCTCGGTCAGGGCCAAAAGTGGCCGGTTCGATATGGCCAAGGGGGTGGTAACGCTCCGGGGTGACGTTGTTCTTCAAAATGTCAGCGGGCAATCTATCTATACCGAACGACTTGACTTTATTGACGCCAAGAATCAGCTCCGCACCGACGAGGACGTCAAGGTTTTGGCCGGAAACATTGATTTGACCGGAACCGGCATGCGCTACGATCTCGAGCTCGGTAAGTTGACGATACTATCCTCCGTCATGGCGGAGTTTAAGGATGATGTGGAACTACCATGAGATATCCTTTTTTCTTAATACTGTTCGTTCTCAGCCTGACATTGGTCTCCCTGGCGCAATCAGTGCCGGAGGAAGAGGCTGGTGCCGGCAGCCTGAGGGTCTCTTCCTCGCGGCTCGAGGCCGACGAGGCGACCCGCACCGTGGCGTTTTACGGCGATGTCAGGGCGCACAAGGACGAAATGGTTATCTACGCTGACCAGATGACCCTGTTTTACAGCGATGGTGAATCGAAGGAGATCGACCGGGTCGAGATTGATGGTCGTTTGCGCATCGTTCAGGGCGAGCGCGTCGCGACGGCCGACCGCGGCATCTTTTATCACCAGGACGGGCGGGTCCTTTTGTCCGGAAACGCGGAAGTTCATCAGGGCGGAAACCAGGTCGCCGGAGACGAAATCGTCTATTACCTCAACGAGTCGCGCAGCGTTGTCACCAGTGAACCGGATTCACGCGTCAATGCCGTATTCAGCCCGAAAGGGACGCAATAATGGCCCATAAACTTTTGGCCCAAGGCTTGAAAAAGAGTTATCGTGGCCGTCATGTCGTCAAGGGGGTCGATTTCGAGGTCGGTTCCGGCGAGGTGATCGGGCTGCTCGGGCCGAACGGTGCCGGCAAGACGACCTCGTTTTACATGGTAGTCGGCCTCGTACCGCCCGACGAGGGGCGGGTCTTTCTCGATCAGGTTGAACTGACCGGGATGCCGATGTGCGACCGGGCCCGCTCCGGTATCTCCTACCTGCCTCAGGAAGCATCGGTCTTTCGCAAGTTGACGGTCGAAGAGAACCTGATGGCGATACTGGAGACACTCGATCTTTCGGCCAAGAAATGTCGTGAACGGAAGAACGACCTGCTCGAACAGCTTCGACTGACCCATGTCGCCAAGACCTACGGTTATGCCCTTTCCGGCGGGGAGCGGCGACGGACCGAAATCGCCCGGGCCCTGGTGCTGGCACCACGGTTTATCCTGCTCGACGAACCGTTTGCCGGTATCGATCCGATCGCGGTGATCGACATTCAGAATATCATTTTGCAGTTGAAGGAGCAGGGGATCGGTATCCTGATTTCCGATCATAATGTTCGCGAGACACTCGGTGTCTGTGATGCTGCTTATATTCTCAACGAAGGAGAAATTCTCGAGTACGGCCGGCCGGATACGATTGCCGAAAGTCCCAAGGCAAAGGAAATCTATCTTGGAGAGCGGTTCCAATTGTGGTAATCATTTCATACCGGTCTGATAACAGGGATTCGTAATGGCATTAGAGCTTCGACAACAACTAAAACTGAGTCAACAACTGGTCATGACGCCACAGTTGCAGCAGGCGATCAAGCTGTTGCAGCTCTCCCGCATGGAGTTGATCGATCTCGTCCAGCAGGAACTCGAGGAGAACCCGGTTCTCGAGGAGGGGGTCGAAACCGAACCGGTCGAGGGCGCTGAGACCGAAGAGGAGCAGGGTGAGAGCGCAGCCAGTGAAAATCAGGTCGAAGAGGTCAAGGCCGAAGAAGAGGGGATGAACGATATCGACTGGCAAACCTACCTCGAAGGTTACAACCTTGGTGGTACGGTCGCCAGTTCCTATGAAGAGGACGAGGACCGCCCCTCCTACGAAAACCTGCTCACGAAGAAACAGACCCTGGTCGACCACCTGATGTGGCAGTTGACCTTGACCCGTCTGGGTGAGGACGAGACCCGGATCGCGACCGAAATCATTGGCAATATCGATGATGATGGCTACCTTAAGGCATCGGCCGAGGAGATCGCCGGCGCGACCGCATCCGATGAAGAGTCCGTCGAAGAGGTGGTGAAGATCGTTCAGGAATTCGACCCTCCCGGGGTCGGAGCCCGCTCCCTGCAGGAATGTCTGCTGATCCAGGTGCGTCAGCTCGACATGTCGGGGAGCCTGGTTGAAGAAATATTGCGTGATCATATCGGTGAGCTTGAAACCCGCAAATATCAGGTGATTGCCAAGACGTTGGGCGTCTCTCTCGACGAGGTGTTGGCGAGTGCCAAGATTATCGCAAGCCTCGACCCGCGCCCCGGATCTCCCTTCGGTCAGGAGGATGTCCATTACATTACTCCCGATATTTTCGTCTACAAGATCGGCGGCGAGTATGTCGTTGTCCTCAACGACGAGGGCTTGCCGAACCTGCGGATCAATTCCTTTTACCGCAGCGCCCTCTCCGGGGCTTCTGAGGTCGATGAAAAAGCCGGCGAGTATATCCAGGAAAAGATGCGCGGTGCCGTCTGGTTGATCAAGAGTATCCATCAACGCCAGCGGACTATCTACAAGGTTTCTAAAAGTATCATCAAGTTTCAGCGCGAGTTTTTCGACAAGGGGATCGAGTATCTCAAGCCGCTGGTTCTGCGTGATGTCGCCAACGATATCGATATGCACGAATCGACGATCAGCCGGGTCACGACCAACAAGTACATGCAGACCCCGGGCGGATTGTTTGAATTGAAGTATTTCTTCAACAGTGGTATCTCTACGACAGGCGGTGATTCCGTCGCTTCGGAGAGCGTCAAGAGCCGGATCAAGGAGATCATCGCTAACGAGAATCCGAAAAAACCGTACTCGGATCAGAAGATAGTCCTGTTGCTGAAGGAGAACGGAATCGATATCGCGCGGCGGACGGTGACCAAGTACCGGGAGATGCTGGGGCTCGGTTCCTCGACGGAGCGCAAACGGCTCTTTTAGGAGCGGGGCTACTGCCCTCAGGTGTGTTATAATTCTATAAAATCATGTCACTTCCGGAAGGAAGTGTTCTCTCAAGCAGGAGGTTTGAATCTATGCAAATTGCCGTAACTTTTCGTCACATGGAAGTCAGCAACCCGATCAGGGATTATGCTGAAGAGAAAGTCTCTCGTGTCAAAAAGTATATCGATGAGCCGATCGATGCCCAGGTTGTTCTGTCGGTCGCCAAGAAGATCAGGCACAAGGCCGAAGTGACATTGACGGCGAAGGGGATTACGATCAAGGGTTCGGAAGAGACCAGCGATATGTACGCTGCCATCGATGCCGTTGTCGATAAGATCGAGCGGCAGATGAAGCGCTACCGGGAGAAGATCAAGGACCATAAGCCGCAGCAGGGACGGGATCGTAAGGTCAGCAAGACGGTTTACGGTGCCGAAAGTATCGACGAGGGCCATCCCGAGCCGGAGATCGTTCGTACCGATACCTTCGACGTCAAGCCGATGGCGGTCGAGGAGGCCGTTATGCAGATGAACCTGCTCGACAAGGAATTCCTGGTTTTCACCGACGCCTCTTCGGAAGAAGTGAACGTCGTATACAAGAGAAAAGACGGCAATTATGGACTGATCGTGCCGCACGCAAGATAATATATTCAGTGGGCGACGGAAGGGTTCTCTTCCGTCGCCTTTATTCGTTTTGATCTAATGAGGAACCTGGTAGAACTATGAAAATAACCGAACTTCTTTCCCCTTCGGCCATCACGGTCGATATGCAGGCAACAGATAAAAACTCGGCGCTGGCCGAACTGACCGATGCCATCGTTGCACATTCCGGTAATCTCGACCGGGACGAAGTTCTGAAGGTCCTGCATGAACGGGAGCGTCTCGGAAGTACCGGCATCGGTGACGGGGTGGCTATTCCGCACGGGAAATTGAAGAATATCGACAACCTGCTGCTCTCTTTCGGTTGCAGCAAGGCGGGTGTCGATTTCGATTCGATGGATGGCAAACCGGCCCACCTGTTTTTTCTGCTCCTCGCTCCGGAAGAGTCGGTTGGTGTTCATCTGAAAACCCTCGCCCGCATTTCGAAGTTGTTGAAAAATCCGGGTGTCCGTAACGCTCTGTTGGCCGCAAGTGATGCCGACGAACTGTTCCGTATTATCGCAGACGAAGAAGATAAACTCTGACCCGCGAAGGTGTGATGGCCAGTATTAGTATCAAGGAACTTCTCGCCGAGAAGGAGGCCGGCCTCGATATTGAGTTGCTGGCCGGTGAATCGGGCCTCGAGAAGGTTGTCCGCATTCCTCGGATTCAGAAGCCGGGCCTTGCTTTTGCCGGATACACAGAGAGTTTGCATCCGGACCGGATTCAGGTTCTGGGGGCGACCGAGCTGACCTATCTCGCCAATCTGCCGCCCGAGAGTGCAGAAGCCCACCTGGATAAATTGTGTGAACTGCCGATCTGTGGCATGGTCATCACCAAGAATCAAGCCCCCCCTGAATGTTTGCTCAAATTGACCGAAGAAAATGGGATACCACTGCTTCGGACGCATCACCAGAGCTCCAACTTCATCTCCATGATTACCCGCTTCCTCGAAGAGCGGCTGCTCCCTTCGACCACCGTTCACGGTGTTTTGGTCGATGTCCTCGGGGTGGGTGTGTTGCTGATGGGCAAGAGCGGTATCGGCAAGAGCGAATGTGCCCTCGATCTGATCCTGCGTGGACACAGGCTGGTTGCCGACGACGTGATCAAGGTCCGGATGAAGCTGCCGGCCGTTCTTTTCGGTGAGGGGAGCGATCTGCTCCATTACCACATGGAGATCCGCGGCCTCGGGATCATAAATATTAAGCACCTGTTCGGGGTTGCTGCCATCCGGGAACGGAAGAAGATCGATCTGGCGATCGAGCTGGTCGAATGGGATTCGACCGAGGATTACGATCGCCTCGGGCTGGAAAACCAGACCTATTCGGTTCTTGATCTTGATATCCCGTTGCAGAAAATTCCGGTTCGGCCGGGGCGAAACATTACCTCGATCGTCGAAGTTGCGGCGCGTAACCAGTTGCTCAAAGAGATGGGGTACCACAGTGCCATCGAGTTTCAGGATCGACTGGAGAAACGGATGGCCGAAATCGCACATCTGCACTCGCACGAGATCATCGGAGATAATCTTGAATGACGGCGAATCGTCTCGTTATCATATCGGGACTTTCCGGTTCCGGAAAGAGTACCGCCGCGCGGGCCCTTGAGGACGAAGGCTTTTTCGTTGTCGACAACCTTCCGGCGGTCCTGCTGCCGGAGTTTCTGCAGACCTTCTCTGCCAGCAGTGTCTGTGCTTCTGAAATAGCGGTCGTGCTCGATGCCCGGAACCGGGAATTCCTCTCAGAATGCGAACAGGTCTTAAAGAAGGTCGAGGATTTCGGTTGTAAAACCGAGGTGCTTTTCCTCGATGCCGAAGATCGTGATATCATCAGGCGCTATTCGGAGACGAGGCGGTGCCATCCGCTGGGATTGGAAAAAGGGGTCTCCGAGGGGATACGGCAGGAACGGCAACAGCTCTCGGCCTTGCGTAAACAGGCGTCGGTGGTTATCGATTCTTCGCAGTTGACCCCTCATCAGCTGCGGGCCCGTATTATATCGGTCGTATTCGGGGAAGAGGCGGTACGGCCGATGACGGTGCAGCTGCAATCTTTCGGTTTTCGCTACGGTCTGCCGCCCGATTCCGACCTGGTTATGGATGTCCGTTTCTTGCCGAACCCGCATTTTATTGCCGAACTGCAACCTCTGACCGGGCTCGACGAACCGGTGAGTAACTACGTTCTTGGCAAAGAGGAATGCCGTGATTTTCTAACTAATTTTTTTGATCTGCTCGGCTTTCTCATCCCCCGCTATAAGGCCGAGGGGAAAAGTTACCTGACGATCTCCATCGGTTGCACCGGCGGTCGTCATCGCAGTGTCGCCATTGTCGAAGAAATGGTCCGGAAGCTGCCGGATCAGGGATTGTATCTGAATGCTATGCATCGTGATGTGTCCAGAGCGGAGGTGTTGAAATGAAAGGCCTTGTTGTCGCCAGTCATGCCGGTCTCGGCGATGAATTGCTGCGCGCCTGCGAGATGATTATCGGCCCGGTCCGTCATGCGCGGGCTATTTCTGTGCAGCGGGAAGATGACATCGAGGAGGTCAGGGCACTATTTCAACAGGCGATCGCGGACGTCGCAGTCGATGGTGAAGGTGTTCTGATCATGACCGATATGATCGGCGGAACCCCGGCCAATATCGGCTCGTCATTTTTAAAGGAAGGGGAGGTTGATCTTCTGACCGGGGTGAACCTGCCGATGGTTCTGAAGTTTTTCAACAGTCCGGACGAATTGTCTCTTGCCGAACTGGCCAACCTGCTCAAGGCGTATGGGCAAAAAGGGGTGACCCTGATCAGAGATCTGCTGAAGAAGTGATCGGATATTATGAGCCTCGTATTAACCAGGATTGATAACAGGCTGATTCACGGCCAGGTGCTCGAATCATGGGTGCCGTCGCTCAAGGCGAACTGCATCGTTGTCGCCAACGACAAGGTCGCCGGTTCGACCATGCAAAAACTTTTGATGGAGGCCTCCGTCCCGAAGGGGATCCGGGTGATCATCGGCATGGTCGACGATATTCAGGCGATTCTCAGTTCGGAAGATTTGGTGAATGCCAGGATTCTGCTGCTCTTTGCGACCTCGTCGGATGCTCTTTCGGCTTTCCGACAGGGCGTCTCCTACGAACGGCTCAATCTGGGGAATATGCACGCCGGTGCCGGCAAGGTGCAGTGCTCCTGTACTATTGCCCTCGATCCCGATGATGTCGAAAACCTGAATGCCCTCGAACGAAACGGGGTGACGATCGCTTCACAGTGCGTCCCTTCGGATAAAGCGGTCAGCTGGCATAAGATGGTCAAGCTGACGAAGAGATAATATGACAATTGCCGAATGCCTGCTCGCCGCCCTGGTTGCGATCCTCTGCGGCCTCGACCGGGTTGCCGTGGGGCAGGTGATGATATCACGACCGATCGTTGCGGCACCGTTGACCGGCTTTGTCCTCGGTGAGCCGTTGATCGGACTTCAGATCGGTATGCTGGTCGAACTGCTCTGGCTCGGGCGCTTGCCGGTCGGAGCGTCAATTCCTCCGGACGATACCCAGGCATCGGTCGGCGGGACATTTCTGGCTGTTTATGTGTCCCGCAGTCTGCTCTGTCCGGAGCCGGTCGCGATTGCGTTTAGCCTGATCCTGGCCCTGCCGCTCGGCAAGTTCGGGCAGTTGTTTGATCATATGGTGCGCCGCGCGAATAATGTTCTCGGCCGCAGGGCGGAGCGTTTTCTGCTCGCCGGTGAATTGAATTCGGTGGAGAGGAGCCACCTGGCCGGGGTCGGGAACTTTGCCGTTGCGTCGCTATGCACCTTTACCGTGATTGCCGTCGCCGGTGCACTGCTCAGTGATGCCCTGGCGCCGTTATTTGCTCCTTATCTTGAGCCGACCGGGAGCTGGTTGTACCTGGCCCTGCCGTTGATAGGAGCTTCGATGCTGGTCGCCAATATTAATATCAGTCGTTCTCTGACCTTGTTCAGCGCTTCTTTTGCCAGCGCTCTTTTGATCCTCTGGTTGCTTTAGGATGGTGTGATGAATCTTCCGGCGTTGACATTGATCAGATCCTTCTTTCGGATGTTCCTGCTACAGGGGAGCTGGAACTTCGAGCGGATGCAGAATCTGGGGGTGATTTATATTGTCGGCCCCGCCCTGAAGCGTCTTTACCAAGGTGATGACCTCCGCGAGGCATATCAGCGTCACATCGGCTATTTCAATACCCATCCGTTCATGGCGGCGCCGGTTTTCGGGGCGATCCTCTGCCTGGAAGAGAAACGGGTGGCCGGGCACGATGTCTCTTTTAGCGTCGAGGATTTCAAGAGCATGATTATGGCGCCCTATGCCGCGATCGGTGATGCCCTTTTCTGGGGCGGAGTTCGCCCGCTCGCTGCCTGCACGGCTCTTTTTTTTGCGGTAAAGGGTTCGCTGCTGGCACCATTTGTCATGCTCGGATGTTTTAATATTCCGCACCTGCTGATGCGCTTTTGGGGTTTTATCCAGGGCTACAGCCGCGGGGTCAGTGTTGTCGAATTGGTTCAGCGCCGTCGTCTGCCCGATCTGGCGATTCGCTGCAAGGAAGGGACATTGATTCTTCTCGGGGGCTTGTGCGCTTATCTGGTTTTTGTCACCTGCGGCAGGCACGGGGTCGAAGCCGGTTGGGGGCTGCTCGCTCTGCCTATTATTTACATATATATCTGGCTGTCACGGAAGGGGCTGTCGACCCTCTTTCTGACGCTTATGACCTTTATCCTTGTTATGACACTATTCCAGGTTATTGCATGATGATTTCACAGGATTTGAAAATCATTAATCGTCTCGGATTGCACGCGCGCGCCGCGGCCCAACTTGTCAAGGTCGCCAACCAATTTACTTCCGAGATAGAGGTTGAAAAGGACGGCGAATCGGTCAATGCCAAGAGCATTATGGGGATTTTGATGCTGGCCGCGGTCTGCGGCACCGAGATTACCGTGAAAATTGACGGGGCCGACGCGGAACAGGCGATGGCGGCCATTACCGAATTGGTGGAAGATGGTTTCGGCGAAGATTGACATACCGCAGGATACGTTCCTGGTCGGCATCGGATCATCGCCCGGGATAGCGATCGGCGAATCGTTTTTGCTGCATCGTGACCGGATAAATGTCGTTCCCCGATCGATCGATGCCGAGGATGTGGCGGCCGAGGTCGAATCCTTTAATAAGGCGATCGTCACTGCCAAGGCTCAGCTGCAGGAGATCAAGGAGGGGGTTGTCGATCGTCGTCTGGTCGATCATCTCTACATCATCGATACCCACATGCTGATTCTCGATGACGAGATGCTGACCAAGGGGACGGTCAAGCTGATCGAAGATGAACTGATCGATGCCGAGGCGGCCCTGCATAAAACGATAGCCCGTTTCAAGACGGTCTTTTCCACCATCGAGGATGAATATTTACGCGAACGGCTCAGTGATGTCGAGTCGGTCGGTGATCGTGTGATGTGTGTCCTGGCCGGAGAGGCCAGGCAGTCACTGGCCGATATTGAACAGATGGTTGTTATTATCGCCCACGACCTCTCGCCGGCCGACACCCTGCAGATCGACCGGGATAAAATTATCGGTTTCGTTACCGATGTCGGTGGCCGTACCTCACACACCTCGATCCTGGCCCGCTCTCTCGGCGTTCCGGCCGTGGTCGGTCTGGAGACAGCGACGGCCCTGGTGCCGGGAGGGGTCCCGGTGATCATGGACGGGACCAACGGCACCCTGATCCTGAATCCATCGGAGACGACTTTTCGCGAGTACCTGCGCAAGAAGCAGGACTACGAATACCGGGAAAAGGAGCTCCTCTCTTACAAGGAACTCCCTTCGGTCACCCGTGACGGGTTCCGGGTTTCGCTACAGAGCAATATCGAACTTCCGCTAGAGATTCCGCTCGCCCTGCGGCAAGGGAGTGAAGGTGTCGGCCTGATGCGGAGCGAGTTCCTTTTCATGGGCAGGGAAGAACCACCCGGCGAGGAGGAACAGTATCAGACTTACCGTGAGGTGGTCGATCGGATGGGTTCGCACCCGGTCACGATCCGCACCCTCGATGTAGGTGGTGACAAGTTCGTGCCGGAAATCAACCTTGCCGACGAGATGAATCCTGCCATGGGGCTGCGCGGCATCCGCTTCTCTCTGAATGAGCAACAGCTTTTCAACTCCCAGTTGCGGGCCATTCTACGGGCTTCGGCCAATGGTCCGGTCCGGATCATGTTCCCGATGATCACCGGTGTCGCCGAATTGCGGCGGTGTCATGATCGGGTCGAGCAGGCCAAGCAGGAACTGCGAAGCGAAGGTGTTCACTTCGACGAGGAGATCAAGGTCGGGATCATGATCGAAACCCCGTCGGCTGCACTGGTGGCAGACCAATTAGCGCGCGAGTGCGACTTCTTCTCGATCGTGACCAACGACCTGATCCAGTATTGCCTCGCCGTCGATCGGGCCAATGAGCACGTCGCCTACCTGTACGAGCCGCTGCATCCGGCGATCCTACGTGCCCTTTCGATGATCTGCAAAGCGGGCGTCGAGCAGGGGATTACCGTCAGTATGTGCGGCGAGA
Organism: Desulfuromonas sp.; assembly: GCA_002868925.1. Classification (GTDB taxonomy): domain Bacteria; phylum Desulfobacterota; class Desulfuromonadia; order Desulfuromonadales; family UBA2294; genus BM707. The sequence continues at coordinate 440 of PKTZ01000050.1, read as the reverse complement.
TGGCCGGTGACCCTCTCTATACTCTGATCCTTCTCGGTCTCGGCATCTCCGAGCTCTCGATGAACCCGGCCGGTATCCCCCGGGTCAAGCGGATTTTGCGCAAGGTTGACCGGAGCACCGGGATTAAACTGCTCGAAGAGTTGCTCGAACTGCCGACGGCTAACGAGGTGTCAAAACGTCTCGAAAAGGAGATGGCCGATCTGTTCCCCGACCTGTTCGGCGAGCCGTGGATGTGAACACCCCTTGACATCCACGGCTGACCTTTCTAGAATGCCCCGTTCGAATTGACCAAATCAGGAGGTTTTACCAATGCCGATGACCGATTTTTTGTTTACTTCCGAGTCCGTTAGTGAAGGCCACCCGGACAAGGTTTCCGACCAGATATCCGACGCGATTCTCGATGCGATTTTAACCCAGGACCCGAAATCCCGGGTCGCCTG
>PKTZ01000072.1 GCA_002868925.1 Desulfuromonas sp. | reverse complement strand
CTGCGCCAGCGCCTCAACCCCGATCGCCGCCGCCATGGTTCTTAAAGGACTCTCGCCGGGAGCTGCCCTGGTCTTTCTGCTGGCCGGACCGGCGACCAACGCCGCGACCATGACCGTGGTCGCGAAACAACTCGGCAAGGCGGCGATGATCGTTTATGTCGCCGCGATTGCCGTTTCATCTCTTGCCATCGGCTGGCTGACCAACCGTCTCTACTTCGGGATGGATATCGACATTACCGACTGGGCCGGGCAAGCCGGGCACGGAACCGACTCGCCTTTCTACATCATCTCGGCGACGGTGTTGCTCCTCCTGCTGGCCCGCAACTACTTGCCGCAGGCAAAGGGGAAAAATAGCGATTGCGGGTGTGAGCAGCCTCCCGGCGGCGGCTGAAAGCCCTGACCCCACATCTGGCAGTTGTCAGACCTCACCGACAAAAAAACGGCCCGTCAATCGACGGGCCGTTTACGTTTTTCAATGCGAGCTGATTCTCATTTAGCGAGCAGTTGCGCATAGGGCCACTTCTGCTGCCCCCCTTCGAGGATTGACAACCGCCCCGAGTCCACACCCTGGCCTTCAAAAAATTCATAGGTCCGTTTGGCACCGCCGCCACCGCGCGGGCAGACGATAACGACCGGCTTCTCCGTTTCCATAACCGAAACCATCATGCCGGCAAGTTTCGCCTTATCGGCATCCGACTTGACCGGGTAGGCATAGGTCGCTAGTGCCCCGTCGATATGATGCTGGCTGAATTCATCCTCGACCTGTATGTCGATCAGGATAAAATCTTCCTTCGATTCAATCATCTGCTTCAGGTCGGCAGCACTGGTGTAGTTATAATCCCCCGCCCAGCATGCGACTGCCGACAGCAACAAAAGGGCCATCAGTAAAAATTTCTTCATCACTTCGCTCCTAATAAAATTGATTGTTTTGATCATAGGTAACACGAAAGATAAAACAGGTTGATTCTGGGGGATTGACTTCTTTTTCGCAAATAGATAATTTAAATATAATCAATAACTGGTATCGATTTTAAAAATAGAGAGAGACTTATGAATTTGCGCCATCTCGAAATCTTCGTCGCCATTGCCGAAAGTGGCAGCTTCTCCCGTGCGGCCGAAGCCGTGTCCCTGAATCAATCGACCCTCAGCCAACACATTGCCGCCCTGGAAAAGGAGGTCGGCACCCTGCTGCTCGACCGGACCGGCAAAGGGGTTACGGTGACCGGCGGCGGCAAGGTCTTCCTGCAGCACGCCCGCCGGGTTCTGCACGAACGGGATGTTCTTACCCAGGCAATGGCCGGATTCAAAGGGCTGCGCAATGTCCAACTGGAGATCGGCGCGAGCAACATTCCGGCCAACTACCTCATCCCGCCGCTGTTGCCGGTCCTGCGAGAGAAGCACCCGGGAATCTCCCTGAAAATGGTCACCGGCGACAGTCGTGACATCATCAACCGCCTGCTCGCATCGGAAATCGAACTGGCCGTGGTCGGCAGTAACACGGGAGAGAAGAGTATCGCGTTCTCACCTCTGATCAGCGACCGTCTGGTCCTGATCGTCGGAGTCAACCACCCGCTGCGGAGTCAAACCATCACCCTCGAGGACCTGGCAGAACTGCCGCTCATCGTGCGGGAAGGGGGGTCAGGCAGTGGACGGGCCCTAGAGCACTCCTTGCGCGAAGCCGGCTTCGACCCCGGGCAGTTGAACATTGTTGCCAGCCTCGGCAGTAACGAAGCCGTCCGCCAGGCGGTCGCCGCCGGAGCGGGTGCCGCTTTCGTGTCGGAATTCTCGATCCGCCATGCCGGTTTGGGGCAGGAGATTCACAAGGTCACAATGAGTGGGCTGAATATCGAGCGCCAGATCTGGCTCGCCCGGCTGAAATCGCACAGCGACTCGCCGGCCGTTACCGCTTTCTGCGAGATTCTGCGCAAACACTACTCGGACTAAATAATTAAATTCTAAATCATGTCTCACGCAAAGGCGCCAAGAAAGTCGACAACCTGAAAAGACAAAAGCTTTGTAGGGTTAAAACCAAAACCTTTTTGCTTCTTTCATGGTTTTGACTTACACCTTCAACAAGTTCTTTGCTTCTCTTCGCGCCTTTGCGGCTTCGCGTGAGATATGGTTTTTACGAATCAGCCTTTCTTCGTGCCCTTCGTACCTTCGTGGTGATAATAATTACTTGTATTTTTAGCATAGTAAAAAAGGGAGGCCGGACAAACCGGCCTCCCTTCAAGGTTATACTTCTGCCTAACAAAATCAGATATCGAGATTGACCAGGGTCCTTCCTTTCAACCCACCTTTGAGCATCAGATCGATTTTCCCATCGAGCGTTTCCAGACCACACTCCTCGGTCAGGTCGTCCAGGCTGTCGAGTTTCCAGTCACCGGCCAGTTTCTGCCACAGGGCAAGTCGCGGCTCCATCGGGCACTCGACCGAATCGATACCGAGCAGCGAGACCCCGCGCAGGATGAACGGGAAGACATTGATATTCAGGTCAGGTGAGGCTGTCAATCCGCAGCAGGTGACGGTCCCGCCATAACGGGTCGACTTGATCGCCGCTGCCAGGTAATCGCCGCCGACGCAATCGATCACCCCGGCCCAGCGCTCCTTCATCATCGGCCGTTCCGCTCCTTCGAGCACCGCTTCGCGGCCAACGACATCGGCGGCACCGAGCCCCTTTAAGAATTCGGCCTGGTCAGCCTTGCCGGTCGCCGCCACGGCACGGTACCCGGCTTTGGCCAACAGGGCGACGGCGACGGAGCCGACCCCGCCGGTGGCCCCGGTTACCAACACATCGCCATCATCAGGTTTAACCCCGGCGTTAACCAGGCCCTGCAGCGACAGCCCGGCGGTAAAACCAGCGGTGCCGTAAACCATCGCCTCCCTGGCGGTGAGACCGGACGGCAGGGCGATTGCCCACTTGCTCGGGATGCGGATGTATTGACCGAACCCGCCGGCGGTATTCATGCCGAGATCGAAACCGGTGATCAGGACTTCATCTCCGACCTGGAAAGAACCGTCACTGCATTCGACCACCTCGCCGGCGGCGTCGATGCCGGGCGTATGCGGGAAATTTCGCGAGACCCCCGGATTGCCGATCGAAGACAGAGCATCCTTGAAATTCAACGACGAGTAACGGACCCGGACCAGAAGTTCTCCCTCTGGCAATTCGTCCAGAGAGCGCTCGGTAATCTTGCGCGTGAATTCCTTCTTATCAACCTGCTCGATCAGCATCGCGGTGTATCGTTCGGACATAAAGTTCCTCCTCGGCCAGTTTTGATTTATGTTGTCATTTGCAGACACATTGTGCCAGTATATATTTATTCGTCAAGTACGTACTTTTTTGTATGGTAGTACCCAAAAAGAAACTATTGGAGTTAATAATGGAAGAAACTGCACCTTCCCTGTCCGCTGAGCAGACCCCCGAGTACATCTGCGGCGTCGCCGTAACCCTTGATTTTATCGGCGGCAAATGGAAGGGGGTTATCCTTTGGCACCTGACCCGCAAGACCCTCCGCTTCAGTCAAATCAGGCGGCGCCTGCCCGGCATCACCCAGAAAATGCTGACCCAGCAGCTGCGCGAAATGGAGCGGGACAACCTGGTCCATCGCGAAGTCTATGCCGAGGTGCCGCCCCGGGTCGAATACTCCCTGACCGAACGGGGACGTTCGCTACAACCGATCCTGGAAGCGATGTGCACCTGGGGAAAATCGAATTGCGAGCTCCAGAGGTAACTCAGCACTGGTTACGTCATGCCACTTGCGACGAATAACTTCGGGCCAATCCCCCCCCCCGAAACGTATAGCGCCGACGCAACAACACATCGACGCTATAAAGAAAACGACAAAACTGACCGCTGCGAACAGAGACCGCTAGTGGGACATCAGCGGCTTCTTTCGTCTTTCCTGACCACGATAATCAAACTCTTTTTTCGTCCGCATCGGGTCGACACCGAGAATCGCCCACCCGTCAGAACGGCGAAACTTGTGAATCTTTCCGGTCCTGATCAGGTGCTGCAGAACCGGCGGTCGAACCATCTCAGTCATCCCATCGTGGTACATAACCCGAACCATCATGACGACCATCTCCTTTCCCTCTCCAGAAAGTCTAGCATCTTTCATTGCAGCTGCAAGTGACTGTTTTATGGGAAGAATCTAACTATATTGCGCCCCTTACCAACTTGTGGCAAACAACGCATTCCACGCTTCCCCGGGGCCTGGAAAAATAATTTTTCTCAGAATTTGAGTTGACAGAAGAAATCGCGTCACTTATTAGTTAACTATTGAAATTTACAGCCGGTGCGGCGATATCGCCGCAAAAAGGAACCTTCCTTTATGTGAATCCGGCACCAACCCGATTTTTTTTGACAAAAAGAATTCGATAGTGAATATCTTACTGGTCAACCCATTTCAATATTTCAGTATCAACAAACATCTGCACCGTCGGTACCCTGTGCCCGGGCTGACCCTGCCCTATATCGCCTCGCTCATTCCGGCCGGTCATTCGATATCGATCATCGATGAAGCCCGAGAAAATGTCAACTACGACCACCCCGCCGACCTGATCTGCATTACCACCCAGACGGTCAACGCGCACCGCGCCTACACCATCGCTGACCGGTTCAGGAAAAGGGGGAAAATGGTCGTCCTCGGCGGTCCGCACGCCAGCGCCATGCCGGACGAAGCGCAGCAACACTGCGACGCTGTCGCCGTCGGCAACGCCGAAACGATCATGGCACAGATCGTCAATGATGCCGAGCATCGCCAATTGCGGTCACGCTACCACAATTCAATTCCGGAACAGATCCCGACGCGGGCCCGGGGATACGTCAATGGCAGTTGGCAGACATCAATCCTCGCCTCGCGCGGTTGCGAACTTAACTGCAGCTTCTGCTCGATGCAAAATATTTTCGGTGATTTTTATCTGCAAAGAAACATCGCCGAGGTGCTGCGCGACATCGAAAAGACAAAAACCGACTATATCACCTTCGTCGACGACAACTTCTACGGCGCCTCGAAAAAAGCGAATGCCTATTACGACCAGATTATCCAGAAGGTTGCCGCGCGCGGCATCTCCTGGCTCGCCCAGGTCCGGCTGCCGATCCTGACCGACAATGTTCTGTCAAAGTTCAGGGACAACAACTGCGCCGGTGTCTTCATCGGCTTTGAAAGTATCAACCCGAAAAACGTCAACGATGTCGGCAAAAAACTCGATGCCGACTACTTCATCAACCAGATCCAGAGAATTCACGACAAGGGGCTCGGCGTCGTCGGCTCCTTCATCTTCGGTTTCGACGAAGACACCCCGGAAACCATCGAACGGACCGTCGACTTCTGTATCGAGAGCAGAATGGAACTGACCGCTTTCTCCGTACTGACCCCCTACCCGGGGACCAAGGTCTATAGTGATTTCGAGCGTGAAGGGCGGATCCTCAGCCGTGACTGGCGACGCTACGATTCAGATCAGGTCGTTTTTCAACCGAATCATTTTACCCCGCAGCAACTGGAGACGTCGATGCTCAAGGCCGCAAAAAAGTTTTACTCGGTCAAGTCGATCCTCAGCCGGATGAAGCGGGGGATGAACTACGACCCGGTCAAGCTCTACCTGGTACCAAACCTTTTACGAAAATACTCTCTCATGACCATGTGAGCCCGAATGAATGTATTTTAAACAAGATTTTACGGCCCGGCTGACCTGCCTGCTCACAGTCATCGTCACCCTGGCCATCTCGTCCCCATCTCTCGCTTCCGACAGCGACGGTACGGGGCAGATTATCCTGAATAAAGATGTCCCGTCCTACATTCTCGGCCGGAACCTGCAATTTCTCGAAGATCCGAGCCGGAACCTTACAATTGGGCAAATATCATCCTTGCCCTATTCAGATCGATTCGTCGATTACGACAAGGATTTTCCCAGCTTCGGCTTCAGCGAATCGGCCTTCTGGTTCCGGATCGAGTTCCTCAATCCTGCCCCGAAAGAGAAGTCGTACATCCTCGAGGAGATCATCCCCTACATCGACTCGATCAAGGTCTTCACCCCGGACGGTCAAAACCCGGGGCAGTTCACACTCAGCGAAACCGGAGACAAGCTCCCCTTTCAGCATCGAGAAATAGATCACCATTCTTTCCTGTTCAACATTGAGCTCCCGGCCGAAAGCAGCATCCCGCTCTTCATCCGGGTCGAAAGCCGGGCAGCCCTGATCACCCCTTTCCGACTCTGGCAAAACCAGGCCTTTTTCAACCATTCCGGCAACACCCTTTTTGCCTTCGGCTGTTTCTACGGCATCCTCGTCCTGATCATTATCTATACGCTCTACCTTTACGTGCGGATGCAGGACCGGAATTATCTGCTCTTCATCTTTTTCGTGGTCAGTATCGCGATGATGGTCGCCACCTCGCACGGGCTCTCCTACAAGTACCTCTGGCCGGACTCGACCTACCTGGCCGAACGGATGCAGGTCGTCTGTATCAGCCTGGTCCAGTTGAGTGGCATCCTCTTCGCGCGAAGTTTTCTCAACACCCGGGACAACCTGCCCTGGATCGACCGGACCCTGGTGACGCTTTTAGCGCTTCATTCCCTGATTATCGGCACGGTATTTTTCATCGACGATGTCGTGCCGTTGGCAAAAACGACAACCATGGCGATCCAGTTTTACGCGCCGATCCTTTTTCTCAGCGGCTACCTCTGCTGGCGTCGTGGCAACCGGGCCGCCCGCTTTTACCTCTTCGCCTGGACATCGTCGATCATCGGTTCACTGGTGACCGGGCTGACCCTGCTCAACATCCTCCCTTACCATTTCATCTTCCTCAATGCCATTACCATCGGCTTCCTGCTCGACAGCACCCTGCTCTCGCTCGCGCTGGCGGACCGGCTCTATGTCCTTCGCCAGGAGCGGAACAGGGCCCGGCAGCTGGCCCACGACAACCAGCAGGTTGCCAAGGAAGATCTGGAACAGGAAGTGATCCGCCGCACCCGCGAGCTGGCCACGGCCAAGCGGGAAGCCGATCAGGCGAACCAGGCAAAAACCCAGTTTCTCTCCCACATGAGCCACGAACTCCGCACCCCGCTGAACGGGATTCTCGGTTTTTCCGAACTGCTTCTGGACGACGATGCGCCGGAGCTGCCCCCGAGGCAGAAGAAGAGCGCTCAAATCATCCACGACTCGGGGTCCCATCTCAGCGGCCTGATCGACGATATCCTCGATATCTCGATGATCGAAACCGGCCGGACAAACCTGAAAAGCGAGGTCGTCTCGTTTCGGGACTGCCTCGACAAGGCGATGGTCGTCATCGACACCAATGCCCGGACCCGCAATATCCAGCTTATCAACAAGACTGATCGCAACGAGCCTTTCATGGTCTTTGCCGATCCACTCCGGTTGCGCCAGATCATCATCAACCTGATTTCGAACGCGGTGAAATACAGCTCTGAGGGGTGTCTGGTCAGTGTCGGCCTGAAGAGAAGAGGGGAGAACATTATCTTTTCGGTCCGGGACAACGGCCCCGGCATCGCCGCGCGGGACATGGCGACCATTTTCGAGCCCTTCACCCGGCTCAAAGAGAGCAGCGGAACGACTGACGGGATCGGGATCGGCCTCTCCATTACCCGCAAACTGGTCGAACTGATGCAGGGGCGAATCCTGGTCGAAAGTGTCGTCGGCAAAGGCTCGACCTTTTCCGTCGAATTCAGGGAAGTTGCACCGGAGGCACGCCCTGACAACACCGACACCTGTTTCAGCGCCGACAACGAAGAGCAGCAGAGGGTTCAGGCTGCCCCCGACGATGATCGACCACGTGGCCTTGTCCTCTATGTCGAAGATAACAAGGCGAATCAGTGCTACGTCAGCCACATCTTCAAGAAACGACCCGGCATCGAACTGATCTGTTCCGAATCGGGAGCGGAGGGGGTAAACCTCGCCCGGCAGAACAGTTTCGACGTCATCCTGACCGACATCTCGCTACCCGACATCAGCGGCTTCGATGTGCTGAAAAAAATCCGGGAGAACCGTCAGACATCCCGGATCCCGGTTATCGCGGTCAGCGCCAACGCCAACGAGACCGACATCTACCGCGAAGCGACATCTGGCTTTGACGCCTATCTCTCCAAGCCTCTTGGCATCAACGAACTTCTCGATATTGTCGACAACCTTCTCAACCCCAATATATCAATGGAGTAACCTATGCTCACTGAACAGGAAATCAAAAATGGCCGTGTCCTCATCGTCGACGACAAGCAGGATAACACCCTGCTTCTGGAGAACATTCTGCTTAAAGCGGGCTATCAATCGGTTTTGAGCACCAACGACCCGCGCGAGGTCCTCGATCTTTTCGTCAGCTTCCAGCCCGACCTGATCCTGCTCGACATCGAAATGCCCCACCTGAGCGGCTTCGAAGTTATCGAACAGATCAAGTCTATCTTCGACAGCGATTACCTGCCGATCCTGATTCTTACCGCCTATCACGACCGCGAAACCCGCCTGCATGCACTGCGCAGCGGCGCACGCGATTTCATCTCCAAGCCGTTCGACAACGAAGAGATCCTCTGTCGCATCCGCAACCTGATCGAGGTCACCCTGGCTCACCACCGGATCCAGAACAACAACACCCTGCTCGACCTGGAGATCGAGACAAAGACCAGGGAACTGCACGAGACACGGCTCGAAATCATCCGTCGCCTCGGCATGGCCGCCGAGTTCAAAGACCGGGAAACTGCCAATCACATCATCAGGATGAGCAAGATTTCAAAATTGCTCGGTGTCGCCCACGGTATGTCGGAGGAAGAAGGGGAGCTCATTCTCAACGCCAGCCCGATGCACGACGTCGGGAAAATCGGTATCCCGGACCAGATCCTGATGAAACCGGACAAGCTCGACCCGGTCGAATGGAAGACGATGCAGAACCATTCCGAACTCGGCTTCCGCCTGCTCGACGGCCACACCTCGGAGATCATGAACGCCGCCAAGGAGATCGCATTGACCCACCACGAAAAATGGGACGGCAGCGGCTATCCGCGGAGGATAAATGGAGAAAACATTCCGTTAATGGGGAGGGTCTGTGCCATTGCCGATGTCTTCGACGCCCTGACCTCGCCCCGGCCATACAAGCAGCCGTGGTCAATGCAGGAGGCGACCGATGAGATCGAGCGTTTGAGCGGACAACATTTCGACCCGGAGCTGGTCGAAACCTTCATGGGGGTCAAGGAGGACGTTTACAACATCTGCCGACGACACGTTTGAGAATACAGAATTGGACGGAGGACAGTCGTGTGGGCCCCCGGCCCAGACAGAGGCCGGGTGGCTATTCTTACTGTCGTTTGATAAATACGTGGGGAAAGTACGAACCGGTTCTAGGCACCGATCAACAGGCCGACCATCTTCGGAAGTCTCGTCATTTCTGTGGCCTTGTCCAACCAGGCAGCAATACTCAGAGGCTCAGCGAGTCTGACGTCCCGTTCATCCTTGTTCGTTGTCATGATCAGAATCGGCAGAAATTTCTTTTCGGGCATCCTGCGAACTGTTTTTGCCAAATCGATTCCGTTCATATTTGGCATATTCAGATCGGTAATCAGTAAATCGACATCCTGACTCTTCAACTGCCGATGTGCGACGACGCCGTCGGCTGCTTCAAAGACTTCGTACCCCTCCCTCTCCAGGGTTTCACGAACAATCTCGAGAGCAATCTTCGAATCGTCGACGACAAATATCTTCTTTGCCATCGATCCCCCTCACGAATAATACAAATAAAAATTCTTATTTACCTCAACATCAACCAAACCATCAAAACACGACGTCACAAGCATATAACTGCTCGCCGGTTGCGGCGTTTTGGGTAATACCCCGGGCTCTTGCGAACCCGGGGACCCATTTAGGAGGTAGCAAAATGGGTTCAAATCAACCGATTTCAAAAAACAAAAAGCGCCCGTCTTCATACCGAAACGAGCGCCAACAATCCCCCTCAAAACTGTTGAGACTATCGACTCTCTTCGGCGACCCGGCTGCCTGCGTGAGGCCCGTGGCTCTGCGTCGGTGGATCACTCCACCTTTGCTATTATCGGAGAGAATTCTTGTTTTACTTAAAATAACGGTGTTCTATTAAGGCGTCAAGCAAACAATAATTAATATAGTCAAATAAAGTATTGTGGTTTTTATACCGAAAAAAAACGCCACCGGGAAATCCCGGTGGCGTAAATATCTCTTCTTTGTATCGGCTCTCTAACCGATCTTCTCCTGCCGCTCCTGTTCGGTCTTGCAATCGATGCACATGGTCGTGACCGGGCGCGCCTTGAGGCGGGCGATCCCGATCTCCTCTTCGCACGATTCACACAGGCCGAACTCGCCGTCTTCGATCCGTTGCAGCGCTTCACGGATTTTACCAATCAGTTTACGCTCACGGTCACGAATACGCAGTTCGAAGTTCCGGTCCGACTCAAGCGAGGCACGATCGGTCGGATCGGGGAAGTTGGTCTTCTCGTCCGCCATTTCGGACGCGGTCTTGCCAGCTTCATCCAACAGTTCACTCAGTTGCTGTTCCAGTAGCTGTTTGAACTCTTTCAGTGTCGCCTTATCCATCCCCTTACTCCTGTCAGAATTTGCACAAACTAAATGAAATCGGGGTCGATGTCAATAGAAATGACCGCCGTCTTCACTTCCGGCTCAGGTGAATTGCAGGACCAGGATGATCGCCAGCAACAGCACCCCCAACCAGCAGGAGAGGATATCAGAGCTCTTGGTCGGCGGGTCGGCCGCCATCTTCGTCGTCTCCTCCGAGATCGCCTCCGCCGTAACCTTCGGCAGCAAAGACTTCACCAATTCCGGAAAGTCGGCATAGGCGTTGGAAATGATCAGGAAATGCTCCTCACTGCTCAGGGTGAGGAAGACCCTTTTTTTGACCTGAATCGTGTCGACCGAAACGATATCGGAAAAATTGAGAACCTTTTGCCGCAGCGGCTTGAACGCCGTGACCGCCTCGGCGGTAATGCCGATACGGCGGAAAAAGCTCTCAATGAACAGTCCGGCGACCGGGAGAATCATCACTCCGAGTAAAACCGCCTTGATTGTCGGCTGCCCCTGAACCAGAACAACCGTGAGCAGCAGCAGCGCCAGGAACAACAAAATTCCGAGCGGCAGAAGGAACGATCGTCTTATCGTGAATACTTGCATTGCACCTCGTCGTTTCTGTTTATTCGGGACGTTTCCAATCGCCGCTTTTGCCACCCCGTTTTTCGAGCAGGCGGATCTGCCCGAACTCCATCGTCCGGTCGACCGCCTTGCACATATCATAAATGGTCAACGCGGCAACTGAGACCGCCGTCATCGCCTCCATCTCGACCCCGGTCTGCCCGGCCACGCTGACCGTCGCCCGGATCTCGAGCCGGCCCAGCGTCGTGTCGGAGTGAAAGTCAATCCGGACGGCGTTGATCGGCAACGGGTGACAAAGCGGGATCAGGTCGGAGGTTTTTTTCGCGGCCATGATCCCGGCGAGGCGGGCGACATTGAGGGTGTCCCCCTTCTCGATCTCGGCATCGAGAATCCGCTTCAGGGTCTCCGGCCGCATGCTCACCACCCCGGCCGCCACCGCCAGGCGCGATGTCGTCGCTTTGCCGCCGACATCGACCATGATGGCATTGCCCTGCTCGTCAAAATGGTTCAGTTTTTCGCTCATCCTCTTTCTCCTTTTCGTCAGCTGTCGAAAAGCGAATCGAGCATATCGGAGATATTACGCACTCCGACCAGTTCAATCTTACCGGATTTTTCCATCCCTTTCAGGTTTCCCTGCGGCAGGTAACAGCGATCGAACCCGAGCCGGGCCGCTTCCTTGATCCGCTGCTCCGGCTGGGAGACGGCACGGACCTCGCCGGCCAGGCCAACCTCGCCGAACAGGACGGTGCCCGCCGGCACCTTCTTGTTGAGATGGCTCGAGGCGAGCGCCGCCAGCATACCGAGATCGACCGCCGGCTCATCGAGCCGGACGCCGCCGGCGACATTGAGAAAGATATCCTGAGCCAGCATCGACAGGCCAGCCTTTTTTTCCAGGACCGCCACCAGCAATGATGCCCGATTGTGATCGAGCCCCATGGTCGTTCTCCGCGGGGTCCCGAACGAGGCGCCCGAGACCAGCGCCTGCAGCTCGACCAGGATCGGCCGGCTCCCCTCGAGGGAAGGGACGACAACGCTGCCGATGGCATCCTCCGGCCGCTCGGCGAGGAACAGCTCCGAGGGGTTAGGCACCTCCTCCAGGCCGGTTTGGCGCATGGCGAAGACGCCGATCTCGTTGGTCGAACCGAAGCGGTTCTTGACCGCGCGCAGAATCCGGTAGGGATGGCCACCGTCCCCTTCAAAATAAAGTACGGTATCGACCATATGCTCGAGCATGCGCGGCCCGGCAATCGCTCCGTCTTTGGTGACATGACCGACCAGGAAGGTCGTCACCCCCTCCCCCTTGGCCAGCTGCATCAGTCGCCCGGCACATTCGCGCACCTGGCTGACGCTTCCCGGCGCCGACTCGAGGGCCGCGGTGAAGATGGTCTGGATCGAATCGATCACCAGGAAATCGGGGTCGAGGTCACGTACCCTTTCCAGGATCGCCTCGAGCGACGTTTCCGGCAACAGGAACAGGTTTTCGGTGCTGACACCGAGCCGTTCGGCGCGGAGCTTGACCTGCCGGTCCGACTCCTCGGCCGTCACATAGAGCGCTTTTTTTCCGCCGGCCAGTTTCCCCAGAACCTGCAACAACAGGGTCGATTTTCCGATCCCCGGGTCGCCGCCGATCAGGCTGAGCGAACCGGGTACGACCCCGCCGCCGAGAACGCGGTCGAGTTCACCAATGCCGCAGCGATGGCGATCACCTTCGGTCGCTGAAACTTCGGCCAGCAACTTCACCGCCGCCGTCGAAGTCGGCACGACCGCTTTCTTGCGCGAAGCGATCACCTGCTCTTCGGCGAAGCTGTTCCATTCCCCGCAATCGGTACATTTCCCCATCCATTTCGGGCTCTGGTAACCACACTGCTGACAAGTATAGACGGTTTTTTTCTTCAAGGGCACACGCTCCATAATTGTTGAACCTGACAAATCTAAGCCGAAGCGACCTCGCTGTCAATCTCCCGCACTCAGTTCAGTCGTATTTATCCGTAATTTATTTAACGTACGTTTTCGTCATTCCTACCATTCGGGCAGAAGGATTTGACTTCACACCAGATATCTAAGATACTTTAATCGATTTGGCAACCGCTCCGGAGGGGTCTTCAATGAAAGTCCTGGTGGCTGACTGCCACGAACAAAACCGCATCCAAACTTGCCAGGCCGTTGAAACGATCGGACTTCAGCCGTTGCCGGCCGTCAACGAAACCGAAGCGCTCTCCCTTTTCCGCACCGAAAAACCGGACATCGTTATCCTCGATCTTTCCCTTTCCGGTCCCGACAACACGACCCTCTTGAGAACGTTCCGTGGTAAAAGCCCCGGCTGCCAGATCATCATCGTCACCAGCACACCGACCGTGGAGACGGCCGTCGCTTCAATACGACACGGCGCCAGCGCCTACCTGGTCCGCAATGATGACTTTATCGCAGAACTTGATGCGGCAGTCATCAAAGCCGCCGCCCTCGCGCGCCGCGAAGAGGCGATGTCGAGCGAGATCATCGCCTTGCGCCAGGAGGTCGAGAGGCTTCGGGACAGCAATAATAACCTGGCCGAGGCCAAGGATCACCAGACCGGGCTCTACGGTTCAGGGTATTTTGACGAAACACTCAACAAGGAGCTGATGCGGGCTTCGCGCACCAATCGCCAGTTCTCCATCGTCCTGGTCCGGCTCAATCCCAATATCGAAATGTTCGATGAGCAGTTCCTCTTTTCGGCCCGCGAAAAAACCTTTCCGAGCTGGAGCCGAACCATCCAGGAGAGGCTGCGTAAATCGGATATCGTCGCCCGCTTCGATGACAACACGCTCAGCATCATCCTGCCGGAAACAGGTAAGCAGGGTGCACTGCTGGTAGCAGAGTGCCTGATTCAACTTTGCGACGAGGTGACCCAGGCGGTCCTCGGTGAAGAGATCGAAATTGCCGACCTGATCCAGGTCGGGATCGCCTCCTTCCCCGATGATGGCGACAGCAAGGATCGACTGATCGCACTGGCAAGCAAGCGCTCCGGAAGCAACACCCCCGGCACCGTCCATTAACTCCCCCCTTCCAGATGTTTCCCGCAGTTGCATGTCTACCCCTTCCGGGTGTAAGATGACATGTTAACCAGCGAGGTCATAATTGAACACTGTCACCCTGAAATACGGCACCGAAAATATCCATTTTCAACCGACTGACGCGAAAACCATCGAGCTCGAGCCGAAGGAACTTGCCGATCCCCAGCAGCTGATCCGGGAGGCGCTTTCCAACCCGATCGATTCACCGCCACTGACCGAGATCGTCTCCCCCGGCGAACACGTGGTCATCGTCACTTCCGACATCACCCGCTACACCGGCAGCGAACTCTACCTGCCGGTCCTGGTCGATGAGCTGAACCGTGCCGGGGTTGCCGACGAGAACATCGAAATCATCATCGCCCTCGGCATCCATCGCAAGCAGACAGACGCTGAGCATCGTACCATCCTCGGCGATCTGTACGGACGGATCCAGGTGACCGACCATGAGTGTGACGATCCGGCAGCGCTGGTCAATCTCGGCACCACCTCCGACGGCCTGCCGGTCCGGATCAACAGAACAGTCGCCGAAGCCGACCGCATCATCGTCACCGGCACCGTCGGCCTGCACTATTTCGCCGGGTTCGGTGGCGGCCGCAAGAGCCTGGTGCCGGGCGTCGCCAGCCGCGAAACCTGCATGGCGACCCATTTCAAGATCTTCAACCCGCCGCAGATCGGCGGCAAGCAGCCGGCCGCCTGTGCCGCCAACCTCGACGGCAACCCGGTACATGAAGCGATCCTTGAAGCGGCACTGATGCTCAAGCCCGACTTCCTGTTCAACACGGTACTGACCCCGGACAAGAAGCTGTTCAAGGCTTTTGCCGGCAACCTCGATACGGCGCACCGTCAGGCCTGTGATGCGGCCCGCGACCTTTACACCGCAGACCTTGCATCACCCGCCGATCTCGCCATCGTCTCCTGCGGCGGACACCCGAAGGACATCAACTTCATCCAGAGCCAGAAGGCGCTCGACTACGGAGTGCGCGCCCTCAAGCCGGGCGGCTCCATCATCCTTCTGGCAAAATGCCCGGACGGATTCGGCAACGCAACCTTCTTCAACTGGTTCCGCTTCCGCGACCTGGAGCAGTTCGAGCAGGCGCTCCGGGAAAACTACGAGATCAACGGCCAGACCGCACACGCCACCCTGGAGAAGGCGCAGCGTTTCCGCGTCATCCTGGTCAGCAACTTCAGCCGGATAGAGACCGAAACCATGGGCATGGAGAAAGCGGAAACACTTGACCGGGCGCTCACAATGGCGTATGAAAAGCTGCCGCCGCAACCGGAAACGGTCATCATCACGGACGGCGGAACGATACTGCCGGTAATCGTGAAGCAAGAAGACAGAATACAGTAGGCAGGAGACAGAAGAGACCGTCTGGTAATCACGTTTATCACCTTCTGTCTTCTACATTCTGTCTCCTCCTCTTCTTAATAAACAGGATCGAACTATGATCAATGCAGATACCATCAAGAAACTTGAGAACATTGTTGGCAAAGAGCACGTCTCCACCGACAAGGCCGACCTGATCTGCTACTCCTACGACGCTACCCAGAAGCAGTTCCTGCCGGAGGTGGTGGTCCACCCCGGAACGAGCGAAGAGATCGCCCGCATCATGCGCATGGCCAACGAGCAGTCGATCCCGGTCTTCCCGCGCGGTGCCGGCAGCGGCTTTACCGGAGGCTCCCTGCCGACCGCCGGTGGCATCGTCCTCGCACTCGGTCGGCTCGACCGGATCATCGAGATCGACGAGGAGAACCTGGTCGCCACCGTCGAGCCGGGGGTCGTCACCGGCCAGTTCCAGAAGGCGGTTGAAAAGCTCGGCCTGTTCTATCCGCCCGACCCGGCTTCACTGAAGTTCTCCACCCTCGGCGGCAACGTCGCCGAATGCGCCGGCGGCCCGCGCTGCGTCAAGTACGGTGTCACCAAGGACTTCATTCTCGGCCTCGAGGTGGTCACCCCGACCGGCGAGATTATCACCACCGGCGGCCCGACGATGAAGGGTGTAGTCGGCTACGACCTGACCAAGCTGATGTGCGGCTCGGAAGGGACCCTCGGTATCATCACCCGCATCATCATCAAGCTTCTGCCGCTGCCGGAAGCGAAGAAGACGATGCTGGTCCTGTTCGACTCGATCGACGGCGCTGCCCAAGCCGTCTCCGCCATTATCCGCGGCAAGATCATCCCGACCACCCTCGAGTTCATGGATAGCGCCACCATCGACTGCGGCCGCCAGGCGACCGATCTCGAAGTGCCGGAGCAGGCCCAGGCGGTGTTGATCATCGAGGTCGACGGCGAACGAGACCTGATCGAGAAGCAGGCAAAGAAAATAAATGAAATCGTGCAGCCGCTCGGCGTCGTCGAAACCCGGATCGCGGAAACCGCCGGGGAGAGCGAAGCGCTCTGGCAGATCCGCCGCTCGGTCTCGGCCTCGCTGCGCAAGGTCAACCCCGACAAGTATAACGAGGATATCTGCGTACCACGCAGCAAAGTCCCGGAGATGATCCGCAAGGTGGAACAGATTGCCAACACGTCCGGAATCCCGATCGTCAACTTCGGCCACGCCGGTGACGGTAACATCCATGTCAACGTCATGATCGACAAGCAGCAACCGGGGCAGGAAGAGAAGGCGGAACAGGCTATCGAAGCGGTCTTCAAGGCGGCCCTCGATCTCGGGGGCACCATGAGCGGCGAACACGGCGTCGGCATTATGAAGGCACCCTACATCCCACTCGAACTCTCCGGCTCGGTCGCCGACTACATGAAAACGATCAAGAAAGCGCTCGACCCGAACAACGTCCTCAATCCGGGGAAAATTTTTATCGATACCCAGGAGAAAGATTAAAGGTCAAAGGGCAAAGGAACGGCCTGAATCTGCTTTAACCTTTATCCTTTTGCCTTTCACCTGATTGCGTATGCCCAAAGCAAAACTGAAAAAACTCGAAGACTACCAGGAACAGATCCGCCAGTGCGTCAAGTGCGGCGCCTGCCGGGCCCACTGCCCGGTGTTCGGTGCCGAAAAGCATGAGGGGCTGGTCGCCCGCGGCAAGGTTGCCCTGTCGCAAGCGCTGCTCGATGGCGACGTCGAGATGAAGGACAAGTTCCTGCTCGACATGTCGCAGTGCCTGCTTTGCGGCAGCTGCTGCGCCGAGTGCCCGAACAAGGTCCCGACCGAAGAGATCGTCGCCGCTGCCCGGCGCGAAATCGCTTCTAAAAAAGGTCTTTCGACCTTCGGCAAAGGGGTCTCGACCGTCCTCAAGAGCCAGGGGCTGATGAAGACCCTGACCAAGTCGGCCTCCGCTTTCTCAGCATTGCTGTTCAAGAAACTCCCGGAGAGCAGCGGCCTGCGCCTGCGTATCCCGCTCCCCTTCGTCGACCGCGAGCGCACCCTGCCGCCGATCGCGAGCAAGACCTTCCGCGAACAGCACCCGGAGTTCATCGAAGGAGAGCCGGGGCAACCGACCGTCGCCTTCTTCACCGGCTGTGGCATCAATTACCTCTACCCGGAAATCGGTGAGGCGATGCTCAAGGCACTGAAGTTTATCGGGGTCAATGTCGTCATCCCGAAAGACCAGGGATGTTGCGGTCTGCCCGCCGTTTCGGCCGGAGCCGGGGAGACGGTCGAGCAGTTGGCGGACCAGAATCTGGAGGCACTCAACCGGAAACCGGTCGACCATATCGTTACTGCCTGCGCCTCCTGCAACGCCGGTCTAGGCAAGATCTACGCGGAAATGGGAGAGCCGTTCGAGCAGATGGCAGCAAAGGTCGAGGATATCTTCGTCTTTCTGGCCCGTCACGGCCTGCCGGAGAAACTGGCTGCCCTGCCGAAAAAAGAGAAGAGGGTCCGGGTTACTTACCACGACCCCTGCCACCTGCGTACCCGCGGCATCACCAAGGAACCACGGCAGATCCTCAAGGCGCTGCCGCAGGTCGATTACATCGAGATGGCCGACGCCGGAACCTGTTGCGGCCTCGGCGGCACCTACTCGGTCTACCACTACGAGACCAGCCAGAAGATCGGCGCCAAAAAAGCGCAGAATATCAATGACAGCCAGGCCGAAATGGTCGCGACCGATTGCCCCGGCTGTATCATGCAGCTACAGGATTCGATCAACCACGCCGGCCAGAAGCAGCAGGCGGTTCATATCCTCAACCTTCTGGTCGAAGCTCTGGACGAACTCGGATAATTCCACGCCCGGCTTGAAATCGGTGCGTGACTCTCTATACTTTCAGAATCTATTTAACTTCAAGGAGGAATGATGATGAAATCTGTTGTCTTGATGTTTTTGGTTCTTCTGGTCAGTGCCTCGGTCGCGGTAGCGGTTCAACCGAACAAGCAGCTCGAGTTCACCCACAGCAGCATGGGCACGGTTATCTTTGACGGCAAACTGCACAATGAACACGCCAAGGGCTGCCGGGAATGCCACAACAAGGATGTCTTCCCCAAAATGAAGCAGGGGACGGTCACCATCACCATGGACGAAATCTATGCCGGCAAGCTTTGCGGCATCTGCCACAACGGCAACCGAGCTTTCACGGCCAAGGGGAACTGTGGCCGCTGTCACAAAAAGTAATTTCTCAACCTAAAAGCACAAAAAAAGCCGGCAACTCTGCCGGCTTTTTCTTTATCCAAATGAACGATACCACCTAACCACCGATATCCTTCATCGTCCTTTTCCGCAAAGGGTCATCCCCGGCACCGAGCCGGTGACCCTCCGGTTTCTCCATCACTGCATCGCGCAGCGCCTTCTCCACCGCAGCATCATCACTGTCGAGCGCCGCCATCAGGTCGATTTCCTGGTCCGACATCAGGCAGGGGCGCAAGCGCCCATCGGCAGTAACCCGCAGCCGGTTGCACTCGCCGCAGAAATGGCGTGACACCGCGGTGATAATTCCGACCTTGCCCTGTGCCCCGGCGAACCGGAAGAGACGCGCCGGCCCATCGGCCGTCGATTTTTCCAGCGGCTGCAAATCACCGACCTGCTCCAGCACCGACATGATCTCGGCCTCGCCGACCCGTTGGTCGGGGCTGTAGCCGAGATCTCTGCGCACCGGCATGAACTCGATAAAGCGGACATCCCAGTTGTGTTCCAGGGTCAGGCGAGCAAAATTGGCGATCTCGTCGTCGTTCACGCCCCGGATCGGGACCATGTTGACCTTGATCGGATTCAGACCGACCTTTTCGGCGACTTCGATCCCGGCGAGGACCTGCGACAAACCGTGACGTCGGGTCAGATTGTCGAACTTCTCATCCTGCAACGTATCGAGGCTGACATTGACCCGGTCGAGCCCGGCCGCTTTCAATCGTTCGGCGTAATCGGCAAGGAGAAGGCCATTGGTGGTCAGTGCTACCTCGGGGGAGCCGGGGAGGTTGGCGAGGGTTTCGATAAAACCGACCAGGCCTCTGCGTACCAGCGGTTCGCCACCGGTCACCCGGATCTTGTTCACCCCGAGACGCACCGCCGCCGCGGCGACGCGGGCCATCTGCTCGTAGCTCATGATCCGGTCATGGCCGACCGAGTCGACCCCTTCATCCGGCATACAGTAACGACAACGCAGGTTACAGCGATCGGTCACCGACAGGCGAAGATATTCTATTTTTCGGCCAAATGTGTCCTTCAAACGGAGTTCTCCAATCTGTCGACAGGTACCAATATCGTACCATCAACAGCGGAACGGGGACAACGGGGTGGGCAACTATCCTTCGGAGCCTTTAGGTTTATCCGGCAGGAACTGCTCGAACGATTTCTTGTCGTTGGCGCAGCGGTACGCCTCCTCCGGCGTAATCAATTTCGCTTTGAGGTGTTCGAGCAGGTGCTGGTCCATCAACTGCATCCCTTCGCCCTTGGCGGTCTGCATGATCGAAGGAATCTGGAATGTCTTCCCCTCGCGGATCAGGTTGCTGACCGCCGAATTGCCGATCAGGATCTCAAGGGCGGCGACCCGCCCCTTACCGTCCGCCTTTTTCAGCAACTGCTGGCAGATAACACCCCGCAGCGATTCGCCGAGCATGGTCCGGACCTGTTCCTGACCATCTTTCGGGAAGGCGTCGATAATCCGGTCGATCGTTTTCGCCGCCGAGTTGGTGTGCAACGTACCGTAGACCAGGTGCCCGGTCTCGGCCGCGGTCATCGCCAGGGAGATGGTTTCGAGGTCACGCATCTCGCCGACCAGGATGACATCCGGGTCTTCGCGCAGGGCGGCGCGCAGGGCGTTGGCGAACGACTGTGAATGGGTTCCAATCTGGCGCTGGTTGAGCAGCGATTTCTTGTTCTGATGGATAAACTCGAGCGGATCCTCGATGGTGAGGATATGCTCCTTGCGGCTCGAGTTGATCAGGTCGATCATCGACGCCAGGGTGGTCGACTTGCCGCTGCCGGTCGGTCCGGTGACCAGCACCAGCCCCTTCTTCAGGTTGGTCAGCTTGCGCACCCCGGCCGGCAGACCGAGCTGGTCGGCGGTGAGGATCTCGCTCGGAATAATGCGGAAGACGGCGGCGATCCCGCGGTGGGTCATCATGATGTTACCGCGGAAACGGGCAACCCCCTTCAACTCGTAGGCGAAGTCGAGGTCGATGTTCTCCTCGAAGTCCTTTTTCTGGTGATCGTAGAGGATTTCGTAGAGCAGCGATTTCGCCTGCTCGTGGCTGAGCGGCGGGTAATTGAGGGGGACCATTTCACCGTGCAGGCGGAACAGGGGGGGCGCCCCGCTCGAGATGTGCAAATCGCTGGCACCCTGCTGCTGCAACATTTTGAAAAGGGAATTGATCTTGGCCATACCCTGCTCCTTAAACCCGCTTCGCTACGGCAAAAGACTAATAGGTCAATCATTCACATTTCCGCATTCTGGCAGAGTCAATATCACAATGCAAGGATTCTGATGTGAGACATCTAACTTGCCTTGAACCGGATAGCGTGCTATTTTCCCGTTCCTTCGGAAAACAGGAACCACCATAGATATATCAGGAGTAAATCATGAGCAAGGCACTCGGTCTATTATCGGGAGGACTCGACAGCAGCTTGGCCGCCCTGACCCTCAAGCGGCAGGGTGTCGACGTCACCTGCATTGCCTTTGTCACCCCCTTCTTCGGGGCCGGGCGCGCCCGCCAGGCAGCAGAGCAGATGGATATCCCGCTGATCGTCAGCGACATCAGCGACATCCACCTGGAGATGATCAAGAACCCGCGCTACGGCTACGGCAAGAACATGAACCCGTGCATCGACTGCCACGCCATGATGTTCCGCCTGGCCGGCGAGATCATGGCTGAGCAGGGCTTCGACTTCCTCTTTTCCGGTGAAGTCCTCGGCCAGCGCCCGATGAGCCAGAACCCGGTCGCCCTGAAAACGGTGGCCAAGTTCAGCGGTCACCCCGACCGGATCCTGCGCCCCCTGAGTGCCAAGGTACTGGCGATCACACCGATGGAGGAAGAGGGGCTGGTCGACCGCGAGCATCTGCTTGACATCCAGGGCCGCTCCCGCAAGCGCCAGGAAGCGCTGGCCAAAGAGTGGGAACTGACCGACTACCCCTCCTCCGGCGGTGGCTGCCTGCTCACCGAGAAATCGTTCTCCAACCGGTTGCGCGACCTGCTCGAGCACAACCCGCAGGCGACCCCGGTCGACGCCGAACTGCTCAAGGTCGGCCGCCAGTTCCGGCTGGCGGATAAGGTCAAGCTGATCCTCGGCCGCAAGCGATCGGACAACGAAGCGATGAAGGAGTTGATCCGGCCGGAGGATACGACCCTGCGTGCGAAGAATTTTTCTGGCCCGCTCGGCCTGGTCACCGGCGACGCCACCCCGGAACAGTTCGAAACGGCCGCCGCCATGGTCGCCACCTACGGCAAAGGGAGCGATGAAGAGAACGTCGAGATCCTGCTGCAGCGTGGCGACCAGCGATGGGAGATCAGCGTTGCCCCGGCCGACCGGGATGAGACGAGATCTCTGCTGATCGAGTAATACAAAAGAGGATTAAACTAGGTTCTACGAAGCTGTTTTCCTGAAAGTCCGGATTTATAGAAGACGTGAAGATCGAGGTGTTTTTGGCCCTAAATTAGAAATAACAGGATAAATAGTAACGGTCACGAGAGTGGCCGTTTTTTGTTTGCGACCAGGCCACAGCTTCTCATTTGTCTTGGTGGATGGAAATGTTTTTGAGTTGT
>PKTZ01000145.1 GCA_002868925.1 Desulfuromonas sp. | reverse complement strand
TGTCGACGTTGCATACCAACGATGCCCCGGCCACGATCAACCGTCTGCTCAATATGGGTATCGAACCGTTTCTGGTCGCCTCGGCGGTCAACCTGATTACCGCCCGGCGTCTCGGCCGTCGGGTCTGTTCCGAATGCAAGGAGCCGGAAGAGATCCCGAAACAGGCCTTGCTCGACGCCGGGGTCCCGGAAGACCAGGTTGGTGAATATACCTGCTACAAGGGGACTGGATGTTCGACCTGCAGCGATACCGGATACAAGGGACGGGTTGGAATCTACCAAGTTATGCCGATGTTCGAAGAACTGCGCGAACTGATTCTGGCTGGGGCCAATACTGCCGAGATTAAAGCGGAATCGATGAGCCTTGGGGTCAAGACCATGCGCCAGTCGGCGCTGACGAAGTTGCAGGAGGGCGCACTGACCCTGGAAGAGGCCCTCAGGGTGACGGTGGCGGACGAGGGTTGATCGCTTGGTTTCTGCTGGGTTAAACAACTTACTCATTTAGAGGTTTAAAGATATGGCGGCAAGTATACATCAGTTGTTGAAAACCATGGTTGAACAGGGCGCATCCGACCTTCATATTACAACCGGCTCGCCACCAATGTTACGAATCGATGGTAACATGGTGCAGATGAAGATGGCACCGATGAACCCGCCAGATACAAAACAGCTCTGCTACTCGATTTTGACCGATGCTCAGAAGAGGCGTTTCGAAGAAGAGAACGAGCTCGATTTTTCATTCGGGGTCAAAGGCCTGGCCCGCTTCCGCGGTAATGTCTTTATGCAGCGCGGGGCCCTCGCCGGGGTGTTTCGTCTGATCCCGTTCAAAGTGCTCACTTTTGATCAACTTGGACTTCCTCCGGTTGTTAGGCAACTTGCAGGCAGGCCACGTGGTTTGATTCTGGTGACAGGTCCGACAGGTTCCGGGAAGTCAACCACCTTGGCGTCAATTATCGATGAGATTAATACGACACGGAGCGAGCATATTATCACCGTTGAGGATCCTGTCGAGTTCCTTCATCCCCACAAAAAGTGTCTCGTCAATCAACGTGAAGTTGGTGCCGACACCCATTCATTTAAAAAAGCTCTGAAATATATTCTAAGGCAGGACCCTGACGTTGTTTTGCTCGGTGAGTTGCGTGACCTTGAGACTATCGAGGCCGCTTTAACCATCGCCGAGACCGGCCATCTTTGTTTCGCGACTTTGCACACCAACGGGGCTCTGCAGTCGATCAACAGGATTGTTGATGTTTTTCCGACCAATCAGCAACAGCAGGTGCGGACTCAGCTCTCCTTTGTTCTTGAGGGTATTCTTTCGCAGACATTGATGCCGCTTGCTACCGGAAAAGGTCGGACCTTGGCCCTGGAAATCATGGTCCCGAATATGGCTATTCGTTCCCTGATCCGCGATGACAAGGTGCATCAGCTCTATTCGCAAATGCAGATGGGACAGGAAAAATATGGGATGCAGACTATGAACCAAGCCCTGTTCTTCTTGTTTCACAAAAAACAGATTACCATGGAAGTCGCAATGTCCCGTTCTCCTGATACTGAAGAGCTGAAACAGATGATCGCCAACCCGCAGGCTGTTTTGAAGCGTAATATTTCGACGGCTCCCAAGGGTGGTTCCAATTAAGCACAGCGTATTTAAGGGGAAAGACTGACTTATGGCTAAGTTCGCGTGGGAAGGGAAAACAAGAACCGGTAAAGTCCAGAAGGGGACCATGGAGGCAAACGACGAAAACGCCGTCATGGCTCATCTGCGCAACCAGGGGATTATGCCGACCAATGTCAAGGCAGCCGGCAAGGGTCTTGATATGGAGATCAAGATCCCCGGGATGGAGCCAAAGGTCCAGACCAAAGACCTAGTTGTCTTTACCCGACAGTTTTCGACTATGATTGATGCCGGCTTGCCGCTTGTGCAATGTCTCGACATTCTTTCACGCCAGCAGGAAAATAAAACGTTCAAGAAGATTCTCACCGAGGTTAAGGAAGCGGTCGAGTCAGGTTCGACCTTTGCAGACGCCCTCGCCAAACATCCCAAAGTTTTTGATGAACTTTTTGTCAACCTTGTCGCCGCCGGCGAGGTTGGTGGTATTCTCGATACTATTCTTAACCGTCTTGCAGCTTACATTGAAAAGGCGCAAAAGCTGAAGAAGCAGGTCAAGAGCGCCATGACTTATCCGACAACCATCATCGGTATCGCTTTTGTCGTAATCGCGGTTATCCTGATTTTCGTTATCCCAGCATTTGAAACAATGTTTGCTGATTTCGGTAAAGCGCTGCCGATGCCGACCCAAGTTGTTATCAATATCAGTAATTTTGTACAGGATTATGTTCTCGTCATTATTGGGGCAATTGCTTTTGTCATTATTGCTTTCAAGCAGATATATCGAACCAAAAAAGGGCGTGAAGTGATCGATGCTGTTTCATTGAAACTTCCGGTTTTCGGTATACTGATCCGGAAAGTCGCTGTGGCAAAATTCACCAGGACCCTCGGCACGATGATCTCGAGTGGGGTGCCGATCCTCGATGGTCTTGAAATTGTTGCCAAGACTGCAGGTAATAAAACCGTTGAATATGCTATTTATAAAGTCAAGCAGAGCATCAGCGAGGGAAAAACGATAGCAGAACCTCTCGAGAAGTCGGGTGTTTTCCCTCCGATGGTTTGTCAGATGATCGCCGTTGGCGAACAGGCCGGCTCGATCGATACCATGCTCAATAAGATAGCCGACTTCTATGATGATGAGGTTGATGATGCGGTCTCAAACCTGACGGCAATGATGGAGCCTTTACTGATGTTGTTCCTCGGGACAACCGTAGGTGGTCTGGTTATTGCGATGTATTTGCCGATTTTCGAACTGGCCGGAGCCGCCGGAGGTTGATTCTCATTGATGAGTGATGAGGGTCTTAAAGGGCAAGTTCGTATCGACCGCAGAAATTTAAGCTGGTTTCTTTTTTTTCGACTTCTGGTCGTCTCTCTTTTTCTGGGAGGGACGGTTGTTTATCAATGGCGCTCTGAAGTCGCATCTCCACCCCAACTCCCCTTTTTTTACACGCTGATAGTTCTGACCTACCTGCAGACCATTCTGTCGGCACATATCCTATCGACCGCTCAAAGGCTTGTTGCTTTTGCCCGCTTTCAGATTGCTTGGGATTTAATTCTTGCGTCGCTTGTTATCTATCTCACCGGTGCATTCGAGAGCCAGTTCTCCTTCCTGTACATTCTGATCGTTTTCAGCTCTTCGCTGTTCCTGAAAAGACGGGATGTTTTATTCGCGGCTTCGGCCGCCTCAATCTTTTACGGTTGTTTGCTCGATTTTCAGTATTTCGGGATACTGCCTGCCTTTGGACATTACGCCCCACCGGAGATTGAGGATGGAGGAAAGGTCCTCTATGCCGTATTTGTCAATGTCGTTGCGTTCCTGTTGATTGCCCTGCTCAGTGCCCAGCTGGCCGAGCGGGGCAGAAGGAGCCAGCGTGCCCTGGAGCGGAAAGAGGTAGATCTTGAAGAGTTGGAAAGCCTGAATCGGGCTATCATCGCCAATATCACAAGCGGCCTGATGCTTGTTAACGACAGTGGTCGTATCCGTTCGTTTAACGCTGCTGCATCGAAAATTACCGGTTATTCCCTGAATCAGGTTTATGATCGAAATGTTGAAGAAATCTTCCCAAATTTCAATCTTTTCGATGGCGCACAATTCAATGTCGTAAGTCGTGGTCAGGGGGAAGTGAAAGATAAGTCAGGGGGGATCAGGACGTTAGGATTCGCGACGAGCATGGTGCGTGACGCGGATTACAGGGAAATCGGTCTTCTTGTCATTTTTCAGGATTTAACCGATTTGTTGGCGATGGAGGACCAGCTGCGTCGTTCTGATCGTTTGGCCGCTGTTGGCCGCCTGGCGTCCGGTATGGCTCATGAAATACGAAATCCTCTTGCTTCGATCAGTGGTTCGGTGCAACTTTTGATGGAGGGGGAAAATGTTTCGGATGAAGATCGTAAGTTGATGGGGATTGTTGTTCGTGAAGCGGATCGATTGAGCGGTCTGTTGACTAATTTTCTCTCATTTGCCAGGCCGGCCAAGCCGGTCAAGACAGAATGCTCGCTGGCGTCGGTTTTTGATGAACTCCTGGCGATACTTCATGCCGATAGTCGATTCGACAATATCAAGGTTGTTATTGACTCCCCGCCTGGGAGAAACCTCTATGTTGATCGTCAGATGTTGCACCAGGTTCTTCTTGATCTGGTCATTAACTCGGCTGAAGCGATCTCGGGTGGTGGCATGATCCGGGTCGGTTCGACAAGTGGCAGTTCGTTAGTTTTTGTTGAAGATAATGGGCCCGGGATCGATGAAAAGAATCGCGGAAAAATCTTCGAACCTTTTTTTACGACCAAGGATTCAGGCACGGGGCTGGGGCTGGCGACGGTCTACTCGGTTGTAGAAGCCCATGGTGGCGAGATTTCCGTGCAAGAAAGCGGGATGGGTGGCGCCCGGTTCGAATTGGCCTTCCCCGAGAATGGCAGGGTTGCTTCCGCTGCAACTTTTTAAGATTTAATATGTGAAAATTTGAGTATCGGAGGAAGGAAGTGCAAAAACAGCACCGTATATTGATTGTCGATGACGAAGCAAGCATGCGCGATGTGTTGAGTATCATGCTGCATCGAGAAGGATATGTCGTCGATGCCGCCAATGACGGATCACAGGCAGTCAAACACTTGAAGGATAATAGTTACGATCTGGTCATCAGTGATGTGCAGATGCCTCAGCTCGATGGACTCTCCCTGCTGAGACATGTCAAGGAGCGCAGCCCGGAAACAGTGGTAGTCATGATCACCGCATTCTCCAGTACGGATGAGGCGGTCGAGGCGATGAAGCAGGGGGCTTATGATTACATCACCAAGCCGTTCAAAAATGAAGAGATCCGGCTGGTGGTCAAGAATGCTTTGGAGCGCAAGCTTCTGCGCCAGGAAAATACGGAACTGAAGAAGGCATTGGAGCAGCGCTATTCCTTCGCCGGTTTGATCGGTAAGAGCAAGCCGATGCAGGAGGTTTTTACCCTGATCGAAAAAATCGCCGCGAGTAAAGTTAACCTTCTGTTGACGGGGGAAAGCGGTACCGGCAAGGAACTTGTCGCCAGGGCGGTCCATTTCCAGTCGAATCGGAAAGAGATGCCTTTTATGCCGATCAACTGCGGAGCGATTCCTGAATCTCTCTTGGAAAGCGAGCTTTTCGGTCATGAAAAAGGATCCTTCACCGGGGCCAATCAACAGAAGTTGGGACTGTTCGAGGTCGCCAATGGTGGCACCCTTTTTCTCGATGAAATTGCCGAGCTGCCGGCGATGATGCAGGTCAAGCTTTTGAGAGTTCTGCAGGAGCAGGAGATCCGACGGGTCGGTGGTACCGCCAATATTGACATCGATATTCGCCTGGTCGCCGCGACGAACCGTGACCTTGAGCAGGAGGTTGCTGCCGGTCGGTTTCGTGAGGACCTGTTCTATCGCCTGAATGTCGTTCCGGTTCACCTCCCTCCTTTGCGTACCCGTCGCGAAGATATCCCCCTTCTGGTCGAGCATTTTGTTGAAAAAATTGCGGATGGAAGGCATGTCAATGTAGACGAGAGTGCAATGCGGTTGCTTCTCGATTACGATTGGCCCGGCAACGTGCGTGAACTGGAGAACGTCATCGAGCGCAGCCTGGTCCTCGGTGCGGGCGACACATTGAACGAAGAATCCTTGCCGCCGCAGCTGCGTGGCGAATCGGGCCGCTGGCAGAGAGGTGTCGAGGTCATTCCCGATGACGGATTCGATCTCGATGCCTACCTCGGGGCGATCGAGAAGGATATTCTCCTTAATGCCCTTGATAAGAGTGACGGGGTTCGTAAAAAAGCTGCGGCAATCCTTGGTATTACCTTCCGTTCGATGCGCTATCGCTTGGCTAAGTACGGTTTTGATGAAGATGATGTTTGACTTGTGCTTTTTTTATGATCAGTTACACTTTGTGGCAGGTTTTGTGCCGTAAATTGTCACTCGCAGGGCCGGAGGCTGCGCCCTGCGGTGAATGTTGTTTTTTTTAAGTCGCTGTTTTTATGATGTTTTTTTATTTGTTTTGTTTTGTTTTGTTGTTGGTATACCAATTGCTCTTTATTGGCCACATGCATATCTAAATAAGTATAGATTTTATTGGCATTGCTAAATGCAATATTTTGTTTCTGCGAAAGTCGGACCTTCCGACAGTTTGTTAACCTGAAAGGAGAAAGAGTATGTTGAAGAATTTCAGAAAAGAAGAAAAAGGTTTTACCCTGATCGAGCTGCTGATCGTTGTTGCGATCATCGGTATCCTGGCCGCGATTGCGATCCCGCAGTTCTCGGCTTATCGTATCCGTGGCTACAATAGTGCTGCCAACGCTGACCTGCGGAATGCCCGTACCTCCATGGAGGCTTTTTTCTCTGACTGGCAGGTCTATCCGTCCTCGAAGGCTGACGGCTCTCCCGGTGCTGGTATTCTTTACATTAACACCACCGGTACTATTTCTATTGCGGCGAATGCAATGACCGCGACCGCACCGTCCGCAGCAACTTCCGTTCAGTTCCCGGTCTCCGCTAACGTTGGCCTGATCGCTTCGACTTCGGCCGGCGGCGGCTCCTTCGTTCTGGCGACCAAGAACTCGGCCGGCGATCGTTGCTTCGGTGCCGATTCCGACACCTCGCAGCTGATGTGGGTTAACGGTGTTGTTGCATCGCCGATGGCAGCTGGTGCAGAACCGACCCCGACTTCCGGTGCTGATGATATGACCGGTGTTGCCGGTGGCGCCCCCTGTAACGGTAACCCGGCTGCTTCGGGTCAGACGACCTGGGCACCGCTCTCCTAAATTAAGGAGAATTTGTGTGAATCTGAAAGGGCCGGTTTTCCGGCCCTTTCTTTTTTTTGGTGTGTTGACAATTTTTGTGAGCAGTTTTATAAAGTGCTTTATGATTGAAATCACTGATGTTTCCAAGAGTTACAAGGAAGGGTTGACCAAGAGACGTGTTCAAGCGTTATCCGGGTTGTCCCTGCATGTTGAATCCGGCGAAGTATTTGGTTTTCTCGGCCCGAACGGAGCTGGTAAATCGACTACGATCAAGATCCTGGTAAACCTCGTCTATCCAGACCAAGGTAATGTTTCCTTGTTTGGACAAGCCCCTGGGGGGAAGGATGTCCAAAGTCGGATCGGTTATTTGCCGGAGAATCCGTACTTTTATGATTACCTTTCAGCCGAGGAACTTCTTCTTTTTGCCGGATCGGCCTGCGGAATGGATCGTGTTTCGATTAAGAAAAGGTCGAAGGAACTATTCGAACTGGTCGATCTTGCAGCATCGTCGCGTCGACCATTGCGGACTTATTCCAAGGGGATGGTGCAGCGCGCCGGGTTGGCGGCCGCTCTTGTGCATGACCCGGACCTAGTGATCCTCGATGAGCCAATGAGTGGACTCGACCCGATCGGAAGGAAAATGGTCGGAGATATCATTCTTTCGCTCAAAAAAATGGGGAAGACGGTTTTCTTCTCTTCGCATATTTTGACTGATATTGAGCGATTCAGTGATCGGATAGGTATTCTGGCGAAAGGGGAACTTCGTCTGGTTGGCTCGTTGAGTGAACTTGTCACGAATGGTTCATCGTTGGAAGATCTTTTCTTAACGAAAGTTGTAGATGTTGCGGAGGCTCAGGAATGAAGGGGATTTGGGCTGTTGGAGTTGTGACTTTTCTGGAAGGAATCCGTAATAGGTCTTTATACGGCATTACTATTATTGCACTGTTGTTGCTGGTTTCTAATCTGATTATGTCTGGTTTGGTACCGCAAAGTGTCGGGAAACTGGCAGTCGATATAGCCCTTTCGACAGTCTCATTTACCGGTCTTTTGATCGTTTTGTTCATCGGGATCAATCTCGTTGCAAAGGATCTCGACCGGAAGACCATTTATATGGTTTTGTCCCGCCCGATTTCTCGTCAAGATTACATCGTTGGGAAGTTTTCCGGGATTGCTGCTCTAATTGTTGCCTCTGTTGCTGTCCTTGGATTATTCGCCGCACTCTCAATATTCATTACGCAGTCAAATTTCCCGGAATATTTTGCGCGGTTTTCATGGGGCAGCGTTGTCCTAGCGATGGTTTTTTCTGCCCTTTCGTTGGTTTTGCTTTCTGCGGTGAGTTTGTTGTTCGCCTCGTTTGCTTCCAATTCGTTTATAACGCTTGTGATGACAGTAATTGTTTATATTATTGGCCATTCCTTGTCCGACGTGAAGTCATTGCTTTCTGGAGGTTCGCAGATTGCATCAGAATCGTCGGGGGTTGTCGTGAAGCTTGTTGAGGTTGCCTATTATGTATTTCCGAACCTTTCCTTGTTTGATTTAAAACTCCAGGCGGCTCACGGCCTTGCGACCCCTGTAAGTTATGTTGCCTGGGTTGCCTTATACGGAGTTGGGTATTCATCTTTTATCGTCTGTTTAGCCAGACTAGCGTTCTCACGAAGAGAATTTCCGTAATGCGACGTCTGGTCGGTTTCATTGCGGTTGTCGCTTTTGCTGTTATCTACCTGTCAGCACTTAAACAGTCGGACGTTGAAGCTCGAACTCTGCCCAAGGCTGTAGAGGGGGGAGGTGCTTCTTTTGCCCCCTTCGTCAAGGTCTTGGCCCTTGAGTTTGATGGCTTGGCGGCCGACATGGTTTTTATAGAGGGGCTTGTTTTTTTTGGCGAGACCCTGGAGCGTGAGACAATACCGCGGATGCAGGAATGGGAGTGGCAATGGTTGTTTGAGACCTTTAAGGCCTCAGCTGAAATCGATCCGTACTTTTATGATCCCTATTATATTGCTAATGCAATTTTCCCCTGGGAGGGGAGGCTTGTTCGAGAGACCAATGATTTGCTGGTTAAGGGCGCGGACAAAAGGGATTGGGATTGGACGCTACTATTTTATGCTGGATTCAACGAGTTTTTCTTTTTGCATAATAGCGACACGGCTGCTGATTTGTTGATGCAGGCGGCACGTCGCCCTGATTCTTCCCCTATTATTCCAACGCTTGCGGCGCGACTTGCCTATAAGGGGAGTCGGACTGAAAATGCTATCCGTTTTTTAGTGGAACTATTGCAGGGGACAACGAACCCGGCAGAACGGGAGCAATATGAAACGCGATTGGAAGCTCTTAAGGGGATCTATGTACTCGAGCAAACGATCAAGAAATTCAAGGTTGAGTTCGGCAGGGTTCCACTTCGACTCCAGGAGTTGGTTGAATCTGGATTGATTGATGCGATCCCTGATGATCCTTATGGAGGGACGTTCTATATCGCGCTGAATGGCTCGGTTGGAACCACGAGTGACTTAAGGCCGATACAATAAGGTGCACATGCTCCCTTTGTTAACCATTTTTTTAGTTTTTTTTATTTTGGGCTCAATTGTCGGCTCATTCCTGAATGTGTGTATTTATCGGATACCGGAAGGCTTGTCGGTTGTTCGTCCCGCTTCACGTTGTCCGCATTGCAATACTCCCATTCGCTGGTATCATAATTTGCCGATACTGAGTTGGGCGTTGCTGCGTGGGAAGTGCGCTTATTGCAAAGCTGTGGTTTCGATTCGGTATCCCTTGGTCGAAGCTTTGACCGGGTTCTTTTTTGTCTTGGCTGTTTTCTATTTTGGCTTTTCTGCAGCCCTCCCGGTTTATCTCGTATTTCTTTCCCTGCTTGTTGTTGTCACATTTATCGATATCGATCATCAAATTATTCCGAATGTGATTACTCTTCCCAGCCTTGTTTTCGGTTTTGTATCATCATTCCTCATCCCCTGGCTGTCTTGGGTTGATTCGATTCTTGGAATTATCGCAGGTGGAGGTTTGTTGTTTGGAGTCGCCTATCTGTATCGATTGGCAACCGGCAAGGATGGTATGGGGATGGGGGATGTTAAGCTTCTCGCCATGATCGGAGCTTTTTTGGGGTGGCAGTCGATTTTTCCCATTGTTTTTGTTGCCTCGCTCATTGGTTCGCTGATTGGAATCCCCCTGATGTGCCTTAAGAAAGCCGATGGGAAACTTGCGATTCCGTTTGGACCATTTTTGTCCGCCGCTTCCGTGATATACCTTTTTTGGTGGTATGATATTTTTTCCTGGTACCAATCTCTCTTCTTCCCATAGATAGATGTTTTAGCTGATAGTTGAGTAATTGTCAGTTGCTTTTCAGCGATGTCTCTTTGCTATTGAGATAAGTCGACGTCCCGGCAGAAGATTATAGTCAATTTTTTTAAGTATTGTGGATTTCCAGATCATGTGGTGTGCTTTATTTTGGGCTACATCATGTTGTGGAGATAGCTATGGGGTTGTGTGTTTGTCGTTTATGAGGAATTTAATAGAAGTATAAATTGCTTGACACTATACATAATTAACATATAATTACGCACAATTGTGTTGACTAACGTTAATAACAGAAGAGAATTCTATGGCAAATAACAGAGTGAAAGAGATTCGAGAGTCTTTGTTGATGAGTAAGGCTGAGCTTGCACGTAAGGCACGGGTTTCTCCGTTAACGGTAGACCGTATCGAGAGGGGTGCTCCTTGCAGGATGTCGACAATGAGAAAGATCATACTTGCTCTTGGATTGAAATTGTCTGATCGGCCAACGGTATTTCCCAAAGAGGAAACCTGATTTGTGTCTTTTTTGTTGGCAGGTGATTTGCATTTGATCCGGGATAACGAAGTTTAAATAAAAAACGAGATTCTTATTATGTTATTCGGTGGTAAGAAAAAAGATATTATCGGCATCGACATCGGGGCGAGTTCTGTAAAGCTTGTCCAGTTGCGCGAGTCCAAGGGGGTATATCACCTTTCCTCTCTCGGGATTGCGCCACTGCCATCTGAAGCGATCGTTGATGGTGCGGTTATGGACTCGAGCAGCGTTGTCGAGGTGGTTGATAATCTGGTGCAGAGCCTCAAGTTGAAAACCAAAAATATTGCAACTTCCATTTCCGGGCATTCCGTCATAATTCGGAAAATACAGATGTCCATTATGACCGAAGAGGAGATGGAAGCTTCGATTCAGTGGGAGGCGGAACAGTATATTCCTTTTGAGATATCCGAGGTGAATATCGATTTTCAGATTCTCGGGCCTGATCCGAACGACCCATCTCAAATGAACGTTATTTTGGTGGCAGCTAAAAAGGATTTCGTAAATGATTATGTTGCCGTTTTCAGTGAGTGTGGTTTGACCTCGTCCGTAATGGATATCGATTGTTTTGCCATGGAGAATGCATTCGAGGCAAACTACGATATTGGAGAGGGGGAGATTGTCGCCCTGGTTAATATGGGTGCCAGTGCGATGAATGTGAATGTTTTAAAAGATGGAGTCTCGGTTTTTACCCGGGATATTACAGTCGGTGGCAGTATGTTTAATGAGGAACTGCAGAAACGACTGGGGATAAGTGATGAAGATGCCGAAACTATGAAGTTGGGCGGCAATGTTGATGGTGTTGATAAATCTTCGTTTGATGAAATCTTATCTGATGCAACCGAGAACCTCTTGCAGGAAGTTCAGCGTTCCCTCGATTTCTTTTCGGCGACAGCGTCTGACGAGAAAATCGAGAAGGTCTATATCACCGGCGGGGTGTCGCGTTTCCCGAAGATCAAGGATTTGCTTGGGCAGCGTTTGGATCTTCCGGTTGATTTGCTGGATCCCTTTAATCAAATCGTGGTGGATGAGAAGAGCTTTGATGTTGAATACATCGGTGCAATTGGCCCACTAATGTCGGTTGCTGTAGGACTGGCAATGAGAAGGGTGGGTGATAAATGATCCGTATAAACCTGTTACCGGTTCGTGCCGCGCAAAAAAAAGAAAAAATGATGGCACACGTTGTGATTCTTGTGTCGTCGTTGGTTTTGACTCTTCTTATTTGTGCCGCCGCATATTATTTGCTTTCATCGCAGGTAGCTGAGTTGAAAGCTCAGATTCAGACTAAAGAAGCAGAAAAAATAGAGCTGAAGAAAGTAAGTGATGATGTCGACGGGATCACTGCTCGTAAAAAAACATTACAGGATAAGCTCGATGTCCTTGCAGAATTAAAGGAAAACCGTACCGGACCAGTGCGTTTGCTCGATGAATTGAGCATCGCTATTCCTGAAAAGGTCTGGATAACCTCATTCAAGGAGAGTGGTGGGAGTATTGCTATCTCGGGGACTGGGATGAATGAAGAGACAGTTGCTGATTTTCTTCAAAGACTAGAAGAGTCGCCCTATTACGAAGGAATAGAGCTCCAGATTATTCAGAAAAAAACAGAGTCAGGGCAAGAGGTTCAAACATTTAAAATTGTTTGTAGTGCTGAGACTGCCAATAAGGAGTAATGTCTTAATAAAGGCAATTATATTATGAATCCAAGAGTTGAATGGGTCCTGAAACGGCCGAAATATCAAAAGGTTCTAATGCTTCTTGTGGTAATGCTTTTGGTTGCCGGGCTTTTTGTATATTTACTCTATTTACCCTTGCAGGAAGAACGTGGTCGTTTAGTCGTAAGGTCAAATACTCTCGAAAGCGAATTGGTTAAATATCGAAATATTGCCGCAAATTTTTCTGTTTTCGAAGCAGAACTAAAGAAAATGGAAGAAAAATTGAATCAGGCGTTGACCGAGTTGCCAAATGATAAAGAGATTCCTAAATTATTAACTTCAATAGCATCAACTGCCAAGAGTAATGGTCTGACAGTCCAGTTTTTTAAACCTGGTCAAGAGGAGCCTAAAGGGTTTTATGCTGAAGTTCCAGTTAGTTTGAAGTTGGTCGGCACCTACCATCAGATTGCAAAGTTCTTTTACGACGTTGGCTCATTGCCCCGTATTGTTAATCTTAGCAATGTGTCGTTAGGAAAGGCTCAAGGGGGAGGGGATCGCCTACAGGTTGACTGTTTAGCGACAACTTTTATGTTTTTGGAGCAAAATACTGCGACAAAATAAATTGGATTAAGAAAATGCTGAATTCGCCCTTTATGGGGAAAATAATGAAAAAGCAGTTGTTTTACAGTTTGATTTTATTCTTTGCGTTTGGGCTCGTTTCCTGTGGGGAGGAAAGCCCGGTCCAGCCTGGGTATACTCCAGGCCAGAATAAAAAAACACAGAATATACAGCAAAATGTTGAAGGTGCTGCTCCTGAAAAGATAGATCAGAAGTATGTCTATAATCCACTTGGGAAACGTGATCCTTTTGAAAGCCCCATTAAAGAAGAAGGCGCTGAAGTCGTTACGGCAGAAGGTGTTCCGTTAACACCACTTCAAAAGTTTGATTTAGGCCAACTACGCCTGATTGGAGTTATTGTTGGTCGTGGAGAGCCGAGGGCGATGGTAATCTCCCCTGACGGAAAATCGTTCATTTTGAAAATTGGGACAAAAGTTGGCAAAAACAATGGTGTTGTCGTTAGCATTACGACAAATTCGGTTGAAGTCGAGGAAAAGTATTTTGATTTTGCCGGCAGTATAAGGACAGGGGTCCAGGAAATCAAACTTCCGAAGAGGGAAGGAGTTAAATAGGATGATAAACAAGGTGTTAAAGCTTGTCTTTAGACATTTGACGGTTTTTGCGGTAATTGCTTGCTGTTTCGCTTCTTTAATAATACTCGCCGGGCCGGTCATTTCAGAAGCTGCTGAGAATCTGAATAAGATTAATTCTTTACAGTTAAAGGATGAATCCGGAAATTTGGCGGTTGACGTTGTGACCGAGTCCCCCGTTGGCTATCGCTATACCGTGTATGATTCAATTGATCCCACACGGATTGTTGTTGATTTCCCGGGGATGGATGTGTCGAACGTGGTCCCACCAACTATTGAATCTGGCACACAGGTTAAGGAAATAAAACTTTCTTCATTTGAGCTGACATCCGGAAAACTCGGCCGTATGGAAATCGTGCTCGATGAGATGATCCCTTATGATGTTGCTTTGGAGGGGGCGTCTTTTACGGTGGTTCTTGAAACACCGGTAGGGGAATTTAGTGAAGTTGAATCCGCTATGTCGCAGCCAGTGGCTGCAAATGCTGTTGAATCCGAGGGTATTGATAACGAACCTTCTGTTGATACCGCCGGTATCATGAGAGAAGATTCTTCAACCTCCTTAGCGTTGACTGACGATGCAAGTGCCATTACGGGGGTCACAATAAACTCTTCTTCATTGTTTTTGAATGCTGATGGACACGTTGGGGTTTTCAAATATTTCAAACTTGGGGCTCCTCCACGACTGGTCGTTGATGTTTATGGTGTGAAGGCTGGTTTTAAGGAACGTGAATTTAGTTTATCGAATGGCTTCAATCTTTTACGTGTTGGTACTTACACTGATAAGATCAGATTTGTTCTTGATGCATCGGACAGTCTTCCTGAATATTCTGTTCAGGGTAATCGCGACAGCTTGACAGTTGCCTGGGGAGGGGATGCAAGTGATATTTCTGAAATCATTCCTGTCTCAAGTTCTGTCAGTGCCCCATCAAATGTTGAAGCCGTTGAATTTGATATTGAGGATGGTGAATCACTCGTTCGTGTCACTCTAAGTGGGGAAGCCTCTGTTATTGAGCCAACCTTGAAAGATGGAATTGTTGGGTTCGGTGTGAGAAATGCTTCAATAAGTCGCGCATTACGTCGCGCCATTGATGCTTCTTCCTTCCCGAGTTCAATTCGACTCGTAACACCCTATACTGTTCTCGTTGGTGACAGTCAGGATGTTCGTTTTGCTGTTGAACTAAAAGGTCCGAGCGAATATTCATTGTCTCAGGATGATAATGTCGTAACTCTTAGGGTTGTTAACGGTCCATTTGCTGAATCAAAAGCTCTTTCCGATGAAACTGTCGCGGTTGATGTTCCTGCTGATATTTCAATGACAACACCTGTTAAGAGTGGCTTTTCTGAAGAATCGCATCAAACGGAAGACATTGGCGCGCAAGAAATGTCAGAAGTCATGACGGAAACTTCTCAACCCACTGATACGGATTTGGCCGTTTCCCCCGCTACCGAATCTGCATTGAATGAATATGGATATGCGGGTCAAAGAATTTCACTTGTTTTTGATAATGCAGACATTAGAAATATCCTGCAGTTGATTGCAGAGGTCAGTAACCTCAACATCCTGGCAGGTGATGGTGTTGAAGGGACGATAACATTGAGATTGATCGATGTGCCTTGTGATCAAGCACTTGATTTAATTCTCGAAACAAAAGATCTCGGCATGATTCGTAATGGGAATATAGCGCGAATTTTACCAAAAGAATCGATTCGAGCGATGGATGAAGCGAAGTTTACGGCGCAAAGAACCAGAGAAAAACTTGAGGATCTCGAAAAAGCCGTGATCACTGTAAGTTATACGGATTTAAGTAATATTTCAGAACCT
The DNA here is from genome assembly GCA_002868925.1 of Desulfuromonas sp. Lineage (GTDB taxonomy): Bacteria > Desulfobacterota > Desulfuromonadia > Desulfuromonadales > UBA2294 > BM707. Next base: position 3,196 of record PKTZ01000145.1, on the reverse strand, counting down.
GCAAAAGAATTTTTGACAGATCGAGGGTCAATCACAGAAGATGCTCGAAATAAGAAGTTGATTGTTAAGGATATCCCAAAAGTTATTGAAGAAATTAAGGACTTGGCTGCAGAGCTTGACACTCCTGAAAAACAAGTAATGATTGAGGCGCGAATTGTTGAGGTCAGCACGACTGCCAACCTAGATCTCGGGATTAACTGGGGCATTGATTATAGTCAGGACGCGAGTCATCTGCCAACATCAGATAGTACCGATGGTCAAGTCGGGTTAGGTGGCAGCTTCAATATACTTCCTAGTACCGTCGCAAGTGGTACCGCAGCCGGTTCAGCAGCAAGTTTTACCTGGGGGCAAACGGGGATAGATACAACGATTCTGGATTTGCGTTTGAGTGCACTTGAGACAGCGGGACAAGTCCAAATTGTTTCGAATCCACGGATTATGACCTTAAATGGAGAGCAAGCGAAAATATCCCAGGGGACTCAAATTCCTTATCAAGTTATTTCAGATGGTGAAGTCGGAACTGAAATGATCGAGGCAGCATTATCTCTTGAAGTAACACCAATAATCAATCCCGACAATACAGTTATTCTAGAACTTCTTGCGACAAACAGTTCTCCGGGGTCTACAGTTTCAACTGCTGCGGGACCCTCCATTGATTCCAAAGAGGCGGAGACTAAAATGCTGGTAAAAGACGGGGAAACTATGGTTATTGGTGGCATTTATGTAGAGCAGGAAGACACTAGCGAGAGTGGTGTGCCAATTTTGATGCATATCCCGTTTTTAGGTCACCTTTTTAAGTCATCCCGTTCAAATAAGAGTAAAGCCGAGTTAATGGTTTTTGTGACTCCACGTATTATTGAGTAATTGTTAAGACGATAGGAATTTAAATAGAAGGGCAGGTGATCCTGCCCTTTTGTTTTAACGCTTTGGTATCGAATGAAAAATATTTATTTAGTTGGTTTCATGGGGGCGGGAAAAAGCACTATTGGAGTTGAACTGGCAGCTCTTTGTGTGTCTGATTTTAATGATCTGGATGAATTGATCGTTCAGGAACAGGGCCGATCTATTAACGATATATTCGCTGCTGAAGGTGAAGACTATTTCCGTAATGTTGAATCGAAAATTCTTGTTCAGATTGCCAATAATAAGAGTCTTGTTGTGGCGACAGGCGGTGGTATCATCGAACGTGAAAGAAATCGGGATATGATCAGCCAATCGGGGATTTCGGTTTTTCTTGATACAGATTGGGATACGATTGTCTCTAGACTTGAGCAGTCTAATAATCGGCCTCTGGTGGCGAAAGAGAACGGGTGGGATACGGTTAAGAAACGATTCGACAGACGGCTACCGCTCTATCGTGAATCGGATTATACGGTCTTGACAAAGAATAAATCGCCCAAAGAAATCGCTACCGAGATATACCATTTAGTGAAGGATCGTATTTAAGATGAAGGACTCGATTAACGTCGGTTTGCAGGAGCGGAGTTACCAGATCGATTTCGGGCCCGGGATTATTTCCGATATTTCGGAATCGCTGGCGGAAATCAACTTCTCCCGCAAGGTCGCGTTGATAACGAATGTGACCGTCAATGCCTTGCATGGTGAGCGGCTGTTGTCACTCCTGGCGCAGGCAGGATTTGATGTCACTCTCATCGCGGTGAAGGATGGTGAGGAGTACAAGAACCTCGAAACTCTCTCATTTATCTATGATGAACTTGTAAAGGCCGGTATAGATCGAAGTTGCGGTATCATTGCCTTCGGTGGTGGTGTTGTCGGCGACATGGCCGGTTTGGGCGCTGCAACTTTTATGCGGGGTGTTGATTACGTACAGGTCCCGACGACGCTGCTGTCACAGGTCGATAGCTCCGTCGGTGGTAAAACTGCTGTCAACCATCCTTCAGGGAAAAACCTGATCGGAGCCTTCAATCAGCCGCGTCTCGTCGTCATCGATACCGATTATCTACAGACACTGCCTGCTCGAGAGTTTAATGCCGGAATGGCCGAGGTTGTCAAATATGGTGTTATCAGAAACTCTGAATTCTTCGATTGGTTGAATCATCATTATCAGGACTTGCGCAATCTTAAGGCAGAGGCGCTCGTGCATGCGATAAAGACGTCTTGCCAAATCAAGGCCGATATTGTAGAAATTGACGAGAAGGAGAGCTCGTTACGGGCGATTCTCAACTTTGGGCATACGTTCGGCCATGCTGTTGAGTCGTTGACCGATTATCAACGGTTTCTGCATGGTGAAGCAGTTGCCATCGGCATGGTGGTTGCGGCCAGGGTCTCACAGCAGCTTGGATATTGTGAAGAGGCGGATGTTGCCAGGATCAGTGACTTGTTGATCAAACTCGATCTGCCTGTCGAGGTGCCTAAATTCCCTCTTTCCGAATATCTTGAGGCGATGATGCATGATAAAAAGGTTGCTGACGGTAAGCTGAAGATGGTTTTTAACAAAGGGATCGGTGATTGCCTGATATCGCAACTTGATTACCCTGAAGTTGAATTCAAGACTATTCTCGACGAGGTTAAAGGCAGGTAGACATGACAGACCGAGATGCAACACTTGCTCAGATAGATCAGTATAAATCTGAGCTCGCAGCGGATCCGAAGTCGACGGTTTTCGTCCCGTTATGTGACGCCTATTGCGAAGTCGGAATGATTGATGACGCTCTTGAAGTCGCCCTGCGCGGCACCTGGGAATTACCGCAGAATGCAGAGGGTTTTGCCGCGGTCGGCAGGGTATACGCCCTGCGCGATGTCGAAGGCAAGGCCGAGGAGGCATTCTACAGGGCGCTTGCTCTCGATCAGATGTGTGTGCCGGCGTACAAAGGTTTGGCGCAACTGCTCAAAATGCAGGGAGATGTGCAGAAGGCATCAGATGTCCTGACCAAGGCGATCATGCTCGATCCGACCGACATGTCGTTGCAGCAGATGATCGAATCGCTCGGCCCGGTTACCACAGAAGTAGCGCCGGCTGAACCAACACCAGTACCGGCAGACCCAGCACCGCCGGGACCGGAACCCGATGTCGCTGCCGAACCGGCCTCTGAACCGGCTCAGGAGCCGAAGGCGGGGGGAATGCAGCCGATTACAACGGCGACTATCGCCCAGATATACATCGAACAGGGGTTGTACGATAAGGCGTTGGAGGTGTATCGGGAGCTGCTGGCTGATAATCCGCAGGATCCCATGG
>PKTZ01000022.1:9195-36343 GCA_002868925.1 Desulfuromonas sp. | reverse complement strand
CTTAAAGAATGCGAGTTTAGATTTAACCATAGAGGTCAGGATCTCTATCCATTGATCCTTAAAATCATTCGTGATCAACCTCTTAACGTGTCATGACCCTTATTTTAATAATTTAAACCTAAAATCTCGAGTGATTGATGGAATATATTATTAATATTTCAGAAGATCGAACTTATATCGGGGTGAAATTACTTGGAGATTTTACCTCCAAGGAAATGATGGGGTGTATTGTCGAATCCCGAACCTTGGGGAATAATGAAGGGATTCATAATTATCTTGTCGATTCTACTGAAGCCAGGAATGTTGATTCGGTCACCGGGCAGCGTGAGTTTGCTTATTCTGATATTAAAAAAATAGAACTTGCGAAAGCTACAGATATAGTCGCTTGTTTGGTCGATCCTGGAGATGATTCGCATAATTTTGTCGAAACCGTTACAAACAATGCTGGTTTGATCTTTAAGCTATTTACAAAAATTGAAGATGCGATTCAGTTTTTTGAAATAAGACACAAATAAGACACAAGTAGGGCATTGGTTTCATTTCCCAATCAATATAGAGAAACGGCGGACGTTATTGTTATGCTACCGTCCGTCATGTTTTTGTTCGTAAGTTCTAAGGGGGATAGAGCTTCATACCTCATACCTTTCCAGTCTCCATCAAATACTCACCACGCCAAACGTCGCATAAGATATATTATGTAAACTTAAATGTAGAGTAAAGTCACGTACTCGATGGGGATAGTAGTAGTTGGTTAGTTTATTTTTTAAATAGTGGTTGAAGAGAAATTTAAAAAAATTGTTTACAGGAGACGGTGACAACGAAAAAAGGTCCATGCTGAACCATTACCCAAGAGGAGAACGTCGCTTACAGGGCAAATTTCGCAGCCTATTTTTTATGCGATATTAATGGGTTATGTAGTTCGGTGTTGATTTGAGCTAAAATAGCAAACGGTCGGGGAATGAAGAGCCCGACCGTTTTTGAAGGATAAATGAGAGTCGTTGTGTGATGCTAAAATTACAAGGATGATATTTTAACACCGACGCCTTGAAGTTCAAGCGCACCTCGGGTTGAGACGACCGAGGAGTTGTTGCCACGGTTTGCCTTGATCACTCCCGCGCCATTATCCGTTGCGCTACCATCAATATAGACCTGATCATCGATGTAACTGACCACCAGCCCGGCGGAAAAATCATTGTTTTTCCCGGCATTCTGCCCTCCCCGTACTTCTACCGTTTTGGTCTCCCCTTCTGAAATTGAAAATTTAACAGGATTGAAAGGGCGGTGACGGCCGTCAATCATCACCTTGCCGCCGTTCAAGACAACGGTTACACGACCAACAGCGGCTTTGTTTGTATTCTTATGGTTCAAGCTGTTATCTGAAGACTTGGAAGCAACATCGCGGAGTTCATTGCTTGGTCGTTTGCTTCGATCTGGGTTTTCCGGATTGGTCTCCGGACTTGAAATTTTGGGATGATCCGTCCTCTTTTCATCCCTCCAATCTTGACTCGAGGTCGATTTTTTTTGTTCTTTTACGACCTTTTGTGGCGGAGTATGCACGGTTTTTTCTTTAATGATCACCTTAGGCGGCGCCTGAACGACCTTTTCCTTAACAATGACTTTCGGCTGTTGCCGATGCGGTCGGTAATCTTTGCCGGTCGGAATGACCGCGATATCGAGATTGACTAGACGCAGATCACGCGAACCGTGGCTGTTGATGCCGGCATAGGTTCTGCCATCGCCCCAGCTGTTATCAAAAATAAGGTGTGCTGAACGTGTATTTTTCCCGAACGGATCGGTATCGATCCACAGATGCCTGTTTTCGTAAAGGATATAGAGTTCGCCGGAACGACCTTTGGAGTAATGGATCGGGATCGATTTAACCTCTCCATCGGCTATTTTGAAGGTGATCGGCTGGTAGCCCTGCTTTTTACCGTTTAAACGGATCTGACCACCGTATAGCGTTACCTCGATCAGGTCGCCAAAATTGGCACCGTGGCCGCTGTAGATATGTTCCACCCTGGCCCGGCGTCTCTCCATCTCCAGTTCGAGGCTGGCCCGCCGCGCCGCTTCCTGCTCAGCCCGGAGCCGTGCTCTTTCGGCAGCCGCCTTCTGGTAGGCAATCTGGTGCTCCTTGTACGCCTCCATGGCGACGATCCGTTCCTGCTCGGTCATCAGGTCCCATCGATCCTGCGGAACCCCGTAAATAGTCGGTGTGCAGGCAGCGAGTGCGGCAACCAGCAAAATCCAGATCAGGTATTTAACTGTCGATTTCATAATGCCCTCCTCGTCCATTGATGGCGAATTGGAAGATCATATTTTGAACCGATTATATCGATATAAATATAAGAAAACACGCGACATCGGAGCAAATGTCGCCCAATGTCAGGTAAAACTTCAATGATATCAACCGATATTGGCCAGCTCGAGACGCGATCCCCAGCGCTGTTTCAGGGTATTTCTAAGGTCGGAATAGCGGTCAGAGGTCAAGAAGTCGGGCTGATTGGCCATGTCAAATGCGTCTTCACGAGCTTCTTCGAGGACGCGGCTGTCGCGAAGCAGGTTGGCGATGCGGAAGTCGGGAATGCCCGACTGCCGGGTTCCGAGAAACTCGCCCGGGCCGCGCATCTCCAGGTCGACCTCGGCGATTTTGAATCCGTCGCTGGTAGCCTGCATCGTTTCGAGACGGCGCTGCCCCTCTTCTGAACAGGCCCTGCTCTTGATCAGCAGACAGCTCGATTGGTCCGCACCTCGTCCGACCCGGCCGCGCAGCTGGTGCAGCTGGGCCAGGCCAAACCGTTCGGCGTGCTCGATCAGCATTACCGTGGCGTTTGGCACATCGACCCCGACCTCGATAACGGTGGTGGCAATCAGGATGTCGATATAGCCATCCTTGAAGGCCGACATGACTTCCTCTTTCTCGTCGTTGCCGAGCTGACCGTGCAGTAGTCCGACCCGGTATCGGCTGAAGATCGATGCCGATAGCTCTTCAAACGCAGCGCAGGCGGCCTGCAGGTCCGACTTTTCGCTCTCTTCGACCAGCGGATAGACAATATAGGCCTGTCGGCCTTTGTCGATCTCATTTTCTATCTGCTTATACGCCCTCTCCCGGTTTTGAGCCGGGATAATCGAGGTCTGCACCGGGGTGCGGCCGGGTGGCATTTGATCGATCACGGAGAGCGCGAGGTCGCCGAAGACCGACAGGGCCAGGGTGCGCGGGATCGGGGTGGCGGTCATGACCAGGATGTGCGGGTTGGCCCCCTTCTTCTTGAGCACGGCCCGCTGTCTGACCCCGAAGCGGTGTTGTTCATCGATAATACCGAGTCCGAGCCGTTTGAAGCTGACCCCCTCCTGCAATACGGCGTGGGTGCCGACAAGCAGGTCGATCTCGCCCTCAGCCGTAGCTTCGAGAATCGCTTTCTTCTCCCTGCCCGGTGTCGAGCTGGTCAACAAGGCTGCTTTGAGCCCCAACTGCTCGAGCCAGGGCGCAAACTGGCGATAGTGCTGTATCGCCAGTATCTCGGTCGGGGCGACCACGGCAACCTGACAGCCGTTTTCGATTGCGACCAGCGCGGTCATCAGGGCGACCACGGTCTTGCCGCAGCCGACATCGCCCTGCACCATCCGGTTCATCGGATGCGGCTGCATTAGGTCGTTCTTGATTTCGCCGAGCACCCTCCTTTGGGCGTCGGTCATCTTGAACGGCAGCATTTGGGCGAGCGGCTTGGTGTAGGTATGGTTAACCTGGAAAGGGATCCCCTGCTCGATGACGACCCCCCTTCTCTTCAGCGCCATGCCGAGCTCGAGAAAAAAGAATTCATCGTAGACCAGGCTGCGTCGACCGGCTTCACGACCCGATTCGAGAAGATCGAGCGGTGTGTCGTTGTCGGGCCAGTGCGCCTGCTGTATTGCTGTTGCGGTCGGCAGCAGATTGCGCCGATCGAGGATCGATTGCGGCAGGCTGGTTTGCAGGTCGCAGGCGTAGCCATCGACGGCCGTTTTCCAGATCTTGCGCGCCGTTTTCTGATGGAGACCTTCAGTGAGCGGATAGACCGGCAGGATTCTTCCGAAACTTAATGTATCGGATGAAATATGCTGCTCAATTATCTCGTTCTGCTTGAGGAAGTCGACATCGGGATGGTGGGCTTCGAGGCTTGCGCCATAGCGTTTGACCTCGGCAATAAAAAACGCTTTACGACCGGGCGCAAAGCGTTGCTTCATCCACTGTTTTTTGTAGTGAAACCATTTCAGCGAGATCTGGCCACTGCCATCGGAGACGATGACTTCGTAAATGCGGCGTCGGGTCCGGCGGGTGGTCATCTCGCCGGCTGCCAGGATTTCGCCCTGAAAGACCTCGTGGTGTCCGTCGCGAAGCTGAGCGATCTTGCGGATCTGTCGACGATCTTCGTAGCGATGCGGCAGGCAGAAAAGCAGATCTTCGACCGTCTCCAGCCCCATTTTCTGCAGCTTCTGCGCAACGGCCGGACCGACCCCGTTGATCTGCTCGATCGAAACCGGTTGTCTGTTGCCGGAGTTTTGCAAAAGCCACCTCCCTGCTGTCGTCTACAGGAGCGTCTTCAGTTCCTTGATCAGCTCATCGACATCGAGTCCGTGTGCCCTTGCCCCCTGGGCCAGGGTTTCATTCTCGGCGCCGCCACAGCCGACACAACCGAGGTTGAATTTCTCCTTGAGGAGTTTTCCGGACTGCGGATAGCTCTTCAGGAGCTGGGCGAAAGTCATCTTTTTGTCAATAGAATTGCTCATTTTTCGATTACTCGTAGCAGATATCGGTGATTTCGTAAACCTTGGTCCCGGACGGAACCTTGATTCGGACTTCATCATCGACAAAATGGCCGATCAGCGACTTGCCGACCGGGGACGTAACCGAAATCTTGCCCAACTTTATATCAGCCTCGTCCTCACCGACGATCTGGTAGGTCACTTCGTTTTCGGTGTCGATATCGAAAAGGGTTACCTTGGCCCCGAAAACAATCTTATCCGAGTCGATTTCGGCCGGGTCGATCACCTGGGCCCGGGCGATCTTGTCATTCAACTCCTGGATCCGACCCTCGATCATTCCCTGACGATCCTTTGCCGCATCATATTCGGCGTTTTCCGACAGGTCGCCATGACTGCGTGCTTCGGCAATATCCTGGACAACCTTGGGGCGTTCAACCCGGATAAGGTTCTTCAATTCTTCCTGAAGACTCTGATAGCTGGCGGGGGTCATCGGTACTGAACTCGACATCTTCAAATTCCTTTTTGATAATAAAATGACCGGGCGGGGAAAACCCCGCCCGGCTGTATATTCGTTAGATTATTTGCGATTGCTAGACCTGATAATACTCTTGAATCGGGACTGAGTCAAGGGTTTCCCGTTGCATCGCCAGGATGCCGTCGACGGCGGCTTTGATACCGGCAACCGTCGTAAAGTAGGCGACGTTGTTGATCAGGGCGGTGCGCCGGATCGAGAAGGAGTCGATGATCGACTGGGCGCCGAAGGTGGTGTTGAAAACCATGTCGATCTGCTGGCTCTTGATCGCGTCGACACAGTGCGGCCTCCCCTCCTTGACCTTGTTGATCGATTCGGCCGCGACGCCGTGCTCGTTCAGGTAGGACGCGGTCCCCCTGGTTGAAACGATGGTGAAGCCGGCCTCGGCGATCTTTTTGACCGGGTCGAGGATATGCTTCTTGTCTGAATCCTTGACGCTGACAAAGACCTTGCCGGAGAGCGGTAATTTGACGCCGGCGCCGAGCTGAGCCTTGGCGAAGGCCTTGCCGAAATCGAAGTCGATCCCCATGACTTCACCGGTCGATTTCATCTCCGGTCCGAGCAGGGTGTCGACCCCCGGGAACTTGACGAACGGGAAGACCGATTCCTTAACCGAGATATGCTCCGGCACGATCTCGGCGTCGACCCCGAGCTCCTTGAGGCTCTTGCCGGCCATGATCCGGGCCGCGATCTTGGCCAGCGGTCGACCGGTCGCCTTCGAAACGAACGGCGACGTCCGGCTCGCCCGGGGGTTGACCTCGATCAGGTAAACCTCGCCGTCTTTGACCGCGTACTGGATGTTCATCAGGCCGATAACGTTCAGCTCCAGGGCCAGCGCGACGGTCTGGCGGCGGATCTCATCGACGTACTCGCTTCCCAGCGAGTATGGCGGCAGGGCGCAGGCCGAGTCGCCGGAATGGATGCCGGCCTCCTCGATGTGCTGCATGATGCCGCCGATGACGACGTCGGTGCCGTCGGCCAGGGCATCGACATCGACCTCGATAGCGTCCTCAAGGAACTTGTCGACCAGGATCGGGTGCTCGGGTGAGGCCTCGACCGCGAACTTCATGTAGTTCTTTAACTGTTCATCGTCGTAGACGATCTCCATCGCCCGCCCGCCGAGGACGTAGGATGGCCGGACCACGACCGGGTAACCGATGCGCGCCGCAACCGTCTCGGCCTCTTCGAAGGAACGGGCGATACCGTTCTCCGGCTGCTTCAGGTTGAGCTTGTTGAGCAGCGCCTGGAAACGCTCCCTGTCCTCGGCGCGGTCGATGGCGTCGGGAGAGGTGCCGATGATCGGAACTCCTGCTTTTTCCAGCGCCACCGCCAGTTTGAGCGGAGTCTGGCCACCGAACTGGACGATCACGCCGTCCGGTTTCTCGGTGTTGACGATCTCCAGAACGTCTTCGAAGGTGAGCGGCTCGAAATAGAGCCGGTCGGAGGTGTCGTAGTCGGTCGATACGGTCTCCGGGTTGCAGTTGACCATGATCGTCTCGTAGCCGTCCTCGGCCAGGGCAAAAACGCCGTGTACGCAACAGTAGTCGAACTCGATCCCCTGCCCGATCCGGTTCGGTCCGCCGCCGAGAATCATGATCTTCTTCCGGTCGGACGGGGCCGCCTCGCACTCCTCTTCGTAAGTCGAATAGAGGTACGGGGTAAAGGCCTCGAACTCGGCGCCGCAGGTATCGACCCGCTTGTAGACCGGTCGGATGCCGACTTCGTGCCGATAGTTGCGGATCTCCTCCTCGCTGGTCTGCCAGAGCAGTGCCAGCCGCATGTCGGAAAAGCCGAACTGCTTCGCTTCGAGCAGGGTCTCCTTGAGCAGCGAGCCCTTGCGGTGGAACTGGCCGGCCGACTCGATCAGCGATTGCTCCATAGCGATGATCTGCTCCAGGTTGTCGAGGAACCAGGGATCGATACCGGTCAGGCGGTAAATCCTTTCGGTGTCGAAGCCGGCGCGCAGTGCGTCGCCGAGGTACCAGAGCCGCTCCCAGTTCGGGATCTGCAATTTCGCTTCGAGATCGGCGATTTCGGCCTGGGTCAGGCTACGTCGGTAATCGCCCGGTTCGTCGAACAGGCGGCTTTCGAAGCCGCAGGAGCCTATTTCGAGCGAACGGAGCGCTTTCTGAAACGACTCCTTGAAGGTTCGGCCGATCGACATCACCTCGCCGACCGATTTCATCTGGGTGGTCAGGGTGGCGTCGGCTTGCGGGAACTTTTCGAAGGTGAAGCGCGGGATCTTGGTCACCACGTAGTCGATGGTCGGTTCGAACGAAGCAAAGGTCTCCCGGGTAATGTCGTTCGGGATCTCATCGAGGGTGTAGCCGACCGAAAGCTTGGCCGCGATCTTGGCGATCGGGAAGCCGGTCGCCTTTGAAGCCAGGGCCGAGGAGCGGGAAACCCGGGGGTTCATCTCGATGATAACCATCCGCCCGTCTTCCGGGTTGATGCCGAACTGGATATTCGAACCGCCGGTTTCGACCCCGATTTCGCGGATGATTTTAATTGAGGCGTCGCGCAGCAGCTGGTATTCCTTGTCGGTCAGGGTCTGGGCCGGGGCAACGGTGATCGAGTCGCCGGTATGAACACCCATCGGGTCGAAGTTCTCGATCGAGCAGATGATGACGACGTTGTCTGCGAGGTCACGCATAACCTCAAGCTCGTACTCTTTCCAGCCGATTACCGATTCCTCGACCAGAATCTCATTGGTCGGCGAGGCGTCGATCCCGGCCAGCGCCATACGCTCGTACTCTTCGAGATTGTAGGCAATACCGCCGCCGGTACCGCCGAGGGTGTAGGAAGGGCGGATAATTGCCGGGAAACCGACCGTTTCGACGATCTCCATCGCCTCGGCGTGATTATGGGCAAAGCCGGAGCGCGGCACTCCGACACCGATCTTGTCCATCGCTTGCTTGAACAGGGTTCGGTCTTCTGCCTTTTCGATGGCGTTGAGCTTGGCACCGATCATCTCGACGCCGAACTCTTCTAGGGTGCCGTCGCGGGCGACCGAGACGGCGGTGTTGAGCGCGGTCTGTCCGCCGAGGGTCGGCAGCAAGGCGTCGGGACGTTCTTTTTCAATGATCCGGCGCAGTGACTCCGGCGTAACCGGCTCGATGTAGGTGCGGTCGGCAAAGTCGGGGTCGGTCATGATGGTGGCCGGATTCGAATTGAGCAGAACCACACGGTAGCCCTCTTCCTTGAGCGCCTTGCAGGCCTGGGTGCCGGAGTAGTCGAATTCACAGGCCTGACCGATCACGATCGGGCCGGCTCCGATAATCAGAATAGTTTTTATGTCAGTACGTTTTGGCATGATTGTCTTTCAAAAACAGTATGTTAATTATATATGTGAAGAATCGAAATGAACTTATTTATTGTTTGAACTCCGCCATCATGTCAATAAATTGGCCGAAGAGGTAGTTCGCGTCATGCGGTCCGGGAGATGCCTCCGGGTGGTACTGGACCGAGAAGGCCGGGAACTCGTTATGGCAGATCCCTTCGACCGTGAAGTCATTAAGATTGATGTGCCCGACTTCGGCCAAATTCTTGACCGATTCGGGTTGGACCGCGAAGCCGTGATTCTGCGAGGTGATCTCGACGTTGTGCCCCTCTCCTCTCCGTACCGGCTGGTTACCACCGCGATGACCAAACTTCAGCTTGTAGGTCTCGCCGCCGAGGGCGATCGAGAGCAGCTGGTGACCGAGGCAGATGCCGAACAGTGGAACCTTGCCGAGCAGCTCGCGGATATTCTCCTGGGCGTAGGTGATCGGTTCCGGGTCGCCCGGGCCGTTGCTGAGGAACACCCCGTCCGGTTGCATGGCCAGAACCTCGGCAGCCGGCGTGGTGGCCGGCACGACCGTTACTTCGCAGCCGTGATCGACAAGGTTGCGCAGGATGTTCCGCTTGATCCCGAAATCGTAGGCGACAACTTTGTATTCCGCTTTCTCAGGGGCTTTTTGGTAGCCTGATTCGAGCTTCCAGGTCCCTTCCGTCCAGTTGTACGGTTCGCGGCAGGTTACCTCCTGCACCAGGTCGCGACCGACGATCGACGGGGCCTTGCGCGCCTTATCGACCAGGCTTTCCGGGTCGAGGTCGGTCGTCGAGATCATCCCGGGTTGCGCCCCTTTGTCGCGGATGTGACGGACCAGGGCTCGGGTGTCGATCCCCTGGATGCCGACGATGTTGTTCTCTTTCAGGTAGGCATCGAGGCTCATCTCCGAACGCCAGTTGCTCGGCTTCGAGCAGGCTTCTTTGACGATAAAACCGGACAGGAACGGACGGTTCGATTCGACATCTTCCTTGTTTATCCCGTAGTTACCGATCTGGGTGTAGGTCATGGTGACGATCTCCCCGCAGTAGGAGGGATCGGTCAGGATCTCCTGGTAACCGGTCATGCTGGTATTGAAAACGACCTCACCGAAAACTTCTCCGGTGGCGCCGATCGAACGGCCTTTGAATACGCGGCCATCGGCTAGGGCCAAAAGGGCTTGCATCAGTTTTTGCTCCTTATCTGTTGTAGACGGTTTTGCCGGCCAGGATGGTCTGAACGGCGGCCCCTTTCATTTTCCAGTTATCAAAAGGGGTGTTCTTGCTTTTCGATACGAGATCGGCTGCGACCACGGTCCATTCGCAGTCGGGATCGATAATGGCAATGTCGGCCACGGCTCCGACCGAGAGCGTTCCGCGCTCGATGCCGAGTGCCTGGCACGGACCGGAGGTCAGCTTGGCGATGGCGTCATTCAGGCTCAATACGCCGTCATCGACCAGTTTAAGGGTCAGCGGCAGCGCCGTTTCAAGACCGACGATGCCGTTCATGGCGATGGCAAACTCGACGTTTTTCTCGTCGACATGATGTGGCGCATGGTCGGTGGCGATGGCGTCGATGGTGCCGTCGGCCAGGCCGGCGCGGACCGCATCCATATCTTCCTGGCTGCGCAGCGGCGGATTCATCTTGGCGTTGGTGTTGTAACCGCGCACCGCCTCTTCGGTCAGCGAGAAGTGATGCGGGGTCGCTTCGGCGGTGACATTGACCCCCCTCTTCTTCGCCTGGCGGATAATATCGACCGAGCCGCGGGTCGAGATGTGGGCGATATGCAACCGGCCGCCGGTGAACTCGGCGAGCATAACATCGCGGGCGGTCATCGCGTCCTCGGCGACCCAGGGGATCCCCTTGAGGCCGAGCTCGGCGGCGACCGGGCCGTCGTTCATGACACCGCCGGCGACGATGCTTAGATCCTCGGCGTGCGAGATGATAGTCGTTTTAAACGGGCGGGCATACTCAAGGGCGCGACGCATCACTTCACCGTCGGTAACCGGTCCGCCGTCGTCGGAGAAACCGACACAGCCCGCCTCTTTCAGTTCGCCCATCTCGGCCAGGGTTTCTCCCTTGGAGCCCTTGGTGATGGTCCCGATAGGGAAGACGTTGGCGCTCCCCTCCTTGTTGGCCTTTTCGATGATGTAGGAGACGACCGCCTGGTTGTCGATCACCGGCTTGGTGTTCGGCATACAGGCGACCGAAGTGAAGCCGCCGGCTGCCGCCGAACGGGCACCGGAGACGATATCCTCCTTGTACTCGAGTCCGGGGTCGCGCAGGTGAACATGGATGTCGACCAGCCCCGGGGTGACCAGCTTTCCTCCGGCGTCGATAACTTCGTCGGCCTTGGCACTCAGCCCTTTGCCGACTTCGGCGATCTTTCCATCCTCGACCAGGATGTCGAGGGTGTCGTCGATATTGTTGGCCGGATCGATAACCCGACCGTTTTGAATCAGCATACTCATAGTTCGCTCCATTTATCTAAATGAGAAAATATCGTATCGATTACTCTTCAACCATCTCGGCGCCGCTCACAAGGTAGAGAAGCGCCATCCGCACGGCAACGCCGTTGGCGACCTGGTCGAGGATGACGTTCTGCGGACCGTCGGCGACCGCGGTCGAAATCTCGACACCGCGATTCATCGGGCCGGGGTGCATGACGATGGCATCTTCCTTGGCCAGCTTCAGCTTCTCCGGGTTCAGGCCGTAGAAACGGGCGTATTCGCGCAGGGTCGGCAGCAGGGTGTTGGCCTGGCGCTCGAGCTGGATGCGGAGCATCATGACGACGTCGGCGCCGCTGATCGCTTCCTCGATATTGTCGCAGACGATGGCACCATGTTTTTCGAAGCCGACCGGAATCATGGTGCCGGGTCCGGCGAACCGTACTTCCATGCCGAGTTTGGTCATGGCGTAGAGATTCGAGCGGGCGACCCGGCTGTGAGCGATATCGCCGATAATGGCGACCTTCAGGCCGTCAAACTTGCCCTTGAACTCCTTGATCGTCATCAGGTCGAGCAGCGCCTGGCTCGGATGTTCGTGAGTGCCGTCACCGGCGTTGACGATCGAGCAGTCGACCCGCTCGGCCAGGTAGTGCGGAGCGCCGGAATGACCGTGACGGATGACGATGATGTCGGGCGCCATCGCCTCGATGTTCTTGGCCGTATCCTCAAGGGTCTCACCCTTGACCACCGACGAGGTCGAGCCGGAGATGTTGACCGTGTCGGCCGAGAGCCGCTTGCCGGCAATTTCGAAAGAGAGCCGGGTGCGGGTACTCGCTTCGAAGAATGCGTTGATAATCGTCTTGCCGCGCAGGGTCGGCACCTTCTTGATATCGCGCTGGTTGATCTCTTTGAAGCTCTCAGCCGTTTCGAGAATCAGCTCGATATCTTCCCGGGAAAGGTTTTCGGTGCCGAGAATATGTTTGTGGCGAAATGACATCATCTACCTCCTGTATCGAATAAAGGCAAAGACCAATGCTCTATTTTGCAAGATGAACTTCAATCGGTGCGTTGTCGGTGTCGAACTCGACCAGCACCTTCTCTTCGCGGGAAGTCGGAACGTTCCTGCCGGTATAATCGGACCGGATCGGCAGCTCGCGATGTCCCCGATCAATCAGGACCGCCAGCTGAATGGTGTTCGGACGGCCGAAGTCCATCAACGCGTCCATCGCCGCGCGGATAGTGCGGCCTGTAAACAGGACGTCATCAACCAGGATCACCTTCTTGTCATCAAGGGCGAACGGGATGTCGGTTTTGCCGACCGGCAGGCTGCCGCGCGAACCGAGATCGTCGCGGTACATGGTGATATCGACCGCACCGAGCGGCAGTTCGACCCCTTCGATATCGTTGATGCGCGCCCGGATCTGCTCGGCAAGATGGGCGCCGCCGCTGCGGATACCGACCAGGGCCAGATTTTCTGTCCCTTTGTTGTACTCGAGGATCTCATGCGCGATCCGGGTCAAGGCCCGCTTGACCCCGGCATGGTCGAGAATGACAGTGTTCGATTCAGACATCCTTGCTCCTCCCGGCTCAGGTTTCAGACACAAAAAAAGTACCTTTTTGCATTCGCGCAAAAAGGTACTGTTGTATGAATTTGACAGTTGCTGAGCATTTAGCCACCTTTTCTGACCTCTCTGGATCAGTTTAAAAGGATCGGACCGAACCTCGGCCGATTTTTAATTCATCGGAATATATCGTGTCACCGAATCGAAGTCAATACGAAATCTGGTGGTTTGAACCGTTCTCGATCTATTTAATCGGCCGGCCGATGCGGCTCCACCGGATGTCGGTGTTCCGGCTGTCCCAGGACCAGTATTTAATAAAGGCGAGCCCCTTGATATTTTCACGCGGGACGAACCCCCAGAACCGGCTGTCGCGTGAATTATCACGATTGTCGCCCATTACGAAGTAGCTGTCAGCCGGGACCGTGACCGGGGCCATGCAATCGCGCACCCGCTCGGAAGCGGAGCGGGTCCAGCTGCCGATTTCATCGCAGCCGGGGATCATGTACGAGGATTTGTGAACCGCCTGCTCGAGGATGAATGGTTCACCGTTGACAAAAGCCTGCTTGTCCCGGATTTCGACCGTATCGCCCGGCACGCCGATGATCCGCTTGATGAAGTCCTTGCGGGTGAAATAGTTGAGTTTTTCATTGATGGTATCAACCGGCCATTCGAAGACGATTACATCGCCGCGTTGCGGCGGCCTGACTTCGAAGTAGCGGTTATCACTGAAAGGGAGCGTGGTCCCATAGATGAACTTGTTGACCAGGAGATGGTCGCCGATTAAAAGCGTATCCTCCATTGAACCGGAGGGGATCTTAAAAGCCTGGATGACTAAAGAACGAATAATCAGGGCAAGAATGCCGGCGACAATCAGCGCTTCTGACCATTCGCGGTACCAGGGCTTCTTCACCTTCCCCTTCTTGCCGATCTGTATTTCAATTGGAGCATCGCTCTTTTTACTCATTCTTCTTATTCCTTTACTTTAAGGATTGCCAGAAACGCTTCCTGGGGGAGTTCGACGCTGCCGACCTGCTTCATCCGCTTCTTCCCCTCTTTCTGCTTCTCCAGCAGCTTCCGCTTCCGGGAAATGTCGCCGCCGTAGCACTTGGCTGTTACGTCCTTGCGCAGCGCCTTCACCGTTTCGCGGGCGATGACCTTGTTGCCAATCGCCGCCTGAATGGCAACAACGAACTGCTGACGCGGGATAAACTCCTTCATTTTGGAGACCAGTTCGCGTCCCCGGAACTGCGACTTCTCGCGATGCACGATCAGCGACAGTGCGTCGACGACTTCGCCATTGATCATAACATTGAGCCGGACCAGATCACTCGGCCGGTAGTCAAGTGCTTCGTAATCGAGGGAACCGTAGCCACGGGAGATGCTCTTAAGTCGATCGAAAAAATCGAGTACGATCTCGTTCAGTGGCAGCTCGTAAGTGACCATGACCCGATTCGAGGAGAGGTAACGTAGCTCACGCTGGATCCCCCTCTTCTCCTCGCAGAGCGCCAGAACGCCGCCGACAAACTCGTTCGGCACGTGGATGGTTGCAAGAATAAAAGGTTCTTCCACCGTTTCAATATGCTGGACCTCCGGCAGCTTGTTAGCGCTGTCGACATCAAACTTGTTGCCCTTGGTGTCAGTGACTTTGTAAACAACAGTCGGTGCAGTGGTGATCAGGTCGATACCGAATTCGCGCTCGAGACGTTCCTGGATGATCTCCATGTGCAGCAAGCCGAGGAAGCCACAGCGGAAACCGAAGCCGAGCGCCACCGAGTTTTCCGGTTCGAAGGAGAAGGACGAATCATTGAGGCGCAGCTTTTCCATGGCGTCACGTAGGGCATCGTAATCACTGGTATCGATTGGATACAGCCCGGAGAAAACCATCGGCTTGACTTCCTTGAAACCGGGAAGCGGCGTCTCCGCGCCTTTTTTCTCGTGGGTTATGGTGTCGCCGACCTTGGCGTCCTGGACCGACTTGATGCCGGCGATAACGAATCCGACTTCACCGGCCGCCAGGCTCTTCATTTCGACCATATGCGGTGAGAACGCACCGAGCTTGAGGACCTCGTACACCTTGCCGCTTGCCATGAAACGGATGCGATCCCCTTTCTGCAACCGTCCTTCCTTCAGGCGGACCAATACGATGACCCCCTGGTAGGAGTCGTACCAGGAGTCGAAAACCAGGGCCTTGAGAGGCGCTTCAGCATCCCCTTCCGGCGGTGGAAACTTGGCAACGATCGATTCCAATATCTCGTGAACCCCTATCCCTTCCTTGGCGCTGGCCGGAACGGCCTCTGAGGCATCGATGCCGATGACCTCCTCTATTTCACTCTTGATCGCTTCCGGATCGGCGCTCGGCAGGTCGATCTTGTTGAGGACTGGGAAAACCTCGAGGTTCTGGTCGATGGCGAGATAGACATTGGCCAGGGTCTGGGCTTCGACACCCTGTGAAGCATCGACCACGAGCAGAGCTCCCTCACAGGCCGAAAGTGAGCGGCTGACTTCGTAATTGAAATCTACGTGTCCGGGCGTGTCGATCAGATTGAGGATGTAATCCTCGCCGTTATCTGCACGGTAGTTAAGCCGGACCGATTGGGCTTTGATCGTAATCCCACGCTCCCGTTCCAACTCCATCTTATCGAGGAACTGGTCGGTTTTCTCACGATCCGTCAAGGCTCCGGTCTGGTCGAGCAGGCGATCGGCCAGGGTCGATTTGCCATGGTCGATGTGGGCGATGATCGAAAAATTTCTGATGTTACATTGTTTCATATCTATGTATTCCAACTCTTAATTTGCGTAACGTCGTAACATATAGCTGTCGCCCTGCTTTGTAAAGAGGTTATCAGCGCAATTTTCATTTATAACGGCACTGTCGACAGACACGACGAAAGGCCCCGTATTCCCTACCAGGGCCTTTCTAATCAGGATCCGATCGATACCTAAGCGTTATGCAACGCGGCTTCGCAATCGGAATCCCGGGTGATTCCCGGAACCTGTTCTATAAAAACAGTATTCTCGATTCTCGTCCCTTTCGATTTAATACCCACCACAACCTCCTCTATATAAGAGGATCGGTAATTAGTTGCGAACAACTTCGATCTTGTAGCCGTCCGGGTCGGTCACAAAGTAGAATTTCGGAGCGCCGCCAGCCAACCCCTTGAGGTCGGTCACCTCGAGCCCCATCTCGCGATGCCGGGCGTGTGCCGCTTCGAGGTCATCGACGCCGACCGCAAGGTGTGAGTAGCCGTCGCCGATGGTGTACGGCTCTTCATGGCCGTAGTTGTAGGTCAGCTCGATTTCGAAGTCGAGCCCCGGAGCCTGCAGGTACGTAAGCGTAAAGTCGTCGGGGAAGTCTTTCTTTCGGGAAATTTCAAACCCGAAGGCGTCGATATAGAACTTTTCGGACGCTTCCAGGTCGAGGACCCGGTAGCAGACATGTATCATCGGAAACTTCATGGTCAGGCTCCCTGGTCCTGTCGGTTCTCCATCACCGTTTGATAAGCCTCGTTGATCTGCTTGAACTTGTCTTCGGCAAACAGGCGAAAATCGTCCGGCAGACCCTGTGCAATTATCTTATCAGGATGATACTCGGTTGCCAGTTTGCGGTACGCTTTTTTGATGTCGGTGTCACTGGCCGATTCGGTCACCCCGAGAATTGCATAGAGCGGAGCCAGATCCTTGACCAGCCGCTGGCGCAGGCTCTGGTAGAGACTCTCCGGCACATTGAGCAGCGAAGGCGCTTGCTTCAGGATCGCATCCTCGGCCGGGTGCATGACCCCGTCCGCCATCGCCAGGGTGAACAACAGCTCGTAAAACATGGTCCGAAGCTGGGTTTCATTACGGAAGACATCGGCAAACTGACTGGCATAGGCGGAAAACGGGACATCGGTCTCTTTCGCCTCGTTAAAAATGCCGATGGCAAACTGACGGGTCCTGTCATCGAGTTTCAGGTTGTGCTCCATGAATTGCTCGACCACCCTGATCTCGTCTTTGCAGACAACCCCGTCCGCTTTGGCCATCTTGCCGAGCATGGCGAAAATGGCCGTAAAAAAGATGGCGTTGCGTTGTTCGATGCCGGAGATTTGTCCCGGACTGCCTGCCTGCTGGTCGAACATAGAGTGGCCGAGCGTTGCGCCGAGAAGCGCCCCGAGCGGACCGCCCAGCATCATGCCGATGCCGCCACCGAGTATTTTACCTATCCAAGCCATAATTTCAGCACTCCATTGAATCGTCTTCGGGAACCTGGTCGACAAACTGATCGATCACCGCTCTGTCTTCCCTGCTGGTCAGTTTAAACTCTACGC
Organism: Desulfuromonas sp.; assembly: GCA_002868925.1. GTDB lineage: Bacteria > Desulfobacterota > Desulfuromonadia > Desulfuromonadales > UBA2294 > BM707. The sequence goes on along the minus strand of PKTZ01000022.1, from coordinate 19,454 downwards.
CGAACCCCTGCGGCATATCGAGCCTGGTGCGCGGGAAGCCCTGGTTCACCCAGGTCACTTCGGACCAGGTCTCGATCGGTTTCGGGCTGATGGTCGGCATAAAAAAAGCGATCCTCAACCGCTCCTTTTCGGCCATTTCCTCTTTGAATTCGATATACATGCCGTTGCTGCTGATGTCATACCCTCTTCCCTGGAATCGCTTGCCATCGCTGCTGATTTCGACCGACATCTGGCAGGGAACACGCCGAGAACGTCGATCGACCTTCGGCAGAAACTTGCGACCGATCTCCAGAAATTGGCGCCGATCGATCGGTTTGAGGATATAACCGTCACAACCGCTGGCGCTGATCTGGTCGTCGTTCACATCCTTGCTTGTGGCGTAGACAAAAATGATCGGAATCGACTTGAGATCGGGGTCGTTCTTGATGGCAGTACAGCATTCGATACCGTTCATGATCGGCATGTTGACGTCCATGTAGATCAGGTCGGGCCGTTGCTCGGCGATCTGCTGCAGCGCTTCCTGGCCGTTACGGGCAGTAATGATGTCGGCATAGGTCTGCTTCAGGTAACCCTTTTCGACCTCGAGAAAGAACTCGACGTCGTCGACGAGCAGGATGGTCGGTTTGGCGAGAGCCGGTGCCTGTAAAATCGTATTGGTTGTTTGCATATCGGGTTGACCTGTTATCATTTGCCTTTGAAGACGGCTTTTCTCTTTTCGACGAACGCCGCCATCCCCTCACGCTGGTCTTCACCGGCAAAGCAGAGAGCAAAAAGGTCGGCCTCGTAGCGCTCGGCCCGTCCCATATCCATCTCCAGACCGTTATTGATCGCCTCTTTACTGATCCGGACGGCAGTACGGCTTCTTTCGGCGATGGTCGCCGCCATCTCCCTCGCAGCTTCCATGAGCTGATCAGGAGCGACGACCCTGTTGACCAGGCCGATACGGCAGGCCTCGGCGGCATCGATCATTTCGCCGGTGAAGATAATCTCCTTGGCCAGCCCCTTGCCGACCAGGCGCGATAAGCGCTGGGTCCCGGCAAATCCGGGGATGATGCCGAGCTTGACCTCCGGTTGGCCCAACAGCGCCTTCTCCGATGCGATCCGGATGTCGCAGGCCATCGCCAGTTCACAGCCACCGCCGAGGGCGTAGCCGTTGATCGCGGCGATCACCGGTTTGTTTGACTCCTCCAGACGGTTGAGGACCCGCTGTGCCAGTAAGGCAAACTGACGGGCCCATTCGGGCTCCGCCTCGACCATGTTGGTGATGTCGCCACCGGCGATAAACGCTTTTTCGCCGGCCCCGGTGATGATCATCACCGCAACCTTGTCGTCGGCTTCGAGTTCGTTAATGATCTGCTCCAGATCGAGAAACACTTCCTCGGTAACCGAGTTCATGCTTTTGGGGCGGTTGATGGTTATCGTGGCGATCTGGTCCGAAATGTCGACAAGAATGTTCGGTTCACTCATTGATTTCGCTCCATTGTGGTTCAGGATTGATTATTCCGATTGACGGCGAGGGGTGACCAGGTCTGGTCGATTGACATCAATTCCATGCTGTTGACGTTGACATGCGGCGGCAGGTGCACCACCCAGTGGACCGCTTCGGCGATATCATTCGCAGTGAGCGGCTTTGCTCCAGCGTAGACCTTACCGGCCTTCTCTGCATCCCCCTTGAAGCGGGTCTTGGAGAATTCGGTCTCGGCCATACCCGGCTCCAGGTTGGTCACCCGGATGTTCTTGCCGAGCAGATCACAGCGCAGGTTGCGTGAAAACTGCTGGACGAAGGCCTTGGTGCCACCGTAGACATTCCCGCCTGCGTAAGGCCAGCTCCCGGCGGTGGAGCCGATATTGACGATCATGCCGCTGTTGTTTTCGACCATGATCGGCAGCAGGGCGCGGGTACAGTAAGTCACGCCCTTGATATTGGTGTCGATCATCGTTTCCCAGTCTTCGATATCGGTTGCCCACGACGGTTCGAGTCCGAGAGCGAGGCCGGCATTATTGACCAGAACATCAACCTTGGCAAAGGCCTCGGGCAACTGCTCAAAGGCTTCGAAAACCTGAGCGCGATCCCGGACATCGAGGTTCAGTGATAAAATATCCTCTTGCCGTCCGAGTTCGCGAGACAGCTCCTCCAGCCTCTCCTGCCGTCTGCCGACCAGAATCAGACTCCAACCATCAGCACAAAACCGCCTGGCAATCGCTTGTCCGAAACCGGATGTGGCCCCGGTGATGACAATCGTTTTTTTCATACGAACTCCTCACGTACGATCACTGAGAACGAGCTCTGAATCATAACATCATGCGCCGGACTCTTCCACCCCATTACAGTCATCAGCCCGGATAAGACCGGGCAAGTACATTGAAATAGGCCAATGAAAGATTGTTGATGTTTGTCGGTCAAATTGCTACGATCACATTTCGATTGATCATAATCCAAGGAGGATATCATGGCTGATTCGGTAAGTGTTGCTCTGATCGGGGCCGGAAGGACCGGAACTCCCCTGCTCAAAGAGTTGCTCAAGTATTCCTACATTAACATCGTCGGTGTTGCTGACCTCGACGCCAGCGCCGAAGGGATGACCCTTGCCGGCGAAAAAGGGCTCTTCACGACGACCGATCCGATCAAATTGATCGACAAAGGTGAGGAGATCGACATCCTGGTCGAAGTGTCGGGTGATGCTTCTTTGAAAAAAGTGATCAAGGATGAATTTCAAAAGAGCGGTAACCGTAAAACGATCATCATGCACGACCTGATTGCCCGCCTCTTTATCAGCATGACAACCGGACAACAGGAGCTGATCCCGAGCTTCCATCCCGATGACGTCGGTGTCGGCTAACAGGAATAGAACAAACGAAATGCATCGGGCCGCTCATTTTGTACAGAGCGGCCCGTTTTTTTATGTTCGGAAGTTTGGTCACGAAGCTAATAAAGACTTCTCTAACGCAAAGACGCAAAGAAAAACGATAGATATACAAATAACTTAAAAGTCTTTTAGGGGGATATTGTTTAAAGGCATTGCCTCCCACCTGAAAAGTTTTTACTTCTTCCTTGCGACTTGGCGTCATTGCGTTAAAAAATGATTTTGATATCCTGATGCCGCGATGGCCAAGTGTAAAATCATACAAAAAGTCTGCAAGCTATTCTCGTATCAAGGCCAACGTTCAGGTCAACTCAAACGCAACCTTCATCACCACCTGGTATTCACTGACTTTGCCATCCGGAGAGACATGTCCGTGTATCTCGCCGACTTCAAACCATGAAACCTTGCTCAAGGTCTGCTGGGCCCGGCTGACCGCAACCTGAATCGCATCTTCCAGCCCCTTTTTCGAAACCCCGATCACCTCGACCTTCTTGTACGTCCGATCATCTCCGTAGCTCATATGTCACCTCCCTGGTAATTGTCATATCTAGATTTTACCAGAGATTGCGACCACTACCGGATTTACGGGGTTAAAGTGTCGGCACCAGTCTGGAGAGACGGGTCCCGATGGAAAGAGAATCGATCAAATCACGGAGTAGATCCGCGATCAGGGGCAACGAACCATGCAGGACATGGTCATCGTTGACCAGGTGCAGCTCGGCCTTGTACTGCTGCGCAAAGCGGCTGACATAGGCGGGATCGATCAGATGGTCGTTCCAGCCGTGGACGATCGTCAACTGTTCGGCCTGCGGGGTCGGGTCGGAGAGACCGTAACCTTCGAGGCCGACCGCGGGAGCGAGCAGGAGCATGGCATCCGGCCGAAAGGCAAAAGAAGACTCCATGGCGACGTACCCACCCATGCTCGATCCGACGAGTATGACCCGACCCTGTGGTCGCTCATAGCCATCGACGAACTGGCGTACCCGCTCCGTCGGATCCTTGGTGTTGGTGAAATCGGGGGCGACGACATTCCAGCCGTTTTTGCGGGCAACGGCGGATAAGTCCTCTATTTTCTTTCCGGAGGGACTGCTGTCGCGTCCATGCAGAAAAAATACGGTGTTGGTCATGATATTATCTCCGGCCCGGTGCTAGGGGTAGACCCGCACGACCGATTCGGCAACACAGGCCGGCTTCTCCTCCCCTTCGATCTCGATAGTGAACTTGTAGATAATCTGGACCGCGTTACCGGCCGGTTCAGCACTCTGCAGCACGGTCCGGGCCCGGAGGTTGGAGCCGACCACGACCGGTGCCGGGAAACGGACCTTGTTGACCCCCATATTGACCCGCAGACGCATGCCGGGATAGTTCTTCTTGAAATAATCGGGGTGGTTACTCTCCGACAGAAAAGGGAGCAGCGACAGGGTCAAAAAACCGTGGGCGACCGTCGCCTTGTATGGCGAGTCGGTTTTGGCCCGTTCCGGGTCGGTATGAATCCATTGCACATCGCCGGTTACCTCGGCGAAACGATCGATTCTCTCCTGATCGATACGCAACCATTTTCCGATATGGATTTCCTTGCCAATTTGCGTTTGCAGGAACTCGAGAAGATTCGTAGAGGCGTTTTCAGTCATCGTCAATCCTATTAAATTAAATCTGTTTTAACGCAATGACGCCACGTCACAAATGAAGAGACTATTCTTAAAAACCAGTCTCACGCGAAGGCGCAAAGACGCGAATAAAATCGAAAATCTGAAAAATAAACCGTATATTTAAGAGAAAACCATTATTCAAGCATTTTTGAGATTTTTCATTTTGTCCATAAAATATTTTCTTTGCGACTTGGCGTCTTAGCGTGAAAATAGTTTTTGATTTTCTTCGTGAACTTCGTGGTGATGCACCTTGCTGTGAACAGAAAATTAATACAAACCGTTTGATCAGACCGTCAGCGAGGAGCCGACCGAAGCAAAGAAGGTCTTTTGCGGAAACTTGGAGAAGAGCTCGGCCGAGCGACGCTGCCCGGTGCAGTGGCCGACGCCGATCCTCTCAATTCGGAATTCCTTGAGCGCCGAGACGGTCCCGGCGAACTGTTCGTCCGATGCCGGGGCGAGATGCAGTCCGCCGACCACGGCGTAGATCCGGTCACGACCGGTCTTGTCGAGAACGTGACGGATGATATTGACCAGGCCGGCATGAGCGCAGCCGAGGAGCAGGACCAACCCTTTTTCGCTGTCAAGGACGACTGAGCAGTCGTCGGTAAAAGGGTCGGGACGCAATTCGCCCGAAGCACCTTCGATCTGCAGGTGCGGGTCGCCCGTTTCGAAATCGGTCACCCGGGGGACCTCTCCGGTCAGCCAGAGCCCGGGTGCGATCTCCCGGAATTCGGTCGAAAGATCGAAGGTCGCGCCGAGGTGCTCCAGTTGCTTGCGTGAGAACGGGATGCCGATATCGAGGTGCTCATGTTCGCCGACCCAGAGGCGATCAGCAAAAATATCGGGATGGGCGTAGACCTTGACCGGTGCCGCGAGTCCGAGCGCCTCGACCAGGCCGCCGGCATGATCGTAATGACCGTGGCTGAGGATGATCCCAGACAAGTTCGTCATCTCGAGACCGAGAACCGAGCTGTTGCGCAAAAAACCGGCGCCCTGCCCGGTGTCGAAGAGGAAGTTTCCGGAATCGGTTTCAACATAACAGGAAAAGCCATGCTCTCCGACTGCCTTTTTGGCCGAACCGACGCTGTTTTCACAGATCACAGTCAGTTTTTTCAGCATGTTCCCTCCCCCGTGCCAGATCTGAAATCAGTTGGTATAATAAGTCATTTCCGGAAGCAAGTAAACGTTATCACAATCGGGTCCGACAAATGCTGGACTCGCTAAATAAGACCTGTTACTGTTGGCGAAATTGAACGGATGACGTGTTATGAAGAATATCATACTGGTGGGGATAGTCCTTATTCTAATGAGCGCCTGTGTCAGGCCGGCAGCGGTTGCGCCGACACATCCGAACGGGCGCCAGGTCGACCTGGCCTGGGGAGAAACCGTTTATCTGAAAAATTGCGCGCGTTGTCACGATACAGGTGCGAACGGCGCCCAGATCCTCGGCGATGTCGACGGCTGGCGCTCCCGCATCGCGAGGGGTGTGCCACAACTGGTCTCAAACGCCATCAACGGTTATTCCGGGGCGCTCGGCTACATGCCACCCCGCGGCGGCAACCCGTCCCTTTCACACGAAGATGTCGCGGCGGCAACCGCCTACATCATTGAACAGAGCAAATAACTCCAGGGATTGATTTAAATATGGAACTAAAAGGAAAACAGGTCCGCTACCTGCGTGGACTCGGTCATCATCTACAACCGGTTGTTATGATCGGCAAAGAAGAGCTATCACGCAAGGTGGTTCTTGCCACCATCGAGGCGCTGGCAAGTCATGAATTGATCAAAGTGAAGTTGCAGGAAGGTTGCCTGCTCGATCGTAAGGAAGTTGCCGAAATCCTCTCGACCAAAACCGGCGCCGCGGTGGTCCAGATCCTTGGTAAGACGATTCTGCTCTACCGGCAGGCCGAAGAGCCGGTGATCGAACTCCCCTGAGACATCAGACCCTCTCGTAAGGCTCAAATAACCGCTTGTACTCATCCATGGCGTAGCGATCGGTCATCCCGGCGATATAGTCAGCGATGACCCGTGCCTGGCCGTAGACGGCATACTTGTGCTGGTAACTCGTCGGCAACAGGGACGGGTTTTCATTGTAGGCGTTGAACAGCAGCGTTAAAAACCGCTCCGCCTTGACCCGCATCCGCTCAACCTTGTAATGAGTGTAGAGCCGCTGCATAAGGAATCGCTTCAGTTCGCGGTTCTTCTCGGCCATCTCATCGCTGAAAACGACACACCGGCCCGCCTGGGCACGGACATCATCGAGGTTTTTGATGGCACCCGCTTCCAGCTTCTGCCGGGTTGTGACGACCAGGTCGTTGATCAGAACGCCGATCAGGTGGGAGATGGTCTGGCAGATCTGGCGTTCGAAATCGAGCCCCGGAAACTTGTCGGTCACCAGTCGATAGGTCTCGTCCCATAACGCGACCTGCTGCAACTCTTCAAGCGCCAGATAACCTGCTTTCAGACCGTCGTCGATGTCATGGTTGTTGTAAGCGATTTCGTCGGCCAGATCGATGATCTGGGCCTCAAGGGTCGGTTGCCGGTCCGGTTCGAACTCCGCTGCGGCCTGGTTGCCGGGGCGATCGTAATCGGACGAATGCTTAATAATCCCTTCCCTCGTCTCGTAGGTCAGGTTGAGGCCATCGAATCCGGGGTAGCGCTCCTCGAGCTTGTCGACGATACGGAGAGACTGGCGGTTGTGTTCAAAGCCCCCCTCCTCCTTCATCAAGCGATCGAGAACCTGCTCTCCGGTGTGTCCGAACGGCGTATGCCCCAGGTCATGCGCCAATGCCAGGGTTTCAGCCAGATCCTCGTTCAACCTGAGTTGACGAGCTATACCGCGGGCGATCTGAGCGACCTCGAGCGAATGGGTCAGCCGGGTCCGATAATAATCCCCCTCATGGTTAACGAATACCTGGGTTTTATATTCCAGACGCCTGAAAGCGGCGCAATGAATGATCCGATCACGATCCCGCTCGAAATTCGGGCGATCGTCCTTGTACGGTTCGGCAACCTTGCGTCCCCGGCTCTGATCACTTTTTGCCGCGTAGCCGGCCAGATCCTGTCGTTCCATGATTGTCTCCTTCTTTGTTTCGTTGATATCTTATCATGGCTCACATATAAGACAGAAAATGTCACACCACGACTGTTCGTGTCACTTGTTAATTCAGGGGCTCTATGATAATAAAAATGCATCAGAATTTCGCCCTCTAACTTGTAAGGATTTTCGTTGCGCATTATCAGCGGTACAGCCAAGGGAAGAAAACTGGTCGGGTTTTCCGGGAAAAATATCCGGCCGACCTCCGATCGGGTTCGCGAGGCGGTCTTCAGTTCACTTTTCAGCCAGTTGGGTAGTTTCACCGACAAATCAGTGCTCGACCTTTTCGCCGGCACCGGCGCGATGGCGATAGAGGCGCTCAGCCGGGGGGCTCAAAAGGCGGTACTGGTCGACCAGGGCCGACAGTCCGAAGAGCTTATCGGCAAAAACCTGGCCACGACCGGCCTGGCCGAACGGGCAGATTTCAGGCGGGGTCGGGTTAATGCCCTCCTCCCGAACCTGGCGGCAAGCGGTCCGTTTGACCTGATTTTTATAGACCCGCCCTATGCCGATCCGGAAATAGCAGCCCTGCTGCAGGACGTTTATCGTTTTGGCTTGTTGCAATCTGATGGTATTATGTGCGTGGAGACCTCTGAAAAGGTCGAACTGCCGGCCGAGATCGGCGATCTCGCTCGATTCGAGAGACGCCGCTACGGAGCAACGGCCATCAGCTATTTCCGCATTCAGGGTTCGGGAGCCGATCTGCCATGAAGAAACATATCGCCATCTACCCGGGATCGTTCGACCCGATCACCAACGGTCACCTCGATATTATCAACCGCGGCCTCGAGGTTTTCGATGAATTGATCATTGCCGTTGCGCGGAACTCGGAGAAAAACAGCCTGTTCTCGGTCGATGAGAGGATCGCAATGATCGAGGAGACGGTCGGCGACAACCTCTGCCTGCGGGTCGATACCTTTGACGGGCTGCTTGTCGATTACGCGGCACGCATGGAAGCACGCGTCATCCTGCGCGGTCTGCGAGCCGTCTCCGACTTCGAATATGAATTCCAACTGGCCCAGATGAACCATACCGTTCAACCGGATGTCGAAACCCTGTTCCTGATGACCTCGGCGTCCTACGGCTATCTCAGTTCGTCGATCGTCAAAGAGGTCGCATCCCACAACGGCAATATCGACGATTTCGTTCCGCCGGCGGTCAAGCGAGCCCTCGCTGCCAAATTCGGCCCTAGCTGATTCGGAGGTAACATGATTACCCGTGACATGAAAATCGAGGAGATTATCCGCAAGCATCCGGCAACGGTTGCGGTTTTTGAAGAGTTCGGTCTCGCCTGCGGCGCCTGCCAGGTTGCCGCATATGAAGACCTGCAGCACGGTGCCGCTGTGCATAAGGTCGACATTGAGGAGCTGATAAATAAACTAAATGCTGCTTTAGACTAAAATATAAGGCCCAAGTCACGGATTGACCTGGGCCTTATATTTTCCTTGTCTTAGATATCCAATCTCACTACTTCCGGCTTAACCTGTTTGAACTGAGGCATTGCCATTCCCGGATCGGCTCCAATATAAGTCGGATCGCAAATTGTAAAACGTTTTCCGGCTATCATCAGAGTATCCCCTTGTGGATTTGATATTTTGACAGCTGTCGCTAGGTGGTTCGGATATTTCAAAAGAACAACCTCGAGTCCGAGAAGTTCCCGCACTAACTGGGTAAAGAAGTAGGATCTGTCCTCGCAGTCAGAATACGGATAATGGACGGTTTCTTCAGGCACCATCGGTTTTTCACGCCCGAACTGGTCTCCATCGGTCTTGTAGGAAAATGCTTTCTGAGTGAAATGAAGTAAGATTTTTATTGCTTCATCTTCATTCTTATTTGCTAAATGCCTACGGAGTGGTTCATACAGATCTTCATTTAAAAGCCCAGATTTAGGCGTTGTTGCGTAGACACTGTAATCGACCTGAGGCATCTGCCCCCAGTAACGGATAGAATTGAGATTGTATCGAACATTCAGCTTTTTATCCGAGGTCAGCTGCAGTGATCTGGTTTTTAACTTCTCAGGTATAAGCGGATACTGTTTCATGCGCATGCTGAGAAGACGGGTTTTTCCAGGATAATCTTTATCGTATGTATACATACTTCCGACCGACTGCTGGCTATTGTTTCCATTAAATACATAGAAATTTTGGCCGGACAATTTCATGAACGCTGCACCGTAGATTTGCTCTTTGACAGGAAGAAGCAAATAAAGGTTACGATCATTATATCCAATGCGAGCATCGAACCCAGACTTGATCAGAACAAACCAGTTGAACAGATTACGTTCTGCCATCCGCTGTTGATACAACGATTCAGAAAGATGGTCGACAAGCTGAAAATAGCCCCAGTCGTTCAAAGCAAGAACGTCGCGTACTGCTCTTAAATGGGCAATAGTCTCCATCGCCCGACTGTTTGCTGCGACGTTAAAGAAATCAAGTACAGCCTTTTTCTTGTACGGAGGTGTCAAACGGATATTGAGCGACCTGTCGACACACGCCGCAGTTGATGCTCCGTAAAAATCCACGTCTCTTTTAACCATCTCGCGGTCTGATTGACATGATGCCTGCAAACCAGGCTTCGCGACCGGAGGTGGTTCAGGCTTCGCGACCGGAGGTGGTTCAGGCTTCGCGACCGGAGGTGGTTCAGGCTTCG
>PKTZ01000022.1:0-9130 GCA_002868925.1 Desulfuromonas sp. | reverse complement strand
CCGGAGGTGGTTCAGGCTTCGCGACCGGAGGTGGTTCAGGCTTCGCGACCGGAGGTGGTTCAGGCTTCGCGACCGGAGGTGCCACCGGTTTCGGCCTGTTAAGCATTTTTTTTGGGCGGTCAAGTTTGAAACTTTGCCAATTTTCAGCAAGGAACTGCGCAAACTGCCGATCAAGTTCGTTCTTGTACTGGGTTATTTCATCGCTAATCTGTTTTTTAGATTGCGACATTTGGCGTAAAAGTTTTTCATATTCCGACTGGTTATTCTGCCCTGCATAGGCGTTTGAATGCATCAATAAGAATGCAACAGCTACAATATATGCAGTTAACCAGCGAACTTTTCGAAATTTCACCCTGGAGATAAAACTTATATTTTCCAACGCTCTCAACCTTGCCCCCCCCTATAACAATAAGAGTCGGGCCTGTATAGTCAGGCCCGACTCTTATTGTTCAGCAATTAATTTCCTTCTTTCATCTTGGCGATACGCTCGTCCATTTCGTTCTTCAGACGCTCGCCGTTAGCAATTTTCCAGAGAGCTTTCTCATTCTGGAAGCTCGACTGAATCGCTTCTTCAACCGCCTTACCAGCAGTTTTTGCATCAAGAACCATCAAAACATAGAGCGTCCCTTTTGGGCTGATGGTCGATTTCAACGGGCGAGAGCCGCTTAGTTTCTGGTCAGTAATTTGTGAGGTTACCGAATCGGTTACGAGGTCATAAGTTTCGTCATCGATTGTTGAACCGGTAACTGTACTGGCTTCGTTAAACATGTTCTGGACCTGGATCTTCAGTTGATCGGCGAGTTGAACGCGACCATTCGCCTGAGCAATCCGTTTCTTCAGTGCCGGGTCACGGTTGGTTGCCGGGGTCGCACGACCAATCCCAACAGCCGAGATGATGCCGTCACCGACCGGCTCATCGCAAACCCAGGCCGGTGCCGGGCTTTCGATTTCCGGGGCGTCGAGCCAGCGACACTCGATCGGCTCAAGTGTAATGTCCTGGTCATCGACTTTAATTGTGGATGTTCCACATGCTGCTAGGCTGAATACAAGTACAACAAGACTCATCAATACAATAAATTTCTTCATTCGTTCCTCCTTTAGTTGATAGCCGACATGGCATTATTGAGATATGGCCCAGATTTTATCCTGATATTCTGGGGCAAACCTTTCTATATTGGCCCGATTTTTCTCTTCAGCAAAAACAGGTAAATCAATACCTCCTCCTGTTTTCAGCTGTTCAAGATCGTAGTAGTCGAAGCTGTACTCGGTCCCATCCTGAGCCTTCATTGGGCGCCAGTTTAAACTTACGAAAAGGTTCTTTCTTTTCGTTGCGTGTCGTGTTCGATCGTAATACAAGAGAACAAGCTTATAGCGGATTTTGCCGTCTAAGAAATAGATGTAAGGTGCCTGAAGTTGAATTTTCACAACGCCATTGTCATCTACCCCGTATTCGCGGTTAAACAGCAGGTGCCGATTAATCATAATACTGTTTTCCTCAACCAGACGGATGCCTATTAACTCTTCTCTGCCGTCTTGTGGGATATTAAGCTGAACTGTCTGGGGGAGCTCATAAAGGTTTACTGCAACAGCAGAAGCATTCTTTGAAACCTCAATGATGTTTGTCGCTTTTCCTTCAAATTCATTCGATTTAAATTTGAGGATACTCCCGGATTTCAACGAAGTGCTCACACAACCAAAACAGAGGGTTGAAATCAATATGACAATGATAAAACGAAACATTTTTGTCTCCGATTACAGCAATTGAGATGAATGAAGTCGCCCATCAAGGCCTTCAATAAGGTTCAAATATCGACCAACACTTATGTCAGTGATCGATGGAAGCAGCGCAGGTTCATAAGGTAAATAATAAACATCAAGCATCCCATTTTTGTGATAAGCCTTATATGTGATTTGTGACCGGTCGGAAGAAAACTCATTGACCAACAGTAAATCAACATCGTTATCGGCAATCCAATCATCAAAAAAAGCTTCCCCTTCACTGCCGATTCTCTTACGAAACGTGACAGCATCCATTTCCGACAATGTGAAGTCAACACGGGATTTATAATGTGGAGAAATCTCTTTCGCTATGGTGTCTGCCAGACTTTGACAATAACCAGTATTAAATACAGGCTCGCCATCAAAAACGATCATACCGACCCTTATTGTCGCAGACACAGGTTGTATCTGTTGGGCTAAAGCCTCATTACACAAAAAAGTTAAGAAAGATAACATTACTATCAACAACATGTTTTTCATCTTGCCATCTCCACAAGTTTGCAGTTTTCTATCGTCATGACCCGATCAATCCTGGAATCGTTACGCAAGTGCTCTTTGTGAGTAATCATAAAGAAGCCGCGCTCCTTGCCAATCCCAAGGTCAGGGGTGGACAGCACCTTTTCCCAAATAACTTCTTCCGCCTCTTTGTTGTAGGATCGCAGTAGTTCATCAGCGAAAATAAATGGTGAGTCGAGCATAAATGCACGTGCTATCCCTACAAGTTCTTTTTGCCCGTTGGATAAACCATTTATCGAGCGGCCGCTCAAATCTTTCAGGTTGAGATTGTCCATCGCTGATCCAAAAGAGAAAACATCATAGACCATCTCCAGGCGCTGACGGACACGTGTCTGTTCCTCACCACTGAATAAAGCTGGTAGAAGAATGTTCTTTTCTACATTGAGATTTTCAAGAAAAAAGAACAAAGAGTAGATCATGCTGATATATCGGTAGCGAACACGGTTCGACTTTTCTAAAGAATCAACCGAATAATCATCCCAATAAACAGTTCCTGAGGGATCTGTCGGCTTATCTAGGCCGCAGAGAATTTTAAAAAAGGTCGTTTTTCCTGAACCGGAAGGGCCATATAAGAGAACCCTTTCGCCCTGGTTTATTGAAAAATCGACTTTCTTAAGGTAATCGTGCCCATCAAAATTCACATCGATGTTAGAACAATAGATCTTCATGCATTTCACCGCTGTACAACTCGATTCATGTTGTAAAATTTCTCAATAAAAGCAATTGGAATTAACGCTAAGAAAGCACTGACGGTATAAAATATAAAAACTGAAAAAGACAAAGACAGCTCAGGATAAAAGTATGTCTTTAAAACTTGATTATTAATGAAGAAAAAAGATTTTATGAGTGCAAATGAGGTGACACCGGCCACGAGAAGAACGCAGACGGTACTTATGGAAAATAGTGGTCTGTTGTATCCATAGAGTTTCAGTAAATAGAGCTGAGCGTCAAATATTGAATAGAATTTCTGTAAAGAAATGAATAACATCAAGAATAGAACCAGGTATAAAGTCCCCACCATGCCAGCTTTGCCACTACTGATGACTTTCATTTGGGTGAGAAGCCCCGGGGCAGCATCTCCCTTACGAATCACACGTGCAACGCCCCCACTTTGACGGGCAAGTTGAATCGCCTCTTCCAGGCGTTGCATGTCATTCCCATAAATGTTGACAAAAACAGAATGCGGTAATGTTGAAAAGTCGGATTCAAAAGCATTCTTGTTCATCAAAACAACATTATTTGAAAAATACTTTTCGGCCTCGAAACCGAAACCGTCAACCAAAACCAGCGGATGCAATTGAGAGTCAATCTGCAATTGTGCCTGAGTTTCAATTTCGTAACGGCTGTTGTCGCTCATTAAATTTTTGGAAACCAGAACGGGAACTTCGTAATCAAAATCAGATGCAAAAATTATTCTGGAATATGCCAAAACACCTTTTTCGCGAAATGCTTGAAAACCATGGTTTTGTTCAGGTGAAATGAAACGATCGAACAACAGACCGGAATAATTCAAGTCAAAGTAAGAACCGATTAGTGCATCAAGAAAACTAAAGAAATTTCTTGAATCATGTTCGTTGCTGTCAATATCGGAAAAATATATTTCCTTGGAATTCATCTGACCGTAAATATCGACCGGGACCATATCTTGCCCCACGAGAAGCGAGGCTGGCCCTTCTTCGAGGTCGACACAACCACTCGTCCTCAATACCCAGCTACCAAATTTTTCAATACTTTCAATGGTACAATCATACTTCCGACTATTTTGTTCCAACGTGATCAATCGATCACCGGTAAAATTAAAGCCTAGAAGAGTAATATCGCCATCAAGCGTTTCCGACACACCGTTTGAGAAAGAGGCATTTTTAACCTTGGCTTCATAACCGTCAATAACCGTTAAATCCGGGAATTTATTCTTGATCGTTTGACGCAAAGTCGTTGAATCGCCAATGTCGGCTTCTGGCATAAATTGCACATAAGCACCGGGGAGAAAACCGGTCTGCAAGTCGAAATGTGTCCGAAATAAACTCTCAAGACTCTGTAATAACAACAGCAGGAAAAAAACTGAGACACACCCAGCCACAAGCATCATTAAGCCTGACTTGTACTCAAGAATCAGCCCTAAACCAGGCAATATCCTTATATTTTTATTTTTCCCAGCCACCACTCTGAGTCCTATCCCCTATTGCTCCAGTACGACCCGGAAAACATCGCTAGAAGAATCAGTTAGGCCATAAGCACCGGCCAACTGCTGTTGTTTTGCTTCAGGCAACTTATATGCTTTGCCGGTTGTTCTCTGTAGCCATTCAACAAAGGCAGACTGACCGTCGGAATTGACACAAAGCAGCGGGAAATGCTCTGGATATTGAACATAGTATTCATCATCACCTAAGCGTGAAAGACATTGTTGCCCCATGTAGTTCCCAAGTTTGTCTGAAAACTTCAAAAACTGTTTTTTTGTAACCGGCATTTTAGAAATAAAGAAATAATTACTGGCATTACCCGGTTCTTTGATGAATTTCAGATTAATATTTAAGCCCGCAGCGGATTCAACAAAATCAGAACCTTTAAGATTTGAGCTCTGAACTACATCACTGCTCCTTGTATTGCCGCCTCTATGCCTATCGCTGGCCCTGTCATAACGAACAGAGACTGACATAAGAGCACCAACTTTACTTCCAGCAACATATGGATAGATGGTGACATTGGAAAAAGATTCCTCAAAATTTGAAACGGCTGCCTCACCGTTCGTTACAACTCCCGATGATACGGTTGTTGTAATGTCGATACTTTTTTTCTGTGACAAACTTTTGAGTTTGTCGAACATTTCATTGATGGCGTTCTTCATAGATTGTTCATAAGAAGATGCTGATGATTCCCCCATCAAAATAAAGCTGTATTCAAATGCGTTCTCAAGTTCTTTTTTCTTAGTGATCAATTGGTCTTTTAATGCTATGACATTATGCTCACTAACATTATCGGCTGGATCAAAAGATGAAATTATTGTCGAGTTCTGATTTTCCAACTGCCGAATATTCTTATCTATAAACGCCATGTCAGACTGGCTTTTCAGTAGAATTCGATTCAGTCGAGCAATAACTTCCTCAGCCCTTTCCTTACCTTTTTCTATACGACCATCAAGGTTCTTTAAAGAACCAATATAGGTTTCTAGCTCCTTTTGGTAACTCACAGCTTCATCCGGGAACTGCTTAGCGATAAAACTCTTAAGCCGCAGGACACTGGCTGGTTGTGAAAGATTCCAGTGTTCTATACTGTTCGGGCCAAGCCCATTACTTTTGTCACCAGTCTCTTTGTTTTTCAGTGCCTCTTTGTCGACAGCATCAAACGGCTTAAATCTGAAAAAATATATACTCAGGAAACGGGTTCCCTCGGGTGTATAGTTCAGAAAGTTCCTGTCAAATCCCTTGGTTCCATCAAGTTCAATCGTGCCGATTCGCCTGGTGATAATGTCCTCGTTAACCAAGGTGTTGTCCTGAATAATTTTCTCGGACCAAACTCGGTCAATTCCAAACTCTTCCATTACCTGTTTAGAAAGAAAGTTATGCAGGATACCTTCCTTAGCGGCATCTTTATCGGAAGGAACTTCGATATAACCGGCAACTACAACCGGAATATAAACACCGGCATAGCTAACCCTGAAATCCTCTATTTTGTTAGCAAGTATCCTGGTCTTTAGTACTTTTTGTTGTTTCAGGTAATCGATATTTTTGAAATTATCTTCCAGTTCAGCTAATTGCGATATCTGTTCGCCCAATCTACGGATCTTGGCCTTATGTTCTTCAAACATCTCATCGTATTCGAAGGCCATCTGCATTTTCCTTGTTTTCGCTTCACCCCGTAACAAACGCTGTTCAGATGATAGCTCCGGAACTTTCTCGAGCACTTTTTTCTTTAGCTTCACATAAGAGTATGAGTTGCCACTTGCCAAGGTAACTGCAAAGATGGTGGATGGCACTGCAAGCAGCAGTAGTACAAACAACGCGCAAATAGTTTTCAATGAAGATGTAGAAAACAAAACCTTAACCTCCCAGGATTTTGACCTGTCTTAGGTAGCAATATTTCACGTATAAAAGAGAAACTATTAATAGAGAAAAAACTAAGTAGGCAAAAATATCCGGATAAAACTCTGGTGTGAGACGGTTACCAATCACTGGGATGAGGTAAGCGAGACGCTGATTAATCCAAATTTTCACCCCAAAAGAAGCTGTGTACAAAATGGAGATCCAACCAATCAAAAAACAGATAAAAGAACAGACTAGAGGAAGGATGCCAAGTCCATATATAGATGAAAACATGATCATCTTTTTAAATTCGCGCAACGTGTCTTTGATATAGCTGAAATTCAGAACAAAAAAGAGGGTTAGAATCCCTGCCAACATTCCGCTGAAAAAAGTATTAAGCAAGATATAGAAAACGGTGGTAAAAAAAGGCAACCGGTCACGCCACAAAGAGACCGGTATGCCGGCCTCTTTGTAATGCTGTTGCAGTTCGATTTCTCCAATTGCAAAGTGAGGTGTAATTGAAACGATATTAGGGAAATATCCAACATCGTATGCAAGATTTTTCGGCATATAAATCCAGGATTTATCTCCGAACAGTTCAAATGGTTTTATTTGGATATTAAGCAACTCACCATCGACTCCCTGCAAAAACAAACCGGCAGAACCGTATGCACTTGAAGAAGAAATACGACTATACAATCTGTCACTGATCAGCATTAAGCGACCGTTATCCCATGAAATCTCTTCATTTTGGTCCAAAGAAACATCAGCGGGAGGCAGCTGACTGCTGCGTACACCGACATCAATAATCGATTTTTGCTCGGTGCCTGGTGCAAATTTAAAATTAAAAGTATTACTGAACTCGAAAGTTTCCAGGCTGTGACTAAAACCATCAAGATCGTCGATATTCCGCCCCTGGGTCTGAATGAAATATTGGGGATAAACGCCTTTTAGTTTCTCAAGATAATAATCTCGATAGGTTTCTATATATTGATAAAAAAGCGTAGAAACGGCCAAGAAAAGCAAAAAACAAAAATACCCAAGAAATCGTTTGACCGGAGGTGATATGGTCTGGTGTAGATAGAATCTCAGCAGGAATCTGATAGCCGGAAAATAATTCATCGTGACTGTACTAAATTATTGATTCGGGCTTGCTGGGGGCTCTAGAAAGTGCAAAAAAGCTGCTGCGACACCATTTAGAGCTTCAGGTTGAAACGCTTTTCTTTTGGCAAAAAAAGGCAACTCAATATTTTTTTGTTGCAGGGTCGTGCCATCGAAGATCTTTAGCCAGGCTGAAACCTTACAGTTGTTGTCGTTGCGGGATGAACAGCCTTTAGCATCCCCCGACGAAAAATCTAACCAGGCAATCATATCCAGCTGGTATTTGGCAAAAATATTCTGCAGAAAACCCGGATCCGACTTGGCGGATATATAAAACTTTCTTATTTTTTCATTCTGCTTGCAGGTCGGTGACGCGAGCGAGACAGTTTTGTAAAATTTCTGGGAGAGAATTGCCGCCCTGCTCCCATTGTAATCAGCAACCGTATCGCTCAACACAAAATATAGAGTGCGGCCCAAATCATCCAACATAACTGCATTATCTGTATGTTTAGACTCGGATTCACAACCTGACACATAAGGAACATAGGGAGGCACGATTAATACATTTTCTGCCAGAGCCGTTCCGGTTACCAACAATAAAAACACCAATAACAGTATAAAGTTCTTCATTTAATCACCAATCAGATGAAGGAGCTGCTGCCGCGGCCGGGGAGCCAGCAGTTGTCTCCTCTTCAGCAACGTAACTGCCCTGGTTTTGCATCAACTCTTCCATGGCCTTGATTATGCTTTGATGGACTTTTTGCTTGAGTTTGGAGAAATTATTCATAACTTCCTGGTCTATATAGACGAAATTAAGTCCTTGCGCGTTACTATCAGCATAATAGGTGTGAATACGAACCTCGAGTCTGTCATTTTGTTCAGTGACAAACTCTTCAACCCAAGGTTCAAGTGAATCAAAAACAATAACCTCAGACTGGTTCGCCTGACAGACTGATTTCAGGTAGGTTTCACCCTGTTCACTGAAATTTTGATGAAAAGCCTTGATCGCCCCTCTATTGGTAGGGTACGGCCTCAATTTTCTTTCACCATTTTCCGTATATATGACCAATGTACGTGGTTTGAGATTAGAGAGGTTTAGTTTGCTGGCAACTCGGGTAAAAGATGAGTACTTTATGTCAAATAAGACCTTAGTCATATCTTCGAGTTTACGCTGCCAATATCGCTGTTTCTGGTCAGGTAAATTCCACACTGACGTATCAACCAGTTCCATGCTGGCAAAACCGACTGAACGGGCAGAAGCCGTTAATGGGAACATGAACCCAAGTGTCAATAAACAGCAGACTATGGTAAGGAGTCGTTTATTTACAATCATTTTCAACCCCTTCAAATCCGGCCAATACGTTGATAGACCATAAATTATTTGTTTTCTTGATTTCTTCACCCTTCAACCTCAAATCAGGATATCGGGCGTGAATCTCTTGTTCCATATTCTTAAGGGAGGTCGTTACTTTTTCTGAATATTCCCCGGTTAACTTGCAGCTTCCGTCGTTTTTATTATAAGCAGACCTACTGGCCATAATTTTTGTCCCGTAACCTTTACATAAGTCCTTGGCTTGGCGGTCTTTTTCTTCTGCGATTTGTTGACCCGATATCGTTAGCAAGTATTCATCACCTTTACGAACAATCTGATTTTCAATGGACATATAATTTTTTGTTCCGAGTTCATCGGCAAATATTCGTGCCGCAGATCTTGT
>PKTZ01000204.1 GCA_002868925.1 Desulfuromonas sp. | reverse complement strand
TCGTTTAAACAACAGACCAAGAAAGTGTCTTGGCTATCGAACACCTAACGAGGTATTCTTCGGCAAGTCACCCGTTGCACTTGCGAATTGAATCCGCCTATCTAATTTAGCGTGAAAAAGAATATTTTTACGGCATTTGACATATGAGAAAAGATTGTTAATCTTTTTACTGTTTCAATCTGCGCTATATGGTTTTATTGTTTTATATATGATTTTTATTGTTTTTGGTTTGTGGACTAATAATTTAGCATATTTATGACTGATCATATATTGAATTGTTGGTTTTGATTCCTTGATGTTCTATTCAATTTTTCAAACGATTTTCAGGCCTTCCTCAGCTCGACCCTGTTTCTCTGTTTCTATTTAATGACTGTTTACAACTGAATAAGAGGGAAGTTTCAAGAGCGGTTTCTTTTGATCAATCGGCGAAGGAGGCTCTTTTGCGAATCTCAATTCTAGTGGTTTTACTGGTGGTCGTCGGGCTGGTGCTGGTTCAGCCCGCGCTGGCGACGGTCATCACCGGCCGTTCGAGTACGGTCCTTGAATGGTACGACACGCCGGATGAGGATACCGTTGTTCCGGTCTACGAGTATCTGCATCTCAAGGCCAGGGACATCGGCGGACAGGGGATCAACTTCTACGGTTACGGTCGTCTGGCCGACGACTTCGCCGACGAGGACGACACGGTCAGCAGTCGGCTCTACTCCGCCTATTTCGACAAGAGCTGGAAAGACCGGATGTTCGATCTTCGCGTCGGCCGCCAGTTCTTGTCGACGACGGCCGGAGCCTCGGTGATGGACGGTGCGCGCCTGAAGCTGAACAAGCTCTGGGGACAGCCGCTCAAGCTGACCCTGTTCGGCGGCGGCGACGTCAAGTTCTCCGAAGCCTACAAGGCGGGTGACTATGTTCTCGGCGGCGATGTCCACTACGACTTCGCCTTTGGGACCAAGGCCGGCATCTCCTACATCCAGAAATGGGATGAAAAGGAGCTAGGGTACGAACTTCTCGGTTTCGACGCTCGCCACGAATTCGCCAAGATGCTCGACACCTACGGCGAACTGCAGTTCGACCTGCTGACCGAGTCGGTCTCCTACGCCCTGGTCGGTGCCGATTACCACCGCGCCAAGAACTGGTCGCTGCGGGCCGAATATCTCTATTCTCTTCCCGTCTTCTCCTCGACCTCTATCTATTCGGTCTTCGCGGTCAGCGAGTACGAGGAAGTGATGCTTGAGTACAATCACTACCTCACCTACGACATGAAGGCCTTTGTCCGGCTCACCTACGAGATGTATGTCGACTTCGACGATGCCCAGGTATTAGAAGCCGGAGTCCGCAAGATGATGATGCGCTCCGATTGGGGCGGCTATGCTATTGCCACCTACCGGGATGATGAGGAGGGCCAGGACCTGTATGGGATCAAGCTCTACGGCTCTTACCGGGTGATGCCGGAGTTGCGGGCCGGGTTCGGTCTCCATATCGACGTGCTGGAGCGGCGACTCGATCCAGACGTCGATGAAACGACCAGCTCGCGCATCTGGACAGATGCCATCTACACCCTCAACAAGCGGACCAACGTCGAGGCGAAGCTCGAGTACCTCGAAAGCGACCTCTGGGACTATCAACTTCGCGGCCGTGTCCGGCTTAACTGGACCTTCTAGAGAGGTGATGAATATGACACGTTACTTATTGATATTGTCGATCCTGACCCTGATCGCGTTGCCGGTCGGCGCAGTCGAGTTCGATCACGAGGCACACAACGGCTATCTCGATGAGCCGGACTGCACCACCTGTCATGTCGACGGGGCGTTCAGCATCGTTCCCGAAAAGTCGGTCTGCCTCGACTGCCACGAAAAAGAGTTTGCCGATGACGTGACCTATCCGATGCTCAAGAGCCATGGGCCGCTCTGGTCGTTCAACCATCGCCTCGACGCGAAAAGCGGCGGCGATTGCGAATCGTGCCATGCCCAGGATTTCTGCCTGGAGTGTCACCAGTCCGGTTTTGCCGATGAGATGGGAGATGTCGGGAACAACATGGCCAACGTCCATCGCTCCGAGTTCCAGGTCTCGCACCCGATCGCTGCTCGTACCGATCAGCAGCTCTGCAGCCGCTGCCACGAGAACAAGTTCTGCGTCGAGTGCCACGAGCAGTTTGCACCGGCCGATCTGGCTATCGAGTCGCACCGAAGAGGGTGGAGCGATATCATGGTCACCGGTTCAAGTCATGAAGATTTCAAAAACTTGGGAATTGCATGCACGTCCTGTCACACGGACTCTGTACTGCAATCGCATGAGTGGTCTGCTTCCCATGCCCGCGAGGCGAGGAAAAACCTGGCAACCTGCCAGGCCTGCCATCCTGATGGTGATGTCTGTCTGACCTGCCATAGTGCCATGTCGGGTAGCTTGGGGATCAACCCTCATCCCGAGGATTGGGGCGATATGTCTGAAAACTTGAAGAATGCCAGTGACGGTAAAAGCTGTCGTCGCTGTCACCCATTTCAGTAATAAAGAGCCTTTGAGGAGGTCGAAATGAAAAACCTGAATATGTTGGCAGCAATTTTGGTTGTATCAATTGTGTTCGTTCTTTCCGGATGCGGTAGCAGCCGTGACAGTGATGGGACAATTTCAGGTGATGACGGATTGGGCACGGATTCGAAGACTGGTATTTCTTACGTCGGTGCCGGAACCTGCGTCAAGTGTCACAAGACATTGTCTTTCAGTGAGGAGGCGGTGGCCGGCTATCTTGAGAGCAAGCACGTAGTGCACAGCACATTTATCAACGCTGCTTCCGGTTCATGTCTTGAGTGCCACGATCCGATCGGTGACGGCGGAACGCTCGAAAAATACCTGGCTTCTGCCGATGTCCCGGCCGATGGTCTGGCGGCAGTCGGTTGTGAAAACTGTCACGGCGCCGGCGGCGAACATTACGGGGTCGGCCCGATTCCGGAGCGGAATCCGGATTACAGCATCTGTGGGATTTGTCACGATGCGCTGCCCAATAGTCACCTCCCGCACCACCCACTTGCTAACAATATCCTCACCAACTACCAGCAGAGCAATCATGCCGATGACCCCCGTGAGGGCAACCCGTGCTTCCGTTGCCACTCCGACGAAGGTTTCCGCGACTACATCGGTGTTTCATTCGGGTTAGACGCCGACGAGCTGGCGACCGTTATCGGTGGTGTCCCTCCGCTGACAACGGCCAGTTCGATCCAATGCCGAACCTGTCACGATCCGCATAACGGTGGCATGAGGGTGCCGGAAGAAGAGGACAGCATCCGTCTCGACTATGTGGTTGGTTCAGAACGCATCCATCCGGTTGTTTTTTCGGCGCAGTTTAACCTCTGCACCAGCTGCCACCAGGCGTTCCTGACTCCGACTGAAATCATTACCGGCGACGGGGTGACAACAGACGAGGAATTCCACGGTTTCACCTATATGCTCGACGACACCCGTCCC
>PKTZ01000107.1 GCA_002868925.1 Desulfuromonas sp. | reverse complement strand
ATTCTCGGCATCCTGGCCATCTTCGCCCTCGGCATCCGGGCGCACTGGATCGGCAAACACACCATCTTCAAACCGCCCCTCGGACGATTGATGACCTGGCTCGGCGGTATTCCGGTCAACCGCTCCGTCCCCAACGACCTGGTCAACGCCACAACCGAAAAATTTGAGCAGGACGACAAGCTGCTGATCGGCATCGCGCCGGAGGGAACCCGCACCCGGGTCGAGACATGGAAAAGGGGATTTTATCGTATCGCCAGTGGTGCCGGAGTACCGATACTCTGCGCCGCCCTCGACTACCGGCAGCGCAACATCAGTTTTGGTCCACTACTGATGCCGAGTGGAGACTTCGATCACGATTTCGTCCAGATCCGAAATTTCTATGCTGATAAATCGGCCCGCCATCCGGAAAAGTTTCACCTACCGGAATAATGCTCCGGTCTCGGCTAGTATCTAAAAAGGGTATTGCAGGGAGATCGAGAGCGATAATGCCTCCCAGTCGACTTCGTTGAGGCGACTGCCGCCGACTGTTCCGTTGGAAAAGTAAACAAGATGGGTACCGTTCTCCGCCTTAAAGTCCCGCCAGTTCAGGCCGGCGGCCAGCAACCAGCGATTGTTCGCCCGCCAGTCGACACCGAGCTCGAGCGCGATGCCATCTCCGTCGGCCTCATGTTCGAAGCTGACCGGGTGCTGCAGGTCGGTGCGCAGGTTCCAGTTCGCTTCGCCGCGATAGTTGACCGAATACCACCGTGCCGACAGGCGACAGTTCATGTGGTGCTGCAATCGCTTGTCGACCTGCAAACCGAGCCACGGTCCATACCAGCTCGCTTCGTACCTGCTGTCGAGTCCGAGAAGCGGTCCGACCGGGGGCGTTCTTGCGGGATGATCTGCAATGACCTGATATCCGTTTTGAATCACCAGGTTCTGTTCATAGAAATAAAAACCGACCAGGGGGGTCACAGACCATGTCTGGTCAAGAACAAACCGGAATCCGCCGCCCCCTTCCAGATCAATCAGTGATCCGTCACCGGCGTCGTTGACCGAACGGGACCACTCGAGCGTCCGGTTATCTCCATCATAATCGGAGTCCCGGTTATCACCGGACAATATCGATGCATAAGCGACCCTTCCGAGCAGGGCCAGCTCGACAGAATCCTTGATCGGGCGATAGGCTTCGCTCGTCGCCGCGAATTCAAGGGAGCTGATGTCATCCCAGGTTAATTCGGACAGGATGTTCGGGGTCGATCCGGCGAAGTCACTCCCGATATTCCATTTAAGGTCATCGGCTCGATACCCCGCCGTCAGCGAGAACTTTCGGTCTGCCGCCCGGCCGATTACCGGCACGGACACCAGCACAAGGAGAATAACCAGCCCAATGACTCGTCTATAATTTGCCACACACCCTCCGTTTCATCGGTTTAAACACCACATTCAAATCGCTGTTTACCAATCTTATATAACACCATACAGGAAGATATCCATCCTGGAAAAATATAATCGTGTTTAGGACCTTTTTACGTAAAAATTAACCATAAATTTCAACCACTTTTGCGGGTCAGCCTTAAGGTTGCGATGGATAGGCTTAAGCGGAGGTAGGAAACAAAAGAGGCACATACACAAAACGAAAAGGCCTCCCCGATATATCCGGGGAGGCCTTTTTACTTCATGTTGAATCAGCAATCTAATTAAGCAGACTTCTTGTACCCTTCCATTTCGTCGAACTGCAGGTACTTGTAAACCTCTTCCTTCTTAGGAGCAACCTTCTCCTTGTACTCGGCCAGGTACTCGGCCGGAGTCGGTAGCTTGCCCAGGTTGGTGGTCACCGCGCCGAGCTCGGCGGAGCCGAGGTAGACCTGGGCACCGTTACCGATACGGTCATCGAAGTTACGGGTCGAGGTGGAGAACATGTTCACTCCGTCCGGAACCCGTGCCTGGTTACCCATGCAGAGCGAGCAGCCGGCGATTTCAGGGCGTGCCCCCATGGCACTGAAGATCGAGTAGACAGCCTCTTCTTTCAACTGTGCCTGGTCCATCCGGGTCGGCGGACAAACCCAGGTGCGCACGGCCGGGTTGAACTTCTGGCCACGCCAGATCTCGGCGGCAGCACGGAAGTGGCCGATGTTGGTCATGCAGGAGCCGAGGAAGACATCCTGGATCGGAGTCCCCTGAACTTCGGAGAGCAGCTTGACATCATCCGGGTCGTTCGGACAGGCCAGAATCGGCTCGGTGACTTCGGCCAGATCGATCTCGATCACGGCAGCGTATTCGGCGTTCTCGTCAGCACGGATCAGTTTCGGATCTTTCAGCCACTCGTTGACGGCGTCGATCCGACCCTGCAGGGTCTCAGCATCCTGGTAACCTTCTTCGATCATCTTCTTCATCAAAGCAACGTTGGAACGCAGGTAGGTGCAGACGCTCTCTTCGGAGAGCTGGATGCAGCCGGCAGCTGCGGAACGCTCGGCAGCGGCGTCGGTCAGCTCGAAAGCCTGCTCAACCGACAGGTCCGGCAGACCTTCCATCTCCAGGATACGACCATTGAAGATGTTGACCTTGTTTTTCTTCGGCACGGTCAGCAGGCCCTGCTTGATGGCGTAGTAGGGAATGGCGTTGACGGCGTCACGCAGGGTGATGCCCTCGTTGAGCTCACCCTTGAAGCGGACCAGAACCGACTCCGGCATATCGAGCGGCATGAAACCGAGCGCACCGGCAAAAGCGATCAGGCCGGAACCGGCCGGGAAGCTGATACCGATCGGGAAACGGGTGTGCGAGTCACCACCGGTACCGACGGTGTCGGGAACCAGCAGGCGGTTCAGCCAGCTGTGGATGACTCCATCACCCGGACGCAGCGGCACACCGGCGCGTTCGGAGATGAACTTCGGCAGATTATTGTGCATTTTCACGTCAG
Source organism: Desulfuromonas sp. (assembly GCA_002868925.1). Classification (GTDB taxonomy): domain Bacteria; phylum Desulfobacterota; class Desulfuromonadia; order Desulfuromonadales; family UBA2294; genus BM707. Next base: position 2,244 of record PKTZ01000107.1, on the reverse strand, counting down.
CCGGCTTCGGGTAAGCGGCGGTGTGACAGAACGACTGCATGAACATCGGCGACTTGAAACGCAGGCAGGCGAGCTCCTTGATCTCGTCAGCGGTCATCGGGCCGGTGGTGTCCTGGGAACCGACGGTGGTCATCAGCGGCTCGCAGGCGGTGCCGGGCAGGATACCCTCGACGCCACAGGCGCGGCCGACGATCTTCTGTGCCTGGCTGTAGCCCTGACCCGCTTTCGGAGTCGGATTGTCTGCCGGGGTGAAGACATCGGTTTCGCCCAGGCCCAGGGCTTCGCGGGCCTCGGTGGTGAGGGAACGACCGATGATCAATGGAATCCGGCCGCCGGCGCGGAACTCGTCAGCGACGGTGTCCGGCTTGATTTCGAAAGTGGAGACGACTTCACCAGCCTCGTTGGTAACTTCACCCTTGGCGGTGTTGATGGTGATGACGTCGCCCATGTTCAGGTTAGTGACATCCATGCGCAGCGGCAGTGCACCGGAATCCTGGGCGGTGTTAAAGAAGATCGGGGCGATGACGCCACCGATGATCACGCCACCGCGGCGCTTGTTCGGTACAGCCGGGATGTCCTCACCGATGCACCAGAGCACGCTGTTGCAGGCCGATTTACGGGAAGAACCGGTTCCGACCACGTCGCCGACAAAGGCAACCTGGTGACCTTCTTCGCGCCACTTGGCAATCTCCTCGATGCCGCCGGGGAAACGGGTCTTACCCATGGCCAAGGCATGCAGCGGAATGTCCGGACGGCTCCAGGCGTCGCCGGCCGGGGAGAAGTCGTCGGTGTTGATCTCGCCTTCGACCTTGAACACCTTGACGGTGATGGTCTCCGCAATCTCAGGCTTGTTGGTGAACCACTCGGCGTTGGCCCAAGATTCGGCCACCTTCTTGGCGGCGGCGTTGCTCTTGGCCAGCTCGAGCACCTGCGCGGCGGCATCGTAAACGTAGGTCAGGCCGGAAAGGGCACAGGCGGCCTCATCGGCCAGGGCACTATCCTTGAGGGCATCGATCAGCGGCTGCACGTTGTAACCACCGATCATGGTGCCGAGGACCTGTACTGCCTTGACCTTGTCGATCAGCGGCGAACTCTTGGCACCGGTCAGGATCTCGGCCAGGAAACCGGCCTTGACTTCGGCTGCCGGATCGACACCGGGCGAAATCCGCTCGGTGAAAAGGTTCATCAGGAAATCTTCCTTGCCGGCCGGCGGATTCTGCAACAGCTCGCAAAGAGCCGTTGTCTGTTCCGGGTTCAACGGCAGAGCCGGAATTCCCTGGGCATTTCTTTCTTCTTCATGTCGAAGATACGCTTCAATCATCTCTCTCCTCCTCGATAAGTCTCGTTATTGATCAATGAGCTGAAAACTTCACTTTTTCAACATCTTTCACCGGATCAGAACTATTACGTCTAAAGGTGAAACCTGCATACTGTATACGATTTACAAATGCTTTGTCAATCGCCATCTCCCCCTCGAGACGACTCAATGAATCATTGTTTAATTAATGAAAAAAACTGATTTCCGGTGGCCATTATTTCTTCTACAAAAAGGAGAACAACGTCGGTGACATATTTTGTCACAGTCGGGCGGGATGATTGAGAGAACAGGGAGCAAGGAGATCTAAAGATGTTCGAATTATTTATGTTGCTGGCGTTACTGGGGATCAGCCTCAGCCAATTAATTCCTGTCCGTAGCGGAGATGGAGAACGGGCCGATAGTACCCAAGAAAATAAGAACGGAACAACTTCTCGTCGCAAACGGGTTTACGGCAAGCGGGATCGGCGCCGTCCCCACATCAGGCACTCAGCTTTAGACTCTGGCCGAACTCTTCGGATGGGATCGGTCGACTGAACAGGAAACCCTGCATCTGGTAACAACCGCGGGAGATCAGGAATTTCTTCTGTTCCTCTTTCTCGACCCCCTCGGCGATAACGGAGAGATTCAACTTTCCGGTCAGTTCGATGATCATCTCGACCAGAACCTGGTCATCGCTATTGACTTCGAGCTCGGAAACGAACGAACGGTCGATCTTCAGACGATCAATCGGGAACTTCTTAAGCTGGTTCAGAGACGAGTAGCCGGTGCCGAAATCGTCAATGGCAATTTTCACCCCGCGCACCTTGAGGTCGACCAGGGTCTCGATCGCCCGCTCGACATCCTCCATGATCATCCCTTCGGTGATCTCGATCTCGAGATTCTCAGGGGCAAGACCGGTTTCGGACAGGGCGCGGTCGATCATATCG
>PKTZ01000025.1 GCA_002868925.1 Desulfuromonas sp. | reverse complement strand
CCGGGTCAGTGGCTCCGATGCGGCGAAATGAAAATAAGTAAAGACGATCTGCCCCGGCCGGATATGCCCGTACTCGGACGGTTGCGGTTCCTTGACATGCATCACCATCTCCGCCCGGCGGAAAATCTCGTCCGGCTCGGAGACGATCTCCGCTCCGGCGGTCAGGTACTCCTCGTTGTTGAAACCGCTGCCGATTCCGGCGCCGCTCTCGACAAGGACCTGGTGGTCGTTCGCGACCATGACCTCGACCCCGGCCGGGGTCATACTGACCCGGTTTTCCTCCGGCTTAATCTCTTTCAGGATGCCGACGATCATTGCGGTGAGTCCTCCTGTTGAATGGGATTACTTCAATGATAACAGGTTTTTGGGTGGGTGCAGTTGAGTAGTAACTTCACTGGTTAGATCAAAACCGTCGGGTCTCGGCCCGACAGCCGACGTCATTTTCTTTGTCGGCGTGACAAAGAAAACGAAGCAAAAGAAAACACGCGCCTGGCGGCGGGCACTGCATTTGCGGTTGCTGCTACCGCTTTTCACCGATGATACAAACCTCGAAGGTTGCGTCTGCGTTGCTCTCTAGCCTGAAGTGGGCTGCGAAAATTCAATAACGCTGGTGATTCCGGCAGTTCTGATTTTGCCTTTCTACCATAGATCTTGAGGTGAACACATGTCAGCCTGATTCCTTAAACGCAGCCCGACCGCGAAAGCCACAAAGACAAACCGTGATCGCCTCAAGGCGATCTCCCTACCACCGAATTCACAAAAGAAGGAAACCAACCGAACAAAAAAGCCCACTGCAAGGGAGCTGTTTCTTTGGTTCGTTTCTTTATGGCTTAATAAAGAAATGAACTCGGAGTGTGGGGCCGGGACCCCACGACTTTGAACTTAGATCTTAAAAATAACAAAGAAAAGTTAAACCCATAAGACACACATCATGCAACCTACTCCAACAACTGCCACTTGGCAAATCCACCCTTCCGCTCATCCTCCGCCAACAACTTCCCCGTAAGAACAACCGACTCTTTTTGCGGGTGCGTCTTGACCGTCACGTAAGCCCGCAACAGGTTAGCAATCGTCGCTTCCGACAGCACCAATTCACCGCCATCGTGCAGACGGATCGCCGCCCGCAGATGTTTGTGCCCATCCGGCACCGCCAGCTCGATCGAAGCGATATCGCTGTTCGCAAAAACCATTTTTCCCTTCGCCGTTTTCATCCCGAATCTGCTCCTTTTGTGAATGAGAAAAAACTATTTCGCCGCTTCCCTCCCTGCGTCCTTGACTCACACGCTGTCAGCATGGCATAAAAACCGGATCGAATGTAACCCGCAAGGAGGAATATAACCGTGATCAAAATCGATTTTGAAAAGATGGGCGGCCTGATCCCGGCCATTATCCAGGACCATGAGACCAACGAAGTGCTGATGGTCGCCTTCATGGACGAAAAGACCCTTAACAACACCCTGCGCGACGGCAAGACCTGGTTCTACAGCCGCACCCGCAACAAGTACTGGATGAAGGGCGAAGAGTCGGGCAACACCCAGGACGTGATGGAAGTTTACACCGACTGCGACGCCGACACGGTGGTGATCAAGGTTAAGCAGAACGGCCCGGCCGCCTGCCACACCGGCAACCGCAGCTGCTTCTATGTGAAGTGGGAAGACGGCGAGTGGGTCGAGCATTCGAACCCGCTGTTCGATCCGGACGAGGTTTACAAGAAAAAATAACAATTGAAGAAAACAGAATACAGGAGACAGAATTCAGAAGTTAAAAGTCGGTTTTTCTTCTGACTCCTGACTTCTTATCTTCTTCCTTCTATCTTTCAAATGAGGCCTACCATGTCCAACGAACTGAAACTCGGCATCCCGAAGGGGAGCCTCGAAAACGCGACGATCGAACTTTTTGCCAAGGCCGGCTGGAAGATCCAGTCCAAGTCACGCAACTACTTCCCGACCAGCGACGATCAGGAGCTGAAATGCAGTCTGGTCCGGCCGCAGGAGATGGCCAAGGTCCTGGAGCGGGGCAAGCTCGACGTCGGCATCGCCGGCCGCGACTGGGTTCGTGAAAACGATTCCGACGTGGTCGAAGTCGGCGAGATGGTCTACTCCAAGGTCTCGCGCCGGCCGGCACGCTGGGTTCTGGTCGTCGGCCCCGACTCCAAGGTCGAAAAACCGGAGGATCTCGAAGGTGCGACCATCTCCACCGAGCTGGTCGGCTTCACCAAGCGTTACTTCGCCGAGCGCGGCGTTAACGTCGATGTCGAATTCTCCTGGGGCGCCACCGAGGCCAAGATCCTTAAAGGATTGTGCGACGCCATCGTCGAGGTTACCGAGACCGGATCGACCATCAAGGCAAACAACCTGCGCATCGTCTGTGACCTGATGGAATCAGTACCGGTGCTGATCGCCAACAAGGACGCCTGGAACGATCCCTGGAAGCGGGGCAAGATCGAGCGCATCTACACCATGCTGCAATCGGCGCTGCGCGCCGAGGGGATGGTCGGGATCAAGATGAATGCGCCGAACGACAAGGTCGACGCCATCACCAAGCTGCTGCCGAGCCTCAACCAGCCGACCGTCGCCCACCTCTACAACTCGGACTGGCTGTCGATCGAGACCATCATGGCGGAGAGCGACGTGCGCAAGATCGTACCGGAGCTGATGGAGCTCGGAGCCGAGGGGATTATCGAGTACCCGCTGAACAAGATTATCTGATTTTTTTCGACAAGGATCTGACCATGATTTTCAAGAACATCGCCCTGCAGTTGCCACGTATCCTGCTGCCGAAAGCGGGGACCGACCTCGCCAAGTGGGCCGTCATCGCCTGCGACCAGTACACCTCCGAACCGGAATACTGGAACAAGGCGGCCGCCATCGTCGGCGACGAGCCATCGACCCTGAACATCATCTTCCCGGAAGTCTATCTCGAGGATGAGGACAGCGAGCAGCGGATCACCGCGATCAACCGGGCGATGCAGAACTACCTCGATGAGGGCATTCTCGAGGACCAGGGCGAAGGGTTTATCCTGGTCGATCGCAAGACCTCGGAGGTCGAATCGCGCAAGGGGTTGATGGTGGCGCTCGATCTCGACCAGTACGACTACAACGAGGGAGCGACTACCCTGATCCGGGCGACCGAGGGGACGATCGTCGACCGGTTGCCGCCCCGCATCCGGGTCCGTCAGAATGCCCCGATCGAGCTGCCGCACATCATGGTCCTGATCGATGACCCGAAAAAAACGGTGATCGAGCCGCTGTTCGAAAAAGAGCTCGACACCGCCTACGATATCACGCTGATGCTCAACGGCGGACACGTCAAGGGATGGCGCGTTAATGACGCGGAGACGGTCAAACAGGTCACCGACGCGTTAGCGGCACTGGCCGACCCGGAAGCCTTCGCCGACCGTTACGACGTCAGCGACAAGCCGGTCGTCCTCTACGCCATGGGCGACGGCAACCACTCCTTCGCCACCGCCAAGGCGATCTGGGAAGAGCTGAAGCAGAACGCCGTCGACAAAGAGGCGATCATGAACCACCCGGCCCGCTTCGCCCTGGTCGAACTGGTCAACGTGCACGATCCCGGCCTCGAGTTCGAACCGATCCACCGGGTACTGTTCGATGTCGACGCGGAGGCCCTGCTTGCCGGCCTCGGCGAATTCTGTGCCGCCAAGGACGCAACCGTCACCCTGCATCGCTGTGCTGACCGGGTCGAGCTCGCCGCCCGCCAGGCGACCGAGACCGGCGACAACAAGCACCTGATCCCGTTCGTCGATGCCACCGGCTGCGGCCTGCTGGTGGTCGAGAACCCGGCCTTCCATCTTACCGTCGCCACCCTGCAGTCCTACCTCGACGTCTACCTCGAGAAGAACGTCAAGGCCCGGATCGACTACATCCACGGCGACGAACCGGTCACCCGCCTCGGCAGCCAGCCGGGCAACATCGGATTCTACCTGCCGGCGATCTCCAAGCACGACCTGTTCAAAACGATCATCCTCGACGGCGCCCTGCCGCGCAAGACCTTCTCAATGGGCGAAGCGGACGAAAAACGCTTCTACCTCGAGTGCCGGAAGATCATCGAATAGATTGCTTAATCAGATCCAAACGACAAAAGGGCGACCCCGATCGGGATCGCCCTTTTGTTATATCTACACTCGCCAGTGACGAGTCATTATTAAAACCTCAAACTACCTGAAGTTTGAGGCCCACCCCGAAGAAGGTGAAAGGATGGGGTTCAAGCCCAACATTAGCTGAGCTGAACAAAAAACACCTGCTTCATTACCGAAGTCAGGTGTCAGATTAACCCCAAAGATTGGAAAAGGGAAAAGACAGCGACTCTCTTCGGCGGCTCGGCTACCTGACGTGAGGCCCGTGGCTCTGCGTCGGTGGGTCACCCCACCTTTGCTCTTATCGGAGAAGCATGTTTTTTATCAAAATAAAAGCAATCGACCCACGATGTCAAACAGAAATATATTAATTTAAATAAATCCAGAAGAGAATACTCTATTTGTAATCTAGGTTTACTCGCATTTATAAATACCACCTACACCCAAAAATTCGATTAATTTTTGGAAATTAATCTTACTTGCATAGGAATGTTCATTATCCAGAAAATCCCATATTCGAATCCCGGCAACGGCGTGCTATGATATTTTTTTAAATTCAAACCGATGCAAAGGAGCCCCCATGAAAGAGAAGAAACCGCTCTCCTGCTCAAGCTGCAGTACCGTCTGGGATAAATGTGGAGAAACCAACTGCTGGGCCGAGCCGGACCAGGGCCCGGCCAAGCCGGCTTACTGCCCGTCCGATCCGCACGCCGACATTATCGTTAAATCTTTCGCCAAGTATGCCGGCGACGACGAAGACGCGAGGCTGGCCAAGGTCGCGGCCCGGGTCGAGGGGCTCTGCTATCAGCCGATCCCCGGATCTGATGCGGTCAACGCCCGCTGGAACCGGGTCGAGGACCTGCTCGCCCTGTGCAAGCTGATGGAGTACAAGAAAATCGGCATCGCCACCTGCATCGGCCTGCTCGACGAGACAAAGCGCCTCTCCGATATCCTCATCGCCCAGGGATTCGAACCCTATTCCGCCTGCTGCAAGGCCGGCAGCATCGACAAGCTCAAGCTCGACCTCAAGGAGAGTGACAAGGTCCGTCCCGGCACCTTCGAGCCGGCCTGCAACCCGATCGCCCAGGCTGAGATTCTCAACACCGAGGGAATGGACATGAACGTCATCATGGGCCTCTGTGTCGGTCATGACATGCTGTTCAACAAGTACTCGCAGGCACCGGTCACAACCCTGGTGGTCAAGGACCGGGTCACCGGCCATAACCCGGTTTCGGTCCTCTACGGTCAAAATTTCTATTACAAACGGTTACAGAAACAACCTATGGTCATCCCAGACGAGTAATACTCACTGGTCAATCCGAAATTTTCGGCTATATTTTAATTTGATTAAAATATTTCGAATTCGGAATGATCAATTCTATGTCGTTTTTGCTCAAAGACACCCTCGATCTCCCTTCTCTGCGCAGCCTGCTGGCGAGCCTGCAGGCTGCGACCGGTCTGCCGGCAAGTTTAATCGACCACGAGGGGGAGGTTCTGGCTTCAACCGGACGTCAGGAAGCCTGTTCACTTTTTCATCGCAATAAAGATACTCTGTCACATAATTGTGTTGCCAGCGACCGCTATTTTGCCCGGGCATTGGAACAAGAGCAGCCTCCCGGGCAAAAATATATTGAGCACCGCTGTCAAAACGGCCTGGTCGAAGTCGGTCTGCCGGTCGTTTTCGACGACATGCACTGCGCCACCCTGCTGATCGGCCAGTTCCGACCAGACCCTCTCGACGAAGACTTTTTTCGACAGCAGTCCGCCATGGCCGGCGTTGATGCTCAGACCTACCTCGAGACTATCCGCCAGATGCCGACATTCTCCACTGAGTCGGTTGAGCGACTGCTGCCGATCTACACGGGCATTGTCGAAATGCTGGCCAACATCGGCAAAAACCGCCTCTCCGAACTCCGCAGCCATAACGAACTGGAGAAGTCGGAAAAGAAGTTCCGCTCCATCGTCAACTCGTCACCAATGGGTATCCTCCTCTACCATCTCAACCCCGAAGAGAAGCTGATCCTGTCCGGAACCAACGAAGCTGCCGACGGCATCCTCGGCGTTGACACCCAGAAGTTGATCGGCCTGACCATCGAAGAAGCCTTCCCCGGTCTTATCAACACCGGAGTCCCCGCCACTTTTCGGCAGATCTGCCGTGAAGGCACCAATTGGCAAAGCGAACATATCGATTACGATGAGGGCGAAATCAGCGGTGCTTACGATGTTTATGCCTTTCAGACCTCGCCGCGTACCATGGCGGTTTTTTTCAGCGACATCAGCGAGCGCAAAAAATCTGAGCAGGCACTCCGCGAATCGGAAGAGAAATACCGGCTCCTCTTCTCGGCGGAGAAGGATGCGATCCTGATCATCGACCAGGAGACGATGCGGGTTACCGAAGCGAACCAGGCGGCGTTCAAAATGTACGGTTACTCGATCGAGGAATTTCGCGAAATCGACGCGTCCAGGCTGCTGGCCGAAGAAGAGCTGGAGGAGGATGACCATATCCGGGACGTCATCGCCGGGCACGCCGGCCCCCTGGAACTCTATCATCGACGAAAAGACGGCACCGTTTTCCCGGTGGAGATTACCGCCGGAACCTTCGAATGGCATCAGCAGTTTATGCTGGCGGTCATCATCCGTGACGTCAGTGAGCGGCATCGTATCGCCAAGCTCAAGGACGACATGCTCTCCTCGATCAGCCATGAAATGCGCACTCCGTTGACCGCGATCATCGGTTTTACCGAGCTGCTGCTGCAGGAAGATGTCGATCAGGAAAACCGGGACAAGTTTCTCGGCATGTGCTACCAGGAATGCGAGCGGCTGCGCGAACTGATCGATGATCTGCTCGACCTGCAGCGGTTGCGGGCCGGCTTTACCGGGCACCATTTCGAACCGGTACGGATCGATTCGATCCTGCAGGAGGTCGGCGCCATCTTCGCCGACACCACCACGACCCACGAAATCTTGATCGACTGTCCCGCCGACCTGCCCGACGTCATCGCCGACCCCTCGAAGATTCATCGCGCTCTGAAAAACCTGGTCGCCAACGCCATCAAATATTCCCCGGCCGGCGGAACCATAACCCTCTCCTGCCGGCAGCAGGACAATACGGTTTCGATCGCAATCAGCGACACCGGGCTCGGCATTCCGAAAGAGGCGCACGATCAGCTCTTCGACCGTTTCTTCCGGGTCTATCACCCGGAGGCAAAGAACATCAGCGGCACCGGCCTCGGTCTCGCCCTGGTTCGGGAGATCGTCAAAATGCACGGCGGCCAGGTAAGGGTCGAGAGCGCCCCCGGCAAGGGGAGCACCTTTTACCTCGACCTGCCCCTGTCCGGTCCGCTGGTCAATGAATAGCCGGCCTCCCGCATTGACCCCCCAAGCAAACTCTGATTAAATAAAGTACGAACCTTCGACAAGGAGTGAACCCGTGCGCCAGCTTCTGATTATTATCCTGCTTACGCTTTTGACCCCTTTTTTCGCAATGGCCTGCGAAAAATGCGATATCGTCATCGACGTTATCGACGGCGACACCGTCGTCATCCAGTGCGAAGGGAAGGCGCGCCAAGTCCACCTGGTCTCGGTCGACGCCCCGCAACTGGAGCAACCCTACGGCAAGCAGGCGAAGGCCTTTACCGAAAAGATGGTGAAAAACCATGTCGTCACGGCCCGCTATATCGACAACAGCCGCGTCAGCGACATCGTCAATGCCAACGGCCAGAGCCTCAAGTGGGGGCTGATCCGGGCCGGGCTCGCCTGGTACCCGGACAATCATCAGGAAGCTACCCTGCGCAACGTTTCCGACAAGGTTGGCAAGTTCGAGCGCAAGGCGCGACGGGCACGCAAGGGGCTCTGGGCCCAGGACAACCCGCAACCGCCGTGGGAGCTGCACAACGGCACCGAGGCCCTCTCGAGAGTAATGACCGCCATGCGCAATATGCGCCTCGGCGGGATCGTCGGTTGACGACGCTAACTCCGCGGCCGGTTCGGTCGCAACGAAAAAAATGAATAATTCGAACCTGCAAAAACGGATCGCTTTCTGGCTGCTCCCCTGCACCGACGACGCAGCAAAGCTCACACGGATGATCGGACAACTTGCCGACCGGTTCGACACCGTCCGCTTCGAACCGCACCTCACCCTGCAGGTCTTCCCGGAAGAGCAGGTTGAAAACCCGAGACGATTCCTCAGGGAATCCGTCGCCACCCTCCCCCCCGTTACCCTGGAGACAACCGGCTATGCCCGCTGGAGCGAACAGTTCAACCAGGCGCTGACCCTGCCGATACAGATGTCCCCGCAGCTGCACCAGATGGTCACCGCCCTGCACCCGGAGCGCTTCCTGCCGGTCGATTACCACCCCCACATCAGCCTGCTCTACGGTCACCTCAGCGAAGAGCCGGGCCAGAATCTCTGCACCGAAATCAAGCCGCAACCGACCTACCACTTCGATCGCTGCGCGGCGGTCAGGGTCGGACTGCAGACAAGCAACGATGACGATGTGCTCGCCTGGGAGACCCTCGCCACCGTTCCCCTCTCCGGTCCGCTTTAATAAACAACGGTGAAACTTGAAATTTTGCCGCCTTTCCGGTATACCTGCATAAATTTTTTCCGGAGGATAGTCACATGCCGATGTCAGACGATTTCAAACAACGCCTCTTCCCCAAGCTCGAGGCGATTGCCGAACACTACGGCACCCCTTTTCATATCTACGACGAAGCCGGTATCCGCAAGACCGGCGAGGAGCTGAAGCAGGCCTTTGCCAAAATCGACGGTTTCCAGGAGTTCTTCGCGGTCAAAGCGCTGCCGAACCCGAAGATCCTTAAGCTGATGCACGACATGGGCTTCGGCTTCGACTGCAGCTCGATCCCGGAATTGATCCTCAGCCGCCAGGTCGGCGGCAACGGCGAAGAGATCATGTTCACCTCGAACAACACCGCGCCGCACGAATTCGAAGCGGCCCTGTCCGAAGGCGGCTGCGTGCTCAACCTCGACGACATCTCGCTGATCGACAAGGTGCCGGCCCCGTTCCCGGAGCTGATCTGCTTCCGCTACAATCCCGGCCCGCGTCGCAGCGGCAACATCATCATCGGCAACCCGGTCGAAGCCAAGTACGGCGTTTCACACGAGCAGGTGGTCGACGCCTACCGCAAAGCAAAAGAACGCGGCGCCACCCGTTTCGGCCTGCACACCATGGTCGCCTCGAACGAGCTCGACTACACCTACATGGTCGAGACCGCACGCATGGTGCTCGAGATCGCCGAGCTGGTCGAGTACGAGCTTGACATCCGCTTCGAGTTCGTCAACATCGGCGGCGGCTTCGGCATCCCCTACAAGCCGGAGGACGCGCCGCTCGATCTAGACGCGATGAGCAAGGACATCACCATCCTGTTCGACGCCTTCAAGCAGAAGCACGGCTACGCCCCGAAGATGTTCATGGAGAGTGGCCGCTACATGACCGGCCCGCACGGCTGCCTGGTCACCACCGCGATCAACAGCAAGGACATCTATCGCAAGTACGTTGGTGTCGACGCCTGCATGTCGGCCCTGATGCGCCCGGCCCTGTACGAGGCGTACCACCATATCGACGTCCCCGCCAAGGCAGACCAGGAAGCGACCGAAACCTACGACGTCGCCGGTTCGCTCTGCGAGAATAATGATAAATTTGCCATCCAGCGTCAGCTGCCGCCGATCGAAGATGGCGATCTGGTGGTGATCCACGACTCCGGCGCCCACGGCCATGCTATGGGCTTCCAGTACAACGGCCGCCTGCGCCCGAAAGAATTGCTACTCCGCACCGACGGAAGCGTCGAGCTGATCCGCCGCGAAGAGACCAACGAGGATTACTTCGCTACGCTCAACTTCGAGGCCGACAGCTTCAATCCGTAAGCAAAGAGGAACCGATTAATTAAAAGGGGTATGTTTCATCGCAAAACATGCCCCTTTTTCTTTCCCCGATTGACAGGAATCAGGATTGGGGGTACTAATGCAAATCAACATTCATTAGTCGATGCATTTTATCCAGAGAGACATGCAACTATGATAATCGGAGGGAAAACCGCCTAGCCTGTACCGAACGGACAAGCGGTTTCTCTTTAATCTCATTCCCGCATCGTGATCGCGAAATTATTTCAACTTCGACAAGGAGGCAAAGCGTTATGAAAAAACTTCTGACTGCACTCGTTATCATCGGGCTCTTCACTTCACCACTTTACGCTATGAGCGTTGGAGACACGGCCACAACAGTTGCCAAAAAAGGCAACTTCACCCTCTCCTGCGAATTCGACAAAACATTCGAACGGGATCTTGAGAAAAAAACCTTGCCTCTGCGTCTTACGGGTCATTCGGGGCCTGGAACAAGGACAACAACATAGAATCGAAAGAAGCCGAAATCGATACTGACCGTTTTTTGCTCAAAGCCAACCTCACCATCATTTCGAACGTTGACCTCTTCATCAAGGCCGGCGTCGCGCGTACGACACTCGAGTACAAGTTTGCATCGTCCACTTTAAGCGGCAAGACCCAGGTCAAAGCGGAAGGGGATTGGGACTATCTCCTGGGAGTCGGGCTTAAGGCCAAACTGTTCGAGTTCGGCGGTGGTTACAAAGTCTTCGGCAGCGCCCAGTTCCAGCACTACGAAGCAGACGCCGATGAATCATGGGATGGTGTCGCTTTAGACAATTTGGTCAACAATGAGGTGGCAGGAGGAGATTTCACCAGCCAGACCATGCTCGAGACCACCGAGTCTCAGGTATCGATCTACGTCACCCGGAGCGCTGGCGCCTTCGCACCTTACCTTGGCATGAAATACTCCGACGTCCGGGTGGATCATGATATTGTCGGCGGGGATCGGGATGGTGATATTTACACATTCTCCTATCATGCACCCTTCGAAGCGAAAGACAACTTCGGCCTCTTCACCGGATTCGATTACGCAATTACCGACCACCTCAATACCAGCCTTGAGATCAGAGGGCTTGATGAACTGGGCGGCTCGCTGGGAATCAGCTACCTGTTCTGATCACCGTCAATATTGTACTTAAACAAAGGGCAGGCTCCGACATGGAGCCTGCCCTTTTTAATGAATATCATCTTCTTACGCATACAAAAAGGCAGCTTTTTCGGCTGCCTTTTTTAAATCCGGAAGACGCTCTTTGTTCTTTTTTACCTAGTGGACTTTACGTCCTTTACCTACCGTACCCTCGACCGAAATTTTCCGGCTGGCCGAAGCTTTTTTGACCACGATCGGCATCGTAATTTCAAGGATACCATCCTCGTAGCGAGCCTCGACTTTCTCCGTATCGGCCCCATCCGGAAGAGTCATTTTGCGGACGAATGAACCGTACCGCGACTCTTTGAGCATGTAGTCCCGCTCTTCTTTCTCCGTAACCTCTTTCCGTTCACCCTTGATGGTCAGCAGGTTTTCATCGACGCTGATATCGAGATCATCCTTGTCGATACCGGGCAGTTCAGCCTGCAGGTGGTAAACATTATCCTTGGTGAACGTGTTGACTACCGGGGTCAGGGTCGTGATGGCGGTTCCTGCTTCTGTCATCGCTCCGCCGAACGTCTGACGGAACAGATCATCCAGTTCTCTGTGCATCATACCGAGATCTCTGAACGGATCCCATCTGATCGGCAGCATGGACAACACCTCCTCTCGTACTTTTCTCGCGTCTTCCGAATGAGCACTCTCTAATATTAATTATCTATCGACTATCGAATTTGTCAACGGAGCAGACAGAGTTTTCGACTATTTTTCAACTATTTAGACGGAAATTATCATGATTCTTAATCAGCGCCACAAATCCCGTAAACAAGTGAAAAAAGATTCAATATATTGTTGACATAATTAATAGAGTTATTTACTAATTAAAAGGAACAATGTAACGGAGGATTTCAGATGAAACTGTCGACCAAAAGCCGCTACGGGCTCAGAGCTCTTTTCGATATGGCGTATAACGCGGGCAACCTGCCGGCGCAGATTAAGGATATCTCCCGCCGCCAGGAGATCTCCCCCCGCTACCTGGAGCAGATCTTTCAGGACCTGAAAAGTGCCGGCTTGCTCAAGAGCAAGCGCGGACCGCAGGGTGGATACACCCTGACCCGGAAACCGAACGAAATCAGCGTCCTCGATGTCGTACTGGCCACCGAAGGAAAGCTCTCCCTTGTCGACTGCGAGAGGGGGGACGAAGCGGGCTGCTCGTTCGGTAGCCGGTGCGTCACCCAGGTTGTCTGGCAGGAAGCCGGCAAGCGTCTCAACGAGTACCTGTCAAGCGTTACCCTCGACGACCTCTGCAAGGAGGCGAAAGAGCGCGGTCTCGAAAAGGAGCTCGACCACCGTTTCATGTATTTCATTTAAATAAGAATGGGTCACCCTGTTTCGTGCTGGATCAAAAATACCGGAAACTGAAAGATATATTGATGGAGATGGAGTCGGTCGTGGTTGCCTTTTCCGGCGGCGTCGATTCGACCTTCCTGCTCCGCGTCGCCAAAGATGTCCTCGGAACCGAGAACGTCCTCGCCCTGACCGCGACCTCACCGACCTATCCCGAATACGAACTCGAAGAGAGCCGCCAGCTCGCCACCGAGATGAAGGTGCGCCAGCTCGAGATCGAGAGCGACGAGCTGAAAATCCCCGGCTTTGCCAATAACGAGCGCAACCGCTGCTACCACTGCAAGAAGGAGCTGTTCACCCTCTGCCGGGAGAAAGCGAAGGAGCTCGGTTTCGCATTTATCCTCGACGGCTCCAACCTCGACGACCTCGACGATATCCGGCCCGGCCGCAAGGCGATCGAGGAGCTGGAGATCCGGTCACCGCTGCTCGAAGCCGAGCTGACCAAGAACGATATCCGCCTGCTCAGTCGCGACCTCAACCTTTCAACCTGGAACAAGCAACCGTTTGCCTGCCTTTCCTCGCGCTTCCCCTTCGGCACCGAGATCACGAGCGAGCGGCTTATCCAGGTCGGGCGCTGCGAGACCGTCCTGCGTCACCACCGGGTCCGCAACTATCGGGTCCGCTACCACAACGAAACCGCCCGGATCGAGGTCGCCCCGGACGAGATCGAAAAGTTTATCGACGAAGAGTTCCGGAAAGAAATCGTCGCAGAATTCAAGGCGGCCGGCTTCACTTACGTTGCACTCGACCTGGAAGGATACCGGACCGGCAGCATGAACGAGGTTCACCCCTAGCTGATTTCCGGGCGTCAAGCCCGCTTGATATTAAATAGGGTGATTGTCAGAAAGTACTGTTCGGAAACCAATCTGACAGTTTGACCCGCGAACCGATTTCCCCTTATCACGGCGACACGACAGCCGTTGTGGCGGGAATCAGCTTGCGAGGAATGTCATGCGGAAAAACTCAGCTTTAATTTGCGTCTGTTTCTGTGCCGGTTTGATCGCGGCCGTGGTCAGCGAAGGGACCAAGTGGACCTTTATCCTTCTCAAGTTGAACGAAAAGGTCGGTGTCAACTTTTATTCCGATTTCCATTTCCGGGCGCTCGCCCCGCTGTTGATCTGGGGCGGTATCTGGGGGCTCGTCTTCTCGCTCGTGGTCACCGGCAACCGCTATCGTAAACACTGGGTCCGCAAGGGGATAATTATCAGCCTGCTGCCGACCGCCCATCAGCTCTTTTACATTTACCCCCAGGCCGGGCACGGCATGCTCGGGGTCGACCTCGGGATGCTGACCCCGCTGTTCGTCCTCCTGTTCAACCTGATGTGGGGTATCTACGCCGGCATCTTCACCCGCCTGCTCTGGGGTAAATCGTGATCCAGCAGCTTCTGCTGCTGATCCTCTTTCTCTTTTTCCTTCCCGCGACGGCTCTATGCGACCCGGCCGCACTGACCGGTACCATCACCTGGGTCTACGACGGCGACACGGTCAAGGTCGAGAATATCGGCAAGGTCCGACTGCTCGGCATCGACACCCCGGAGAAGGAAGACTCGCCCCGCGACAATTACTACCTCCGGCAGGGAGTCGACCGTGGCACCCTGCGCCGCATCGCCGATATGGCGCTCCGTTTTATGATTCGAGAAGCGAAAGGGAAACGGGTCACCGTACAGGTCGGCGGTGACGGCACCGACCGACACGGCCGCACCCTTGCCTACATATACCTTCCGGACGGGCGACTTCTGAACCGGCTGCTGC
Organism: Desulfuromonas sp.; assembly: GCA_002868925.1. Taxonomy (GTDB): domain Bacteria; phylum Desulfobacterota; class Desulfuromonadia; order Desulfuromonadales; family UBA2294; genus BM707. The sequence goes on along the minus strand of PKTZ01000025.1, from coordinate 8,925 downwards.
TGGAGGAGGGGCTGGCCGCGGTCTATCGCAAGTTCGATTTCCGGCTGAAGGCCGACTTTCTCGCCACGGAAAAAGCGGCCCGCCTGAAACGGCTTGGGCTCTGGCAGTAAAGAGACTGCCCCAAATGGCACTAGTTTAAGCCATTTTGGCGTCGATACGGAGTAAACTCGGGACTGTCCCCTCGCTTTTCCGGGGGCTGTCCCAGATGTTTACGGGTCAAGAAAACGCACAGCTTCGCGTCGCAAAGACCTGGGACAGCCCCCGTGCGGGGACAGTCCCGGTTTTGCTCTGTTCTACCCTTAAACGAGTGCCATTCGAAACTGCCCCCTTCCACCCGCTTTCTGTTATATTTTCTTCATGGGCAATATCATCACCGTCAATGACAGGATGCAGCAGGGATACTCCTACGAGCTGACCGAGCCGCAGGGGGAGAACTTCCATCCCGACTTCAAGCCGGAGCTGACCCCGAAGCAGATGCTCGAGCTCGGCGTTTTCGGCGGCAAGTACATGACCGACTGCCAAAACGAGTTTCCGGTCGACTGGTTCGACAAGGCGAAGCTCAGCCCGAATCGGCGCGATCCGGCGCTCAACTTTTTCGGGGTTGCAGCATCGAAGCCGCTTTCATACTGGCTGGAAAAGGGTTGGATCTGGCCGGACGACCCGCGCGGCTGGTTCCAGTGGTACTGCCGCTACTACCTGGGGCGGCGCTGCGTCGACGACGAACGCCAGATCAAGCGCTGGAAGGCAATGCGGCGACACATCGCCCAGTTGCAGAAGCACTGTCAGCCGGGCGATCTCGGCTGCCGGCGCAAGCAGCGCCAGGCGCTGCTGCACTGGGCCTACGATTCACGCAAGCTGTAACAATCCCGATCAGGACATCAGGCGGCGCAGGACGTAATTAAGGATACCGCCGCTTAAGTAATACTGCACCTCGTTGGCGGTATCGATCCGGCTGACCACGGTCAGTTCTTCGGAACCGCCGTCGGCCCGATGGATGGTCAGCGTTATTTCCTGTCCCGGTTGCAGCGGCCGGTCGTCTCCGTGCAGGTCGATGGTCTCGCTGCCGTCGAGACCGAGGCTCTTGCGGTCGTCACCTTGCTTGAACTGGAGTGGCAGCACCCCCATGCCGATCAGGTTGGAGCGATGAATCCGCTCGTAGCTCTCGGCGATAACGGCCTTCACCCCGAGCAGCAGCGTCCCCTTGGCCGCCCAGTCGCGGCTCGACCCGGTCCCATACTCCTTGCCGGCAAAGATCAACAGTGGCGTACCATCTTTTGCATAGCCAACGGCGGCGTCGAAGATGCTCATCTCCTCCCCCGACGGCACATGCCGGGTGTAGCCCCCTTCGGTCTCCGGCACCATCTCGTTGCGGATGCGGATATTGGCGAAAGTGCCGCGCATCATCACCTCGTGGTTGCCGCGGCGGGAACCGTAGGAGTTGAAATCGAGCGGTTTGACATCATGCTCCTGCAGGTATTCCCCGGCCGGCGAGCTGGCTAAAATCGCCCCGGCCGGCGAGATATGGTCGGTGGTAAACGAATCGCCGAGCAGCGCCAGGATGTGGGCCGAAGCAAAACCTTCGAGCCGGCTTTCCGGTTCTTCACGCAGTTCGAAAAAGGTCGGCTCGCGCACGTAGGTTGAGTCGGGCTCCCAGGCGTAGGTCTTGCCCTCGGGAACCGGCAGCGACTGCCAGGCGGCATCGCCGCTGAAAACATCTGCGTAACGCTCACTGAACATCTCGGCCGAGACGGTCTCGACCAGTTTCTTGACCTCGGCATCACTCGGCCAGAGGTCGGAAAGAAAGACCTCGTTGCCGTCCCGATCCTGGCCGATCGGTTCGGTCGAAAGATCGATCCGGGTGGTTCCGGCAAGGGCATAGGCGACCACCAGCGGCGGTGAGGCGAGCCAGTTGGCCTTGGTCTGGGAGTGGACCCTCCCCTCGAAGTTGCGGTTACCGGAGAGGACCGAGCAGACGGTGAGGTCGCCCTCGTCTATGGCATCGGCGATCGGCCCGACCAGCGGACCGGAGTTACCGATGCAGGTGGTACAGCCGTAGCCGACGATGTTGTAACCGAGTTGATCGAGATAGTCCTGCAGACCGGCCTTCTCGAGATAGGCGGTCACCACCTTGGAACCGGGAGCGAGCGAGGTCTTGACCCATGGCTTGCTCTGCAGCCCTTTTTCGACCGCCTTTTTGGCAACCAGACCGGCCGCCATCATCACCGCCGGGTTGGAGGTGTTGGTACAGGAGGTGATCGCCGAGATCACGACGTCACCCTGCTTGAGCTCGTACTCGGTACCGGCGACCGGGGTTTTCTTTTCCTCTTCCCCTTCCGGGAAGGTCGCTTCAGTCGCTTTTTTGAGATCGGTCAGGTCAACCCGGTCCTGCGGCCGTTTCGGGCCGGCGAGGCTCGGGCGGACCGAGGAGAGATCGAGCTCGAGCACGGCGCTGTATTCCGGGTCGGGCATGTCGTCGTCACGCCACAGCCCCTGCGCCTTGGCGTACGCTTCGACCAGCCCGGTCACATGGTCGCGTCCGGTCAGCTTGAGGTAGTCGAGCGTCACCGAATCGATCGGGAACCAGCCACAGGTCGCTCCGTACTCCGGTGACATGTTGGCGATGGTTGCCCGGTCGGCGAGCGGCATCTGGGAGAGCCCGGAACCGAAGAACTCGACGAACTTTCCAACAACGCCATGCTGGCGGAGCATCTGGGTCACTGTCAGAACCAGGTCGGTCGCCGTTACCCCCTCGTTCAGCTTGCCGGTCATCCGGAACCCGACCACTTCGGGGATGATCATCGAGATCGGCTGGCCGAGCATCGCCGCTTCGGCTTCGATGCCGCCGACCCCCCAACCGAGAATCGCCAGACCGTTGATCATGGTGGTGTGGCTGTCGGTCCCGACCAGGCTGTCGGGATAGGCGAGTTGCCGGCCGTTGATCTCTTCCGACCAGACGGTACGACCGAGGTATTCGAGGTTGACCTGATGGCAGATGCCGGTGCCGGGCGGAACCACCCGGAAGTTTTCAAATGCGAGCTGGCCCCAGCGCAGAAAGGCGTAGCGCTCACGGTTGCGCTCCATCTCCTTTTCGACGTTCGCCTGGAAGGCCTGCGGGTTGCCGTATTCGTCGACGATGACCGAATGGTCGATGATCAGGTCGACCGGCACCTGCGGGTTGATCGTCTCCGGATCGCCCCCGGAGCGGGAAACGGCATCGCGCATCGCCGCCAGGTCGACCACGGCCGGCACCCCGGTAAAGTCCTGCATCAAAACCCGGGTCGGGCGGAAGGCTATTTCGTGATCCGAATGCCTCGATTCAAGCCAATCGAAGACGGCGACGATATCCTCTTTATTCACGGACGTCCCGTCTTCGCAACGGAGCAGGTTTTCCAGCAGTATCTTCAGCGTCAACGGTAGCCGGCCAAGGTCAACGCCCCGGCCTTCGGCCAAGGCTTCCAGGCTGAAGTAGTCGTAATTCGTATTATCAACGGCGAGAGTCCGTCTGGTTTTGAAGCTGTCGAGGCTTTTCTGTTTCATCGCATCTCCTCCGTTTGTTATTAATGTCACACCATTTTACCATACAGATAACGATTTTGATCAACCAAGCAGAACCTCGCCGGGGCTTGCCTTCGTTTCTGCGAACTGGTAATGTTACGTGTCAATTCAAGAACTTATTCAACTGCAGAGTTTACCATGCCTGAATTTTTAAACACCGAAATTCTCGGAATAACCGTTGTTCGCTATGCTATAGCACTCGGTATCGTCCTCTTCTCCTTTATCGCCAAGAAAGCGTTTGCCCACCTGTTCATCAAGTTGATCATGCCGCTGGCAAAGCGAACTAAAAATGAGCTCGACGACCAGGTACTGGTCTGCGTGCAAAAACCGTCCGAGCTTCTGGTTTTCCTGATCGGGCTGTTCGGTGCCACCCAGTATCTGCAGCTCCCGGTCGAGCCGTACGACATCAACGGCTTCGCCATTAACCTGATCAAGGTGCTGACCATCGTCGCCGCCGGCTGGTTCCTGTTCAATCTTGTCGATCTGGTCGACACCTACCTTAAAAAGTGGGCGGCCCGGACCGAGTCGACCCTCGACGATCAATTGGCACCCCTGATTCGCAAGAGCCTGCGCATCTTCATCGTCATCATGGCGCTGCTTATGGTCATCCAGAGTTTCGGCTACCCGGTCTCCGGCCTGATCGCCTCCCTCGGCATCGGCGGACTCGCTTTCGCCCTGGCCGCCAAGGACACCATCTCCAATATCTTCGGCTCGCTGATGATCATCTTCGATCGCCCGTTTCACGTCGGCGACTGGATCCAGGCCGGGGATCTTGAAGGGACGGTCGAGGAGATAGGTTTCCGTTCGACCAAGATCCGCACCTTTGCCAAAACCCTGATCACGGTACCGAATAACATCATCGCCAACATGTCTCTCGACAACATCAGCCGCATGCCGAAACGGCGGATCAAGCTCAATGTCGGGGTCACCTACGACACCCGCCCCGACCAGATGCGCGAGGCGGTTGCCAAAATTCGCGAACTGCTGCGCCAGCATCCGGCGATCGACCAGGAGTTCTTCCTGGTCAACTTCACCGATTTCGGTGCCTCGTCCCTCGACATTATGGTCTACTGCTTTACCACGACCACGGTCTGGGGCGAATACCTCGAAGCCCGCGAAGACGTCTGCCTCAAGATCATGGACATCCTCGAGGGGATGGGGCTCGAAATCGCATTCCCGAGCCGGACCGTCTATCTGCAGAACCCGGAATCAGAAACCGCGAGCTGAAAACCCGGCGTTTTCACCACCCTCCCCTTCGGCCGCTCACGTACTTTTCTGTCGCCTGAAACAGGCGGAATATTCAGAACTGCATTGATTACATAAGCTTGTGGACCACGCCCGGTCTTGGCCCCGATTCTGCACTGGATGATGGATCGATTTGATCTCTTTTATTCAACAGGTTGGTGAGGGTTTTCATGCAGGAAAATATCGCAACGATCATCAGTCAGTACGGCCAGGATGATCGCAAATTGATCACCGAACTTGAACTTTTAGCCGAAAAAAAGGGGGCCGGCGTCTTTCGTGACGCGCTGAGGAATCTGGTCGGCAAGGAGTTTCCCGACGAGATTGCAAGAACCTACTGGCAAGAGGCGCTCGCCCACCGCAGAACGGTCTTCGTCTCCGATCGGGCCGACTCGACCCTGCTGCCGGCCCTGCTCGACTACCTGCACCGGGTGGTGCGCGAACTGAAGGATCCGCGGGTGGTCGAAGCGAGCGAACTGAACCACTTTAAATCGGCCTCGATTTCCGATGGCCTGACCGGCCTCTACAATCAAACCTACTTCAAAGCCTTCGTCGAGAAACTCTGCAACCAGCGGGAGATCGACCGTTCGCGGACCTGCGCCATTCTGATGCTCGACCTCGACCATTTCAAGCAGTATAACGATCGCTGTGGCCACCTGGCCGGCGACGAGGCGCTGCGGAGGGTTGCCGATATTATCAAAAGCTCGATCCGCGAGGGGGATATCGCCGCCCGCTACGGCGGCGAAGAGTTTGCCGTCCTGCTACGCCGGGTGCAACGGGACCAGCCCCACCTGATTGCCGATCGGATCCGGGAAAAGGTCGAAAAAATCGTTTTCCGCGGCCAGCATCTGCTCGATCGGAAGAACCTGACCATCAGCGGCGGTTTGGTCTTCATGAACAAAGACCATCGACACGCCGACAAGCTGATCCGCCAGGCCGACGAGGAACTCTACCGGGCCAAGCTGTTCCGCAACGTCATCTCGCCGCACTGCAGCGAAAACAGGAAGACCGCCAGAGCGCAACGCCAATCGATTGTCGAATTCGCCCTGCCGGACGACAACCATTTTTCTCCGGCGATCAGCTGCGATGTCAGCCCTTTCGGCATAGCATTCGACTGCGACAGGCCATTCGAACCCGGCGCCGCACTGCGCCTCCGTTTTCGCCATCCCTATTGGCCGAGCAACCGGCAGATTCTCGCCTCGGTCTGCCACATCGACCTGAAAAAGAATCGGGGCCTGTACCGGATCGGTCTCAAGTTCAATCCCGAACAGGCTCTCAGTCAAGTTGAAAGCAGACTGCAATTATCGGCCTGAGCACCTCCCGCCTCGACCCTTTCGATTTGATTCCACAGTTCGCCATGTGCTAATTTATTCGGCGACCAAAGCGATTCCGCTTGCATCAAAAATATAAGGGAGGAAGGTATGGCGAGTCACGTTTTCATGGCCGATATGCGGGCCGGAACCCGTGAGAACCTGCACGACAAATTGCTGCGCCTGATCGACAACTGCCAGATCGAGAAAAAAATTGACAAGGGCGATCTGGTCGCGATTAAGCTGCACTTCGGCGAACGGGGCGGACACGCCTACATCCGCCCGACCTTCGTCCGCCAGGTGGTCGACCGGGTTCGCGAACTCGGCGGCAAACCGTTCCTGACCGACTCGAGTACTCTCTATCCCGGCCAACGCAAGGAGGCGGTCTCCGCCCTTGACAGCGCCATCGCTAACGGCTTCGCCTACGCCGTAGTCGACGCCCCGCTGATCATGAGTGACGGCCTGCGCGGCCACTCCTCACGCCGGGTAAAACTGGATGGGGGCGTTCTCGATTCGGTCGACATCGGCCTCGAAATCCTTGAAGCGGACGGCATGATCGTCCTCTCCCACTTCAAGTGCCACGAACTGACCGGTATTGGTGGTGCGATCAAGAACCTCGCCATGGGCTGCTCGAGCCGCGAAGGAAAAATGGAGCAACACTCGACCGTCGCGCCGCAGGTCGCCGAGAAGTACTGCACCGCCTGCGCCGACTGCCTCAAGGCGTGCGCTCACGAAGCGATCCGTATGATCGAAGGGGTAGCGAATATCGACGAAGAGAAGTGCACCGGCTGCGGGCGCTGCATCAGCATCTGCGAGCAGATGGCGATCCGCATCCAGTGGAACGAGCAATCGGAAAAGGTGATGCTGAAAATGGCCGATTATGCCCGCGGCGCGACCAGCGGTAAAGGGGAGAAGCTGTTGTACGTCAACTTCGTGACCCAGGTTTCACCTGCCTGCGACTGCTACGGTCACTCCGACGCCCCGATCGTCCCCGACATCGGCATCCTCGCCTCGACAGACCCGGTCGCCCTCGACCAGGCCTGTGCAGACCTGGTCAACCAGGCATCCGGACTTCCCGAAAGTGTCATGGAAACGGGCCACGAGCCGGGGCAGGACAAGTTCCGCAGCATCTATCCACAGATCGACTGGGAAACCACCCTGTCACAGGCGGAAAAGGTAGGCCTCGGCAGCAGAGAATATGAACTGACCCGGCTCGAACCTCTCAGCAAGAGCTGGTAATTTAATAAAGGAGAGCTGTACAGATGATGGAGATTACTTTTCCCGGTGGTGTTGCCGTGAACACCGAATACAACGGTTTCACCACAATGACCGACCAACCGGAAGCGAACGGCGGCGCCAACAGCGCCCCGTCCCCTTTCAATCTGTTTTTGTCGTCACTCGGAGCCTGCGCCGGCTTTTATGCCCTGAGCTTCTGTCAGCAGCGCGACATCGACACCACCGAGCTGCGCCTGAACCTGGAACCGACCCGCAACCCCGAAACCAAGCGACTCGATAATATTAAAATCGTGATCCAGCTGCCGGCCCAGTTTCCGGAGAAATATCGCAAAACGATTATCCGCGCCGTCGATCAGTGCACGGTGAAAAAAGCGATCCTCGATCCGCCCACCTTCAGCGTCGAAGCCGTTTAAACAATCAGATCGGTTGATACATTCCTTCTGCCGGGGTGGCCGTTTCGGTCATCCCGGTCTCTTGTTCCAGAGCCGCCAATAATATCTCGGCGTCAGCGCTGCGGCTCGGCGGATAGGCGACCTCAACCAGGGCACCGGTTTTGTCGAGGGTGCGGACAAAAGCGAGGCCATCATAGCTTTCCAATACAAAGCGGAGATAGGCGATCTCGGCCTTCTCCAAAATATAGTATTTTTTACAAAATATTGCATCCACCATAATTCGAAATAATTCCCTAAAATCAGTCGTTTTCCCTTGACCTCTCTCGAAAAAAACATTATTTTCGCTAAAATCTTTTTAGCAGAATTTAAAAAGGTTTCCGAAATTTCGACAATACGTTTCGCATTATCTCTTTTACAGCCATCAAACCTCCTCCAGAGAGCGGCTGTTCAACCCCGAAAAAAAGAGATGGTTGCGACCCCCCGGGTCCCCGCCCGGGGTTTTTTTTGCCTACCGCCAGGAAACCGAAATCTTCCCGCCACTAAGACACCAAGAAAAGCAAAAACAAGAAGGGCAGGTTTCACGCAAAGCCGCAAAGGCGCTAAGGAAATCGAGAAATGCAATAAAGGCAAAGAGCTTTTTGGGTTAAAACCAAAACCGATTTAGCCTCATTATTAGATTTGGACTTCACCTAATTAAAGTTATTGATTCTCTTTGCGACTTTGCGTCTTTGCGTGAAACAATGGTTTTGCGAATTGGACTTTCTTGGTGCTCTTGGTGGCCAACGATCACCGGTTATATCCTTAACTCTTCACCCGGCTATTGTTAACCAAACCGGTCAGGGCTGGTCCTTGAAATTGTCGATCAGGTAGCGGGCGATACTCCGTTTCGGCGGTAGTTTGGGCAGAGCATCGACCGGGAACCAGGCGGCATCCTCGAGTTCGTCATTATCGATCCGGATGTCACCACCGGCGTAGTCGGCGACAAAACCGGCCATCAACTGGCTCGGGAACGGCCAACTCTGGCTGCCGATATAGCGGATATTCTCCACCCGAACGCCGGTCTCCTCGGCCACCTCGCGCACGACCGCCTCTTCCAGACACTCCCCCATATCGAGAAAGCCGGCGATCAGGCTGTAGCGTCCTTCCGCCCACTGTGCCTTGCGTCCGAGCAGAATCTCTCCCGGCCGACG